>NZ_DLMO01000032.1:1537-11014 GCF_002479325.1 Brevundimonas sp. UBA7534
GAAGGAAAAGGCCCTGGCCGCCGGCGGCCTGTTCGTCCTGGGCACCGAGCGCCACGAGAGCCGCCGCATCGACAACCAGCTGCGCGGCCGCACGGGCCGTCAGGGCGACCCCGGCGTGTCGAAATTCTATCTGTCCTGCGAGGACGACCTGCTGCGCATCTTCGCCGGCGACCGTCTGGACTCGATCATGAAGACCTTCGGCGTGGGCGAGGGCGAGGCCATCACCCACCCCTGGCTGAACCGCGCCATCGAGACCGCCCAGAAGCGCGTCGAGACCCGCAACTACGACATCCGCAAGAACCTGCTGAAATACGACGACGTCGTGAACGACCAGCGCAAGGCCGTGTTCGAGCAGCGCCAGGAGTTCATGGACTCCGAGGACCTGTCCGAACTGGTCGGCGACTTCCGCCGCGACGTGGTGTCCGACCTGGTCGAACGCTACATGCCGCCCAAGGCCTATGCCGAGCAGTGGGACATCGACGGCCTGGACGAGAAGGTCCGCTCGACCCTGGGGCTGGAACTGCCGCTGCACGACTGGGCCGCCGAGGAAGGCGTGTCCAACGAGGAGATCGAGGAGCGGCTGCTGGCCGCCGCCGACGCCCGCGCCGCCGAACGCCTGGAACAGATCGGCGCCGACCAGACCCGCGGTCTGGAAAAGCAGTTCATGCTGCAGATGATCGACATGCAGTGGCGCGAGCACCTGGTCCACCTGGACCACCTGCGCGGCGTCATCGGCCTGCGCGGCTATGGCCAGCGCGACCCGCTGAACGAGTACAAGACCGAGGCCTTCTCGCTGTTCGAAAGCCTGCTCTACGACCTGCGCCACAACGTCACCCGCTGGCTGATGACGGTCGAGTTCCGCTTCCAGCCGCCGCCCGAACTGCCCGAGTTCCAGGAAATCCACCTGAACCCTGGCACCGGCGAGAACGAGATGGTCAATCCGGCGGCGCAGAACCCCGAGGGCCAGTTGATCGGCGACGACCGCTCCAAGCTGCCGGTCGAGATGCTGCCGGCGGGCTGGGAGATGACCGGCCGCAACTCGCCCTGCCCCTGCGGCTCGGGCCGCAAGTTCAAGCACTGCCACGGGGCGCTGGTCTAAAGGGCGGGCTTGCGCCACGGCTTGCTGCGTGATCGCTTGGTGAGACGTCGGATCGACGCGTAAGAAGAGGGATGACCCATAAGTCCCTCTTCTCGCGCGCGCTGGACCTGGCGCCCGGGCGGCTGCATTTCGCCGCGCACAGCCACCACCTTTGGCCCGACGCCAGCTTCGAGGCGCAGCAGCAGGCCTGGCTGGACGCCAATCGGCACGCCGACCGCAAGTGGGACCTGCTGTTCGACGAGGTGATCCCCCAGGCCCAGGGTCATGTGGCGGCGGAACTGAACCTGCCGTCGCCGGACAGCATCGTCTTCTCCTCCAACACCCACGACCTGCTGTTGCGGGTCTTTTCAGCCTTCGAGCGCGGGCCGGTGCGGATTCTGTCGACCGACGGGGAGTTCCATTCCTTCCGCCGTCAGGCCGATCGCTGGGAGGAGGCGGGCCTGGCCGTGGTGACGCGCGTGCCGCTGCAGCCGTTCGACACCTTCGCCGAGCGGTTCGTGGACGCGGCGAGGGCGGGCGGACACGACTGGATCGTGGTCAGCCAGGTCTTCTTCCGCACCGGCGGCCTGTTTGACCGCATCGACGACCTGGCGGCCCTGGCGCGGCCCGAGGGGCCGTGGGTCCTGATCGACGGCTATCACGGCTTCATGGCGACGCCGACGGACCTGTCGGCCGTGGCGGACCGGATCTTCTACGTCGCCGGCGGGTACAAATACGCCATGGCCGGGGAGGGGGCCTGCTTCCTGCACGCGCCGGACGGATTCGCGCCACGCCCGGTCGTGACGGGCTGGTTCTCGGAGTTCGGCGACCTGTCGGGCCCGCCGGGCGGGGTGCAGTACCGCAGGGACGGCGGCCGCTTCTGGGGCGCGACGTTCGATGTTTCGGCCCTCTATCGCTTCAACGCCGCGCGCCGGGCCTTGGCGGACGCGGGTCTGGACACCGCCGCCGTCGCCGACCATTCGCGCGCCCTGGCCGCAACGGTTCAGCAGGCGGTGCAGGCCGGACGCGCCGGCCCGCTGTCGGAGGCCGAGATCCTCAATCCCGTCCGGGGCGATGCGCCGCGCGCCCGCTTCCTGGCTCTGCGCCATCCCGACGCGGCCGCCTGGCGCGCGGGGCTGCTGGAGGCGGACGTGGTGGCCGACGTGCGCGACGACGTCATCCGCTTCGGCTTCGGCCTCTATCAGGACGAGGCGGATGTCGAGGGTCTGATCGCGGCCGCCAGCGCCCTGTAGGACGCGGGCGGGCCGGGCGGGGTCAGTCGGCGTCTTCGACGGGCGCGTCGCCGACGTGCTTCTTGATCGAATCGATCGCGCGCTTGGCCCCCGACTTGTCGGAATAGCCCTCGGTCGAGAAGATGATCTCGGAATTGTACTTGAAGCGGACGCGGAACTCGCCCGCCTTGTCCTTGTAGACTTCGAACTTGTGCGCCATGCGGCGTCTCCCTTGCGGTCGCCCCCGATCGGGCCAAGGCCAAGCTGGCATGGGCGGCCGCGTCGTCAAACCCTGAATGTGCGCTTTCGAACGCAAGGGCGCGAGCGGGCCGCGGGGCGTTGGCGGATCGGACGCGAGCGACCACATGATCCGCACTGAGCAAGGAATCTCTCATGACCGATCTTTCCGACTTCCCGATCACGCGCCGTTGGCCCGCGCAGCATCCCGACCGGCTGCAGCTCTATTCGCTGAACACGCCCAACGGGGTGAAGGTGTCCATCATGCTGGAGGAGATCGGCCTGCCCTATGAGCCGCACTTCGTGGACATCACCAAGAACGAGACCTGGGGGCCGGAATTTCTGTCGCTGAACCCCAACGGCAAGATTCCCGCGATCCTCGATCCCGACGGTCCCGGCGGCAGGCCGCTGGCCCTGTTCGAATCCGGCGCCATCCTGATCTATCTGGCCGAAAAGACCGGCCAGCTGCTGTCGGCCGATCCGGCCGAACGCTATCAGACGATCCAGTGGGTCATGTTCCAGATGGCGGCCATCGGTCCGATGTTCGGCCAGCTGGGCTTCTTCCATCGCTTCGCGGGCAAGGATTACGAGGACAAGCGCCCCCGCGACCGCTACGCCGCCGAGAGCCGCCGCCTGCTGGGCGTGCTGAACGACCGCCTGGCCAATGCGGCGGGAAATCCCCGCGACTGGATCATGGGGGCGGACTATTCCATCGCCGACGTCGCCACCCTCGGCTGGGTGCGCAACCTGATCGGGTTTTACGAGGCGGGCGACATCGTCGGCTTCTCGGACTTTCCCCACGTCGCCGCCTGGCTGGAGCGAGGCCTGGCGCGTCCGGCCGTCCAGCGCGGGCTGGAGATACCGACCAAGGGGTGAAGCGTTGCTGAACCTTGGCCGTTCCGTCGCGTTTGGCGTCTATCGGTTACACCCGTCAACAGGAGCATCGACCGTGGGAATCTTCTCTTCGATCTGGAACAAGATCACCGGCCACAAGCCGAAAGCCGCGCCCGCCGCGCCGGCGACGCCCAGCGCGGGGGCGACGCCCGCCGCCCCGCCCATTCCCGGCGTGCCGACGGGCGTGGGGACGACCCTGCCGCCGGTGGACGTGGAGGCCGTGCTCAGCGACCTGGCGGCGTCCAAGGGCGGCGGCGGCAACTGGCGCACCTCCATCGTCGACCTGCTGAAGCTGCTGGACCTGGATTCCAGCCTGGCGGCGCGCAAGGAGCTGGCCGAGGAACTGAACGTCCACGCCGGCGAGCACGGCTCGGCCGAACAGAACATCGCCCTGTCCAAGGCCGTCTGGAAGAAGCTGGCCGAGAACGGCGGCCAGGTTCCGGCCTCGCTGCGGGACTGACGACGGCGGCGCGATGCCCTCCAGCGTCATTCGCCGCTTCAGCTACGATGCCGCGCATCGGCGGCTCAGCGTGACGTTCGTGTCGGGCGACGCCTACGACTATCGCGAGGTGCCGCCCGAGGTCGCGGACGACTTCCGGGCGGCCTTTTCCAAGGGACGCTTCTTCAGCGCGGAAATCCGCGACCGCTATCCGTTCGACCGCCGACCGGGCGGCGGCTAGGCCCCGCGGTCAGCCTTCGAGGTCTTCCGGCAGGCCCACGGCGTGGAAGCCCGCGTCGACGTGCACGACCTCGCCCGTCGTCGACCGACCCAGGTCCGAGCACAGCCACAGGGCCGCGCCGGCGACGCCTTCCATCGAGGTCTCTTCCTTGATCAGCGAGAATTGCGCCGACTTGGAATGCAGGCCGCGCCCGCCCGAGATGCCGGCCAGCGACAGGGTGCGCATGGCGCCGGCCGAGATCGCGTTGACGCGGATGTTCCTGGGGCCCAGGTCGCGCGCGATGTAGCGGGTCGCCGCCTCCAGCGCCGCCTTGGCCACGCCCATGGTGTTGTAGTTCGGAATGACCCGTTCGGACCCCAGGTACGTCAGGGTGATCATCGAGCCGCCGTTCGGCATCAGTTTCGCCGAACGCTTGGCCACGTCGACGAAGCTGAAGGCCGAGATGTTCATGGCCAAGAGGAAGCTGTCGCGGGTGGTGTTGTCGACGAAGGAGCCCTTCAACTCGTCCTTGTTGGCGAAGGCCACCGAGTGGACGACGAAGTCGATCGTGCCGAATTCCTTCTCCAACTCCTCGAACGCCTTGTCCATCGAGGCGTCGTCGGTGACGTCGGCCTGGATCAGCAGCTTGGCGCCGACGCTTTCGGCCAGCGGGCGCACGCGCCGCTCCAGGCTTTCGCCCAGATAGGTGAAGGCCAGCTCGGCGCCCTGCGCCGCCAGCTGCGAGGCGATGCCCCAGGCGATGGAGCTGGAGTTCGCGACCCCCATGATCAGGCCCTTCTTGCCCTTCATGAGGTCGCCGGTCGGCATGTCCCAGCCTTCGGTCGCGGCCATGAGTCTCTCCCTGTATGTCAGGCGCGGAGGGTTAGCAGGGGCCGGGGCGCGCCGGAACCCTCCGCGTGGCGATCAGCCGTGCGCCCACACGCCGAACGGATCGGACCAGTCCAGGCCCAGCGCCTGGGCCACCGCCGGATAGGTGATCTGGCCTTTCAGCACGTTCAGGCCGCGGGCCAGGTGCGGATCGGCCTTCAGCGCGTCCAGACCCTTGTCCGCCAGCGCCAGGCCGAAGGGCAGGGTGGCGTTGTTCAGGGCTTCGGAACTGGTGCGCGGCGCGGCGCCCGGCATGTTGGCGACGCAATAGTGAACCACGCCGTCGATGACGTAGGTCGGATCCTCGTGGGTCGTCGGCCTGGACGTTTCGAAGCAGCCGCCCTGGTCGATGGCGACGTCGACCAGCACCGAGCCCGGCTTCATCTTCGCCAGATGCTCGCGCTTGACCAGCTTGGGCGCCGAGGCGCCGGGCACCAGGACGGCGCCGATGACCACGTCGGCCTTGACGATCTCCTCGTCGATCGCGCCGATCGAGGAATAGCGGGTGATGACGCGGCCGCCCGTGACCTCGTCGATATAGGCCATGCGCGGGATCGAGCGCTCCAGCACCACCACCTCGGCGCCCAGGCCCATGGCCATCCGCGCCGCGTTCAGGCCGACGACGCCGCCGCCCAGGACCAGCACCCGCGCCGGCGCCACGCCCGGCACGCCGCAGAACAAGAGGCCCATGCCGCCGTTGTGCTTCAGCAGGGTTTCGGCGGCCGAGAAGACGGCGATCCGGCCGGCGACTTCCGACATGGGCGCCAGCAGCGGCAGGCCGCCGCGCGCGTCGGTCACGGTCTCATAGGCGATGGCGGCGCAGCCGGACGCCATCAACCCCTTGGTCTGCTCGGGATCGGGCGCCAGATGCAGGTAGGTGTAGAGGATCTGGTCCTCGCGCAGCATCTCCCACTCGACCTTTTGCGGCTCCTTGACCTTCACGATCATGTCGGAGCCGGCGAAGACGCTCGCCGCGTCCGGGGCCAGGGTCGCGCCGGCCTTGCGGTAGTCGTCGTCGGTGAAGCCGGCGCCGGCGCCCGCCCCGGCCTGGACCGTGACAGAATGGCCGCGGGCCGCATATTCGCGCACCGCCGTCGGCGTCAGGCCGACCCGGTGTTCGTTGGTCTTGATCTCGCTGGGAACGCCGACGCGCATCTGTGTCTCCTCCGGCAAAGGTTCGGTCCGCCTGTTCCCGGCGGACCGCCTCGTCGATCGCACTTATATCGCTCAGCGAAACGCAGATTCCTGTTCATTTCGCGGCGATCGGTGCAGAAGGCGAAGAATCCGCCACGGAACCCCGCCTATGAAGACCGTTTCCGCCGTCGAACTGGACGCCGTCGACAGAAAGATGCTCCGCCTTCTTCAGGAGGACGGCCGCATGACCAATACGGATCTGGCCAGGCGGGTGGCCCTGTCGGAAAGCGCCTGCCTGCGCCGGCTGCGCGCCCTGGAGACGGCGGGGGTCATCCGCCGCTACGCCGCCGTCATCAACGAACGGGCGGTGGGTCTGCCCATCAGCGTCTTCGTCACCGTCACCCTGTCGTCGCAGTCGGAGGCGGCGCTGTCGGCGTTCGAACAGGCCGTCGCCGCCGTGCCGGAGGTGATGGAATGCTATCTGATGACCGGCGGGGCCGACTATCTTCTGCGACTGGTGGTCCGCGACGTCGACGACCTTGAGCGCCTGCACGCCAAGGCCCTGACCCGCCTGCCCGGCGTCCACCGCGTCTCCTCCAGCGTCGCCATGCGCCCCGTCGTCAAACGCGGCGCGCTGCCGGTGTGAGAGGCTAGGCGGACAGCCAGTCGATCCACTCGGCGAACCGCTCCGGCGCGCCCGGCCGGCGGCCCTGACTGAATTCGTCGGATCGGACCAGGGAAAGGGCGAAGCTTCGCCGATCAGAAAAGGTGCGTCGCTGAAGCATGATCACCTCTTCGGATTCCGGCGCCCTCTGCAGAAAGAGACGATATCCGTCTCGAACCTCCTTGACCGACAGGCCCAGGGCCTCCTCCTCGGCCAAGACCGGCGCATCCTGACGCCGCATCCGGCTGCCGTGGAGGGCGGCTTCCAGCACGTCCTCGTCGCAGATTACGTTGCTGTGCCCGCCGGTGTCGTAGATCGGCGCGGCTGCGGCTCCAGGGTCGGCGTCTGCGCCGCGGATGAAGTGACGTTCGAACACGCGCATCACGTGGGCGACGCCGACATCCTTCACCTCCCGCAGGTCCTGGGCGTAGTAGCGTCCGGCCCCGCCGGGTCCGGTGATGATTTCGAACGAAGGAAAATAGACGACGTCGACATGGGAATCCGCCGCGTGTTGGGCCGCGACCCGAAGCACGGACTTGCTGTAAACCGTCGACTGCAGGACATGGCGATCCTCGAAGGTCGCCTTGAGCGGCACTGGAGAGACGGTCAGGATGATCCGGACCGTGGGATTGACCGAACGCACCTTTGTCACGAACAAATCCAGGTCGGCGATGACTTCGTCGACCTTGAAATTGACGGGTTCGAACCGGCTCGGATCGAAGGCGCCGCCCGCCACGCCGGGCGCTGTGGGATAGACGGCGCCCGTGGCGATGGATCGCCACGCTTCGGTCAGGCCCAAGGTGAAGACCAGCACGTCAGCTTCCTCGAACACCCGCCGGACCGCGACCAGATGTTCAGCCCGCGCCGCCCCCAGCGCGTTCAGATCGGCGAACCCAGACGGGTCGATCTGCGGACGAAACGGGTCGACCAGCCGGTCCTCACGCTCCCACGCCTCGTCGAACGTCGCATGGCCGAAGGCCCGGTCGAAAAGCTGAACCGCCTGGCGGACGGTATAGATGTTGCCGTAGCGGGCGGAGAAAACACCATAGTTTGCGGCCTTGGCCTCGGCGGCCGGCATGGACGCCGGCGCCGCTTCCGGGACGAAATAGTTGAAGCCCGAAGCCTGCAGTCGCCGCGAGATGTGCTGGGCGAAGCAACTGCCCATTGTCGCCACCTTGTCGGAGGCGGAAATCATGAACGGGGCCTTGGACATCGGATCCATCTGGGCCGGGTGCACCCAAGTGACGCCGCGGCTCCAGAAGCAATGGTCGGGAAGCGAGCTGTAGGGATTGGTCATCAGGCGGCGATCTCGCGAAGGATGGCTCCGAAGCGCGGCGTATCCGCCATGGCGCAGGTCACGGGGCCGTCGACAGCGTCCAGGGCGCGGAATTGCGCTTCGAGATATTCGTCCAGGGTGTAGAGACCATCTCCGATCTTCCACAGCCAGCTGGGCTGCAGGCCCAGAGATTCAGCGACGCCGGGGTACACCGGCCAAATCGGTCCCAAGCTGAGGGCGTCGGGGACCATGTCCTCCAGCGGCTGGCGCAGATCGGCCTCGTCGGCGCCCAGTCGGCGGGCCACGCCGCGCGCCAGCTGGGCGATCACCGCGATGTGGGGATGGTTCAACGTGTGCATGAAGAGCCGCCCAGACGCCTGCAACGGCAGGAAATAGTCGGCGAACGGGATGTCGGTGGCCGCGAAATGCGCGCGCGCTTCGGCCACCGCCTTCGGCCAATACCGGTCATAGCCCAGCGCGCTGATCGTCGGTCGCGTGAACAGCCGGCGCGCGTCGCGGGCGGTCATGCCCCGCTTCCACGCCCACACACCGATGGCCGATTGATACGGCACGCCCGCCAGGACGTTGATCAGCGCCTGGCCCGCATAGGCGATGGTAAGGTCGGGATGGAAGCCGGTGAAGTGAATGCTGGGAACGACAAGGCATTTGGATTCGTCGAATCCGTGCTCGGCCGCCATCTGAGTGCGCAGGTCAGGCGGAGCGGAGGTGACAATCACGTCGGCGTCTGCGGCCCCGGCCGCGGCGTTCGCCTTGCCTTCCTCCGAATAAAACCAGTGCAGGCCTGTCACCGTGTCGCGGGGCAGCAGGAGATCGAGGCACGCCGTCAAACCGCCGGTCTGACAGTTCGCCAATACGAAGATCTTTCGCCCGTCTCGAACCGGGGAAGGGGGGAAATCGCTCAACGTCATCGATCCGGACCTGGGGGCTGAGGAAGGCCGAATATCAGCAAAGCGGCGTACTGTGCCACCCCTTCGCGCACCTACCTCAGCGCCAGGGTCACGGCCTTGACGTCCACGTATTCGTCGATGCCGTGGACCGAGCCTTCGCGGCCGTAGCCGGATTGCTTGACGCCGCCGAAGGGGGCCACGGGGGTGGAGATCAGGCCGGTGTTGACCCCGCACATGCCGGCCTCGATGCGGCGGCCGATGCGCATGGCGCGGTCCAGGTCGCGGGTGAACAGGTAGGAGGCCAGGCCGAACTCGCTGGCGTTGGCCTTGGCCAGGACTTCCTCTTCGGTGTCGAAGGCGAAGACCGGGATCATCGGGCCGAAGGTCTCTTCCTCGCGGAACAGGCGGTCGTCGCCGCCCAGGGTCACGGTCGGCTGGAAGAAGCGGCCGCCCAGGGCGTGCCGTTCGCCGCCGGTCAGGACGCGGCCGCCGGCGGCCTTCACCGCC
>NZ_DLMO01000035.1:0-16435 GCF_002479325.1 Brevundimonas sp. UBA7534
GGCGACCTGACGCTGGCGGCCGGCTCCATGCTCAATATGGAACTGGGCGCGCCCGGCTTCAGCGACCGCATCAACGTCAGCGGCGACCTGTCGCTGGACGGAACGCTGAACCTGAGCCAGAGCCTGAACGCCGCCGACGGCGCCGTCGGGCTGGGCTATTATCGTCTGATGACCTATGGCGGCGCGCTGGGCGGCGCCGGTCTGGCGGTCGGCCAGGGCGCGCACCTGGTCCTCCGAGGGCGTGAACGGCCGCGCCAGCGCATCGACCACGACGAAGTCGTTGCCGGCGCCGTTCATCTTGACGAAGGGACGAGAGGTCATGCCTCGCCATATAGTCGGATGCGTCGTTCGGCGAAATCTCTGACCGGTTTCGACCGTTCGGCGGTCGGAAGCGTTGGACAGACGGCGCGCCAGACGATTGAGTGGCGCCCGACAACGGACGCCGGCGCAGCCGGGACCAGCGGATACCGATTTGCCCTCCACCAAAGCCTCTGCCGACTCCAATGGCCATCCGCGGGACGACGGGCTGCGCCTGCGGGCCAGGCTGCGCTACCTCTACCAGGGCTCGCACCCGCCGGCGGTGCGGTTCCGGCTGACGGTCATCGTCATCGACCTGGCCATCATCGGCTTCTTCCTGGCCGCGCCGATCCTCAGGAACATGGGCTGGGCCTTCTATGTCATCGACTATCTAATCGCCGCGCTCCTCGCGATCGACCTGGCGGCGCGGGCCTACGCCTGGTCCGACATCAAGGACTGGCTGAAGCGGCCGATCGTCTGGGTGGACCTGTTCGTCCTGGCGACCCTTCTGTTCCCCACATGGTTGTTCAACCTGGGCTTCCTGCGGATGCTGCGGCTGTGGACCCTGCTGAACTCGGACTTCTTCTGGCGCACCGTGGGCCGCAGGTTCGACGACACCCGCGTCGAGGAGATCACGCGCGCCCTGGCCAATCTGGTGACCTTCGTCTTCGTGGCGACCGGCTTCGTCTATGCGACCTTCCGGGGGCACGACGGCATCGCCGGCTATGTCGACGCGCTCTATTTCACCGTGGCCACCCTGACCACCACCGGCTTCGGCGACGTGACCCTGCCGGGGCCATGGGGGCGGCTGTTGTCCATCGCCATCATGCTGGTGGGCATCACCCTGTTCCTGCGTCTGGCCCAGGCCTTCATCCGTCCCAGCAAGGTCGCCTACCCCTGCGACCGTTGCGGCCTGCAGAAGCACGACCCCGACGCCGTCCACTGCAAGGCCTGCGGCAATCTGCTGTGCATCCCCGATGACGGAAGATGACAAAGCCGTAAGGATCGGACCCGCGCCTTGCCGGTCGGGCCGCCGCCGTTAAGGTGCCGCCTTCGTTTTCGGGGACCCCGCCATGATCCGTTCGTCCGCCGCCGCGCTCGCGGCCCTTCTCGCCTCCAGTTCGTTGAGCGCCGTCGCCATGGCCCAGCCCGCCCCTTCCTCCGCCTCCGCCCAAGCGCCCGCCCCAACGGGTTTCGCCACCAGCGAGGCGACCGACCCCTACATCTGGCTGGAGGACGTCGAGGGCGCGCGGGCGATGCAGTGGGTGCGCGAACACAACGAAAAGAGCCTGGGCGTGCTGCAGGGCGATCCGCGCTACGAGCCGCTGCACCAGGAGGCGCTGGCCATCGTCCAGGCCAAGGACCGCATCCCGGGCGTGGGCTTCAACCGGGACGGCACGCTGAGCAACTTCTGGCAGGACGCGGACCACGTGCGCGGCGTCTGGCGCCAGACCACGGTCGACAGCTTCCGCACCGACGCGCCCCAGTGGGACACCATCCTGGACATCGACGCCCTGGCCGCGGCCGAGGACGCCAACTGGGTCTACAAGGGCGTCAACTGCCTGGGCCCCGAGGAGCGCCACTGCCTGGTCAGCCTGTCGAACGGCGGCAAGGACGCCACGACGCTGCGCGAATTCGACGCCATAGAGCGCACCTTCGTCGAGGGCGGGATCGTCCTGCCGGAATCCAAGGGCGGGGCGGCCTGGATCGACCGAGACACGCTGCTGATCTCGCGCGACTTCGGCGCGGGCACCCTGACCGATTCCGGCTATCCGATGACGGTGCGGCTGCTGAAGCGGGGCCAGGCGCCGGACCAGGCGCCGGTGATCTTCACCGGCCAGCCGACCGACGTGGCCGTGTCCGGCTACACCCTGCGCGACGCCGACGGCGCGGTGAAGGCGGTGCTGATCAACCGCGCGGTCGACTTCTATTCGTCGGAGACCTGGCGGTTGAGGGACGACGGGTCTCTGGTCCAGCTGGCCCTGCCGGCCAAGTCGGACATCAACGGCCTGATCGATGGCCGGCTGGTGGTCTCGCTGAAGCAGGACTGGACCGCGCCGTCGGGTCAGGCCTTCCAGACCGGCGATCTGATCGCCTGGCCGCTGGACGCCTGGCTGGCCGATCCGGCGACGCCGGCGCAGCTGGTGCTGCGCCCGACCGAGCGTCAGTCGGTGGAAGGGATCAACGCCACCCGCCACACCCTGGTCGTGGCCCTCTATGACAATGTGCGCGGATCGGTGCGGGTCTATCGCCCCGGCGAGACCGAATGGACGCACACGACCCTGGACCTGCCGCAGAACGTCTCGGTCGGCGTCGGCTCGGCCTCGGAAACCGACGACCGGGTCTTCGTCAGCGTCACCGGCTATCTGAACCCGTCCAGCCTGTGGCTGGCGGACGCCGCGACGGGCGATGTCGAACAGATCAAGTCGATGCCGGCCAAGTTCGACGCCACGGGTATGACGGTGGATCAGCATCAGGCCCGCTCGGCCGACGGAACGATGATCCCGTACTTCGTGGTGCACAAGGCGGACATGCCGCTGGATGGCTCGAATCCGACGCTGCTCTACGGCTACGGCGGCTTCGAAAGCTCGCTGCTGCCCGGCTATTCGGCCACGGTCGGCAAGCTGTGGCTGGAGCGGGGCGGCGTCTATGTCATCGCCAATACGCGCGGCGGCGGCGAGTTCGGACCGCGCTGGCACGAGGCGGCCCTGCAGCAGAACCGCCAGCGCGCGCACGAGGACTTCCAGGCCGTCGCCCTGGACCTGATCGCGCGCGACATCACCAGCCAGCCGCACCTGGGAATCATGGGCGGCAGCCAGGGCGGCCTGTTCATGGGAGCGATGCTGACCCAGCGCCCGGACCTGATCAATGCGGCGGTCATCCAGGTGCCTCTGTTCGACATGCTTCGCTTCCACAAGCTGCTGGCCGGCGCGTCGTGGATCGGCGAATACGGCGACCCGGACATCCCCGAGCAGCGCGCCTGGATCGAGCGGTATTCCCCCTATCAGAACCTGCGCGCGGGCCAGCCCTACCCCGAGGTCTTCATCCATACCTCGACCAAGGACGACCGCGTCCACCCCGGCCACGCCCGCAAGGCCGCCGCGCGGCTTGAGGAACTGGGTTATCCGGTGCTGTTCTACGAAAACACGGACGGCGGCCATGCGGCCGGCGCCAACCTGCAGGAAACGGCGCGCCGCATCGCGCTGGAATACACCTACCTATCGCGCCGACTGATGGACACGCCGGCGCAGGAATAGTCTTCTTTCCAACCGCTCATCCCGGCGGAAGCCGGGACCCAGTGCTTTCATGAGCTTCGGCGGCTGGGATGGGGTTGACTGCGAACGGGCGGCGCCGAACGCCCAAAGGTCTGGGTCCCGGCTTCCGCCGGGATGAGCGGAGAGTTTAAGCCATGCGTCACCTGATCCTGTCCGCCGCCATTCCGGCCCTGTTGATGGGCGCCTGCGCCACGGCGCCCGTCGCGACCGGCGCCCCGGCGCAGCAGAGCGCCCAGCGCGGGCCGGCGCCCCACTTCCCCCGCGACCTGACCCCGGCGGGCGTCGCGGCGGCGGACGATCATCTGGCGCTGGAGCAGGTGGACGGCGCCGAGGCCCAGGCCTTCGTCGCCGAGGAGAACCGCAAGTCCCTGGCCGCCCTCACCGGCGACCCGCGCTACGAGACCTTCCGGGAAGAGGCGCTGGCCATCCTGACCGCCGAGGACCGCATCCCCATGCCGTCCTTCCTGGGCGACGGGATCGGCAACTTCTGGCAGGACGCGGCCAATCCCAAGGGCGTGTGGCGGCGCACGACGCTGGACAGCTACCGCACCGCCCAGCCGCGCTGGGAGACGCTGCTGGACATCGACGCCCTGGCCAAGGCCGAGGGCAAGGACTGGGTGTTCAAGGGGGCCGACTGCCTGGCCCCGGACGAGACCCGCTGCCTGGTCAACCTGTCGGACGGCGGCAAGGACGCGGTGGTCGTGCGAGAGTTCGACCTCACGACCAAGACCTTCCTCGCCGACGGCTTCAACCTGCCGGAGGGCAAGCATCGCATCGAATGGCTTGACCGCGACACCCTTCTGGTCGCCACCGACTTCGGCGCCGGAACGATGACCGAATCCGGCTATCCCTTCATCGTCAAGACGTTGAAGCGCGGCCAGGCCCTGGCCCAGGCGACCGAGGTCTATCGCGGCGAGCAGGGCGACGGCGGCTACGGCGTCAGCCCGGCGGTCTATCGTGACAAGGACGGGGCGGTTCAGGCCGTCATCATCACCCGTCCGCTGGACACCTTCCGGTCCGAGACATGGGAGCTGGCGAACGGTCGGCCGGTGAAGCTGGCGACGCCGGCGCGGGTGTCGATCCACGGCGTGCTGGGCGGCCGGCTGGTGTTCTCGGCCGAGGAGAACTGGTCGTTCGGCGGCCGCGAGCGTCGGTCGGGCGACCTGCTGGCCGTGCCGCTGGCGGCGCTTCGCGGGGAAGCGAGCGCCAGCGCGGCGACGACCAGCGACGCCGCCGAGCTGGTCCTCCGCCCCGAGGCGCGCCAGGCCGTGTCCGACGTGCGGGTGCTGTCGGACCGTCTGGTCGTCGCCTACACGGACAACGTCCGGGGCCGCGCGGCCGTGTTCAGCGACCGGGGCGGTCAAGCGTGGGGGCGCGTCGACATCGCCGTGCCGGACAACCTCGCGGTCGGCCTGGGCGATTCCTCCAAGTCGCGCGGAGAGGTCTTCGTCTCCACCCAGGGCTTCCTGGTTCCGCCGACGCTCAGCCTGGCCGACGCCGACGCCGCCACCCTGACGGCGTTGAAGTCCGCGCCGGCCAAGTTCGACGCCGTCCGCGACGTGACCGAACAGTATGAGGCGACCTCGACCGACGGGACCAAGATTCCCTACTTCATCACCCGCCCGCGCGACCTGGCGATGGACGGGACGGCGCCGACCATTCTGTTCGGCTATGGCGGCTTCCAGATCAGTTTGAACCCCGCCTACAAGCCCGAGATGGGCAAGCTGTGGCTGGAGCGCGGCGGCGTCTTCGTCCAGGCCAACATCCGCGGCGGCGGCGAGTTCGGGCCGGACTGGCATCAGGCGGCGCTGGACGGGAACCGGCAACGCGCCTTCGACGACTTCGCCGCCGTCGCCCGCGACCTGGAGCGGCGCGGCATCACCAGCCCGCGTCACCTCGGCATCTACGGCCGATCGAACGGCGGGGTCCTGACCTCGGTGTCCATCACCCAGCACCCGGAGCTGTTCAACGCGGCGGTGATCGAAAGCCCGCTGATCGACATGCTGCGCTATCACGAGCTGCCGGCCGGCGCCTCGTGGATCGGCGAATACGGCGACCCGCGCATCCCCGAGGAAGCCGAGTGGATCGCGAAATATTCCGCTTATCAGCAGCTGCGACCCGAGGTGGACTACCCCCGCGCCTACATCACCACCAACACGCGCGACGATCGGGTGCACCCCGGCCATGCCCGCAAGTTCGCCGCCCGCCTGGGCGACCAGGGCCACGACCATCTCTATTATGAGGACACCGCCGGCGGTCACTCCAACGACGCCGACCCGGTGGCCAATGCCCGGCGCTGGGCTCGCCACTACGTCTATCTGGCTCAACAGCTGATGGACTGACACGAAAAAGGGGAGCCGCATCGGCGGCTCCCTAATCACTCCTCCTCGGGAGGGAGTGACGAAAGATCGATCGGACCGATCTCGGGCAGCTCTTTTCCGCACCAAGGGCAGAAGCTGATCTCGATAATCGAGCTCGAACCATCGTGGACAATCAGGCCGAACCCGCCGCGAACCTGGGCGATCAGAGCGTCGGGGCAGTCGAATCTGTCCGCGTGTTGATCGCATGTCTGGCCCAGGTCGTAGGCCATCCGTTCGCAGCAGGTGTTGTCGACCACGGTCAGTCGGCGCGGACGCGCTTCTTGCGGAAGGAGGGGTTCAGGACCTCCTTGCGCAGGCGGATCGACTTGGGCGTGACCTCGACCAGCTCGTCTTCCTCGATATAGGCGATGGCCTGTTCCAGCGAGGGGCGGCGCGGCGGGGTCAGGCGCACGGCCTCGTCCTTGCCCGAGGCGCGCACGTTGGTCAGCTGCTTGCCCTTGATCGGGTTGACGTCCAGGTCGTCGGAGCGGCTGTTCTCGCCGATGATCATGCCCTGGTAGGTCTTTTCGCCGGCGCCCACGAACATGACGCCGCGCTCTTCCAGGTTCCACAGGGCGTAGGCGGCGGTGTCGCCGTCGGAGTTGGAGACCAGAACGCCCTTCAGGCGGCCCTCGATCGCGCCCTTGTGCGGCTCGTAGTGGCTGAACACGCGGTTCAGCACGCCCGAACCCCGCGTGTCGGTCAGGAACTCGCCCTGATAGCCGATCAGCGCCCGCGACGGGCAGTTCAGCTGGATGCGGGTCTTGCCGGCGCCCGACGGACCCATGTCGCGCAGCTCGGCCTTGCGCTGGCTCAGCTTCTCGATGACCACGCCGGTATACTCGTCGTCGACGTCGATGACGACGTCCTCGATCGGCTCCAGACGCTCGCCGTTCTCGCCGGTCTGATAGACCACGCGCGGGCGGCTGATCGACAGTTCGAAGCCTTCGCGGCGCATGTTCTCGACCAGAACGCCCAGCTGCAGTTCGCCGCGGCCGGCGACCTCATAGGCGTCCGAGCCGGGCGTCTCGGTGATGCGGATGGCGACGTTGGCCTCGGCCTCCTTCAGCAGGCGGTCGCGGATGACGCGCGACTGGACCTTGTCGCCCTCGCGGCCGGCCAGGGGGCTGTCGTTGACGCCCACGGTCATGGAGATGGTCGGCGGGTCGATCGGCTGGGCGTCCAGCGCCTCGGTGACTTCCAGGGCGCACAGGGTGTCGGCCACGGTCGCCTTGGACATGCCGGCGATGGCGACGATGTCGCCCGCCACCGAGCCCTCGTCCAGCGGCTGGCGCTTCAGGCCGCGGAAGGCCAGGACCTTGGTGATCCGGCCCTGTTCGATCTGCTTGCCGTCGCGGTCCAGCGCCTTGATCGGCATGCCGGGGACCGCCTTGCCGCTCTCGATCCGGCCGGTCAGGATGCGGCCCAGGAACGGGTCGCTCTCGATCAGCACGTTCAGGATGCGGAACGGCTTGTCGACGTTCTCGGCCACCGGGGGCGGCGGCACATGGTCGACGATCAGGTCGAACAGCGGCGCCAGGGTGTCGGACGGCTTGTCCATGTCCAGCGTCGCCCAGCCGTTGCGGCCCGAGGCGTAGATGTGGGGGAAGTCCAGTTGCTCGGGGCTGGCGCCGATGGCCTCGAACAGCTCGATGGTCTCCAGGTGCACCCGGTCCGGGTCGGCGTGGGCGCGGTCGACCTTGTTGATGCACAGGATGGGCTTCAGACCCATCTTCAGCGCCTTGGTCAGCACGAACTTGGTCTGGGGCATGACGCCTTCCTCGGCGTCGACCAGCAGGACGCAGCCGTCCACCATGCCCAGGATCCGCTCCACCTCGCCGCCGAAGTCGGCGTGGCCGGGGGTGTCGATGATGTTGATGCGGGTCTCGCCCGCCTTGCCGTTCCACAGCACCGAGGTGGCCTTGGCCAGGATGGTGATGCCGCGCTCGCGCTCCTGATCGTTGGAGTCCATGGCGCGCTCGGTGGTGGCCTCATTGGCGCGGAAGACGCCGGACTGGGCCAGGAGCTGATCCACCAGGGTGGTCTTGCCGTGGTCGACGTGGGCGATGATGGCGACGTTGCGCAGGTTCATTTTGGGCTCGGGCGGACTGTGTTCGGCCGCGGGATATCCGCGCCGCTGCAGAAAGGTGCAGGTAAATGGGGGGAGTGTTCGGGGCGCCTCTTACAGGCAAGTGCTCGCGAACGCCAGTGCAGGCGCGCCACGGCGCTGGGACGGGTCAGCCGGCCCGAGGGCGGAAGACGTCGCCGGCGCGGTAGCATTCGCAGGCGGCGTGCTCCAGGGCGTCGCGGTCCAGCACCGTGATGCGGCCGCGCGAATAGGCGATGGCCCCCGCCTTCTGCAGTCCCTGCGCCGCCTCGTTCACCGTGGTGCGCTGCGAGCCCAGCATCGAGGCCAGATACTCCTGGGTCAGGTTCAGGGTGTCGCCCTCGACCCGGTCGTGGCAGCGCAGCAGCCACTTGGCGAAGCGACGCCCGGCGTGATGCAGGGCGTTGCAGGCGGCGGACTGTTCCAGCTCTCCCTGCAGCCGGGCCAAGTAGTCGGCAAGGCTGTCGCGGACGGCGGGGCGCTGGGCGGCCAGCACGCGCAGGCGCTGGGCCTCCACGCGTTGGGCCGAGCCGGCGACCTGGGCCACGCTGCGGGTGTGGGCGCGTTGGGGGGTCAGGGCCGCGACCACGCCCAGCACGCCCTCTCGTCCGACCATCAGCGTCTCCACCGTGCGCCCGTCCTCCAGCACCGCCACCGAGGAGCAGAAGCCGCTCTCGATGAAGTGCAGATGCTCGATGGGGTCGTCGGGCTCGGCGAAGACCTGGCCGTGGGCGAAGTCGATCGGCGTCGCGAGGGCCAGCAGGGCGGCGCGGTCCTCGGGCGCCATGGCGCTGAGCAGGAGATTTCCCGGCGGATGGTGACGCATGAATTCGCGCATACGGCGATTGTTTGAAGGCGTCTGTCGGAACCCGACACAGCGTTGCAGTAATTTCGGACCGTTTCTGGGGACAAGTCGTTGAATTCGCGGCTTGTGTACGCGACCGATCACACCGAACCGAGGTTTGCACGCTCCAGTCGGCCGACGATGCGATCGCCGTCGTGGACCTCCACCCCCGCGCAGGAGGCGTGTCGGGCCAGCAGGGCCGCGGCGGCGCGCAGGGCGTCGTGATCGTCGGCCCCGTCGTGGAAGTCGAGCAGGGGGCGGCGGCCCTCGTCGTCGAAGAAATGGAGTTCGTAGATGCGCATTTCAGGCCCCGGACAGCGCAGGATAGGCCGGATCGGCGACCGGCGTCTGTCGGAAGCCGACAGAGGCGGAGCCTTTGCCGTCGGCGCGGCGTTGACGCCCGGTCATGATCGCCTTCGCCCCCATCCGCCGCGCCGCCGCCCGCCTGGGAGAGACCGCCCGTCGCCGGCTGCCGCTGGCCCGGCGGACGCCCAGGCTGGCGACCCTGGTCGAGTGGGCCGCGCGGATCGGCTATGGCGCGCGGGGCTTTGTCTATCTGTCGGCGGGCGCGCTGACCCTGCTGGCGGCGACGGACCGGATCGGGGCGGCGGTCGGCACCGGCGGGGCGGCGGGCTGGCTGGCCGAGCAGCCATTCGGGCGGCTGTGGCTGGTGCTGCTGGGCCTGGGCCTGTGGGCCTTCGTCGGCTGGCGCGTGCTGCAGGCGGTGTTTGACGCGGACCATGAGGGGACGGACCTGAAGGGCTGGGCCACGCGGGCGGGACAGGCGCTGAGCGGGCTGTTCTACGGCGTCCTGGCGGCGGGGGTGTTCGAGTATCTGGACGAGGTCGGCGAGGCGGTCAGCGCCTCGGCGGAGCGGGCCGAAAGCGTGGCCGAGAACCAGGAGAAGGCGGCGATGCTGCTGGGCCTGCCCTTCGGCGGGGCGCTGCTGGCGACGGCCGGGCTGGTCGTCCTGGCGGTCGGGATCGGCAACATCGTCCGGGCCTTCCGGGACGACTTCGACGCCGCCCTGGCCTGCCCGGAGGCCTTGTGCCGGCCCGCCTCGATCCTGGCGCGGGCGGGCTATGGCGCGCGCGGCTTCGCCTATCTGCCGCTGGGCGTCTTCGTCATCCTGGCCGGACTGCACACCCGCGCGGGCGAGGTGACGAGCACGGCCGGGGCGCTGGAGGCGCTGGAGGCCCAGCCCGGCGGATCGTGGATCCTGGGGCTGACGGCGGCGGGGCTGATGGCCTTCGGCGCCTTCGCCTTCGTCGAGGCCCGCTGGCGGCGCATCCGCGCGCCGCGCGAACTGGGCTGAGCGACGAGCCGGGGGCTGGCGCCGGCTGATCGCGTCGCCATATCCATCGCAACACCTGCTGTTCCAGAAGGCCGCGCCGATGACCGACACCGCCCCGACCCCCGCCCGCTCGAAGACCCTGAAGATCGACTTCGTCTCCGACGTCGTCTGCCCCTGGTGCGTGGTGGGGCTGGGCGGGCTGGAGACGGCGCTGGAGCGGCTGGAGCCCGAGGGGATCGCCGCCGACATCGCCTTCCAGCCGTTCGAACTGAACCCCCAGATCGCGCCCGAGGGAGAGAACATCGTCGACCACATCGGTCGCAAATACGGCTCGACCCCCGAACAGTCCGCCGCCAACCGCGCCATGATCAAGGCCCGCGCGGCGGAAGTGGGCTTCGACATGCGGATGGGCCCCGACAGCCGCATCTGGAACACCTTCGACGCCCACCGCCTGCTGCACTGGGCGCACGAGACGGCGCCCGACCGGCAGAAGGCGCTGAAGCACGCCCTGTTCACGGCCCACTTCACCGAGAACAAGAACATCACCGACGCCGGCGTCCTGACCCAGGCGGCGCAAGACGCGGGCCTGGACCGCGCCGAGGCGGCCGAGGTGCTGGCCTCGGGCCGCTACGCCCAGGCCGTGCGCCAGGCCGAGGAGCTGTGGCGGTCGCGCGGCATCACCTCGGTGCCCGCCGTGGTGGTCCAGGACAAATATCTGATCTCGGGCGGCCAGCCGCCGGAGGTGTTCGAACAGGCCCTGCGCCGGATCGCCGACGAGGCGTAGGCCTTCCTTTCGTCATCCCCCGGCTAGCCGCGCAGAGGCGCAGACCGGGGGACCCAGCGGCGCGCGAGAGCGCGAACCTGTCGCAGATCAGCGTTCAAACATCGCGCGACGGATAGATTTCGCCTTCGGCGCCGCTGGGTTCCGGGTCTTCGCTGCGCTTCGCCCGGAATGACGAACGGAGAAAAATCACGGCGGGCCGGTTTCGGACTCCGCCGCCGGAAAAACAGGGTCTGAATAGTCTGAATCGTCTGAAATCGGCGCCCGCTCCAGGGCGTCGAGAACCGCCAGGCTCTTGTCGATCAGGCGCCGGCCGGTCGGGTCCGAGGGGTCCAGGTCGGCGACGGCGCGGACCAGGGTTTGGACCGTGCGGGCCTTGGCCATAGCGGTCGCCTGGGGGTCGGGAGCCTTCACGGGTTTAGGCGCAGGCTCTGGCTTGGGCGGGGCGGCCGTCGCCTCGGCGGCGCGGGCCAGGTCCGACAGGCGCGTGTGCAACCGCATCCAGCGGGCGGCCTCGGCGGCCCGGCCGCGCAGCACGGCGCGGTTCAGCCGCACCAGGGCGTGACGCGCCATCCGGGCGTAGTCCAGCAGATCGGCCTCCTCCTCGGCGCCCAGCTCGACCGGCTCGGGATCGGGCTGGTCGATGCGGCGCCAGCCCTGGGAGCGGGCGCGGGCGCGAAAGGTCGACAGGGCCAGGCCGTGCCGGTCGCACACCGTCTCGGCGGCGTCCCCGGCCAGATAGTCCGCGCGCGCCCGCGCCCACGCCGCCTCGGACACCCGGCGATAGCCGCCGCCCCGCTCATAGGGATCGCGCACGGGCCGCCCGTCGTACAGCGGCCGCGCCGGGTCGCGGGGCGCGTCGTCATGGGGCGCGGCCTCTGGCGGCGTATCCTCGGAAGGCCGGTCGACGAAGTCCTCATTGGTCAGGCGGCCGTCCCAATAGTCATAGGGCGCCCGGCCCTCGTCGGCGCCCGACCCCTCGACGCCGGGGCCATAGCCCGGCCAGCCGTCCACATCGCCTTGCATGCGCCCCTCCGACGCCGATCCGCCCCAGCGGCGGGGCCGGGGCATTATGAGGCGGCCGGGAGGGGCGTTAGGTCGATTGGCGTTCGGCGGCGGAAAGGCGAGGAAATTCAGCGGTCGGAGCGGCGGAATTGGGATGGCAGGCATTCAGGATCTCCCGATAGGGACAGATCAGTGAATGCAGTTAAGAGAGCGCAGTGCCGCGATGACTTGGTTTTCGAACTGCCTGAAAGAATCGGAATGCCTCAAAGAATTGAGGTCCTGGCGCTGGGCAATTGCTGGAAACATCTGGCTGGAGCTTTGCGGCCGTCTACGGCCTCTAACAGCGTCCGCAGCAGCTTTCAGCGTAGCTTTTGGATCCACAATGCGTTCGGCTTCGGCCGCGTTCCTAGGCAATCCAACATCATGAATGTTGCCTGTGTATCCGAGCACCGCTGTCACGGCCATGGGATCAGCCAACAACCAAGCTTCAGTTTCGTGTCTTGGAGCGATCACTATACAGCGTTCCGGAGGCCACCCACATTGTGCCAGGAGTGCTGCCTTGTATTCCTCAGCAGTACCGGCGGCGGCCTGCGCGAGCGCCCTCCCGCCGGTGTCAGCGTGGATGAAAATCAGGTGGTAGGCATCGCCTTCACCGCACACAGCGACAGCCACATCATTTGGACCCCCTCTCTTTAGCCTAACAGCGGGTGTCGCCGGTATCACCGTGTTCCTCGCGGGGGATGATACTACCAAATCTTCCATTAGTCGCGGGATTAAAACCTCGAAGTAGGCCTGATCAGTAGAGCCCTCATAAATGGCTCCCCACGATACGTATGTCACGCTGCATCCGTCACATTTTGGAGAACGCGCTCGATCTCACTTCTTGTAAGGTGTTTCTCCGGATCAAAAAGATCAGGTGAGGGTGTTACGCCGCTTCTCATTCGCGTACGAACGCTGCGCTTTCCTGAGGCTGCGTCTACCTCTGCTACACTATCTGCCATAACAATTTCTGAGTCATGAAGGGATTCCATGACTTTCGGGGAATGGGTATTAAGAAGAACTTGGAACAGAGGCACATCTGGATCTGATATATATCCTGTGGCAGACCTAAGAAATTCGACAAGCAAAGGCAATCTACCTTCGTGGATGCCGTTCTCTGGCTCCTCAAAACATAACGTGCCTCTACGATCCGTGTCATTAAGGACCGTTAGTAGAGCCAATAGTCTCAAAGTGCCATCAGATATAACTCTAGAACTGAAATCCATGTCCCCCGAGAAGCCTAAACGAAATGCATACTGTCTACGTGCTGAGTCTTCGCTTACAGAAAGCTCTCTGACGGATGGTATTAGAGAAGAGAGGTCAGCTGCGATATCGGATAAAACGCCGTTAGGCCGGGCTGGCTCTTGGGTTTCTTCCTTAAGTCGCGCCAAAACTGCTGAAAGATTTGATGCGTCCGATCTCAGTTCTCTATCTACAAGCCGGTCGTTGGCATCGCGGGCAGATCTAGGGTTTATCTCCAAGAATCTTATGTTTTGGAGAAAGTTTCTAAGCGCATAGAGGTGTGGAAACTCAGATGTTGTTATAGTGGAAAGTGCCGAGCGAGACGCCTCTCTCAGAGATAGTCGCATTGGGCGGCCATGTTTTTGGCGTCCATCTTGGCGCACGAGGATAGCATCCTGTGTGTCATCAACTTTGATGAACGGTGCAATTCGTGAGTTATAGTTGATCTTGCGTCCCTTAAGGTAAGTCGCTCGATCCTCTGCCCGCGAGATCGGTCTGCACGTCTCGTGTCGGACATAAATTCCCCGAGGAACACCATCGGATCCTCTGACAAGCTGGAGGCTAATCTCGTATCTGAGACGTTGCGCGGGAGTTTGGTAGGCGGTTCCGAATGCGTCGACGCCATCACGATCTAACAGGACTTCCAAAGCGAAAGTCATGCAGTCGGTGATGCCTGCCGGAGTTCTTCTAAACAATTCCTCCGGTTGCCCCCGGAGATCAACCATAGCAGATCGTGCGTCGGTCTGTGATAACAGGGATACAAAGCGTAGAGCGTCAAACAAATTCGACTTGCCGCTTGCATTCGGCCCCACCACGGCGGTCAGCGGTTGAAGGTCGAGCCCAAAGTTCTCGAAGCTTTTAAATCCGTCGATTTCTATGCGGGTGAGCACTGCGTATCCTCGGAAATTCTCTCGGCTGACCTTCACACAACGACGGCCTGAGCGAAAGCGATTACCCTCACACCTTCACCTCCACCACCCCGCCCCCCGCGCGGAACTTCGCCGACATCTCCGCCATCCCGGCCTCCGCGTCCGCCAAACTCCCGCCCGCGTCGTTCTGGGCCGCCGCGGCGTCGCGGATGTCCTGGCTGATCTTCATGCTGCAGAACTTGGGGCCGCACATGGAGCAGAAGTGGGCCGTCTTGTGGGCCTCCTTGGGCAGGGTCTCGTCGTGGAACTGGCGGGCGGTCTCGGGGTCTAGCCCTAAGTTGAACTGGTCTTCCCAGCGGAACTCGAACCGGGCGCGCGACAGGGCGTCGTCGTGGGCGCGGGCGGCCGGGTGGCCCTTGGCCAGGTCGGCGGCGTGGGCGGCGATCTTGTAGGTGATGACGCCGTCCTTGACGTCCTGACGGTCGGGCAGGCCCAGATGCTCCTTGGGCGTGACGTAGCAGAGCATGGCCGTGCCGAACCAGCCGATCATGGCCGCACCGATCGCAGAGGTGATGTGGTCGTAGCCCGGCGCGATGTCGGTGGTCAGCGGCCCCAGCGTATAGAAGGGCGCCTCGTGGCAGTGCTTCAGCTGCTCGTCCATGTTCTGCTTGATCTTGTGCATCGGCACGTGGCCGGGGCCCTCGATCATGACCTGGCAGCCGTGGTCCCAGGCGACCTTGGTCAGCTCGCCCAGTGTGCGCAGCTCGGCGAACTGGGCTTCGTCGTTGGCGTCGGCGATGGAGCCGGGGCGCAGGCCGTCGCCCAGGCTGAAGCTGACGTCATAGGCGCGCATGATCTCGCAGATCTCGTCGAAGCGCTCGTAGAGGAAGCTCTCCTTGTGGTGGGCCAGGCACCACTTGGCCATGATCGAGCCGCCGCGCGAGACGATGCCGGTGACGCGGTTCGCCGTCAGCGGCACGAAGGGCAGGCGCACCCCGGCGTGGATGGTGAAATAGTCCACGCCCTGCTCGGCCTGTTCGATCAGGGTGTCGGCGAAGATGTCGAAGGTCAGGTCCTCGGCCACGCCGCCGACCTTTTCCAGCGCCTGATAGATGGGCACGGTGCCGATGGGGACCGGGCTGTTGCGGATGATCCAGTCGCGGATGTTGTGGATGTTGCGGCCCGTCGACAGGTCCATGACCGTGTCGGCGCCCCAGCGGGTGGCCCAGACCAGCTTGTCGACCTCGTCGTCCACGGTCGACAGGACGGCGCTGTTGCCGATGTTGGCGTTGATCTTCACCAGGAAGTTGCGGCCGATGATCATCGGCTCGACCTCGCGGTGGTTGATGTTGGCCGGGATCACGGCGCGGCCGCGGGCGACCTCCTGACGGACGAACTCGGGCGTGACGAAGTCGGGGATGGACGCGCCGAAGCTCTCGCCGTCGCGGACGCACGGGGCGGTCTGTTCGCGGCGCAGGTTCTCGCGGATGGCGATGAACTCCATCTCGGGCGTGACGACGCCGGCGCGGGCGTATTCCAGTTGGGTGACCGGGCGGCCGGACACGCCCCTGAACACGCGGTGGTTCGCCGTGTCGAAGCGCGGGGCCAGGTGGCGGCCCGAGGCGTGGCCGTTGTCCTCGGGCCTGACCTCGCGCGGGGCCTCGACCGGGGCGATGTCGCCGCGCGCCAGGCGCCAGTCGGGGCCGACCACGGCGTTCAGGCCGCGCTTGATGTCGATGCGGGCGTCGGGGTCGGTGTAGGGGCCGGACGGGTCGTACATCGTCACCGGCGGCTCGTTGGCGCTGGGGTGGACGCGGACCTCGCGAAAGGGGACGCGCAGGTCGGGATAGAGTTCGCCCGCCACATAGACCTTGTGTCCGCCCTCGCGCGGGCCGGTGGGGATGCGGCCGTGTTTGTCGGCGACGGCTTTGCGCGCTTCGCTGAGAGGGAGGGTGGAGGATTCCGGCTCGACCGGGGTGGCGGGGACGTGGACGTTCATGGCGGCCTCTTCTCAAAAGAGGGACCGCCGGCGCGGTGGAGGACCTCGCGCGGGGGCGGGGCCGTGTCTCTTCCCTTCGCCGGCATGACCCGGATCAGGTTCGACCGGTCAAGGGAGGGACCCTTATCTCAGCGGCTCGATTGCCGCCCCCGGGAGAACAGGCGGCCACCTTAACCCAGGGTCACGGCGCCGACCAGCCCTTGACCGAGACGGCGGCGCGGCTGGGGTCGGAATCGAAGCGGAGATAGGCCTTGGCGCGGCCCCGGCCGGGGACGTAGTCCAGCGTCGCGGTCGCGGTCTGGTCGCCCAGCACCCCCTCTATG
>NZ_DLMO01000035.1:16572-42438 GCF_002479325.1 Brevundimonas sp. UBA7534
CGCTCTTCCGATCTGCGACCGTCGTTGCGCACCTCCACCGTGGCGACGGGACCAGCGGCGGTGGACTGGACGGCGACGATACGGGCCGACAGGGCGGGCGGCGCGGCGGGCTGCATCGCCTCCCACACCACGATGGCCAGGGCCGCCAGCGTGACGAGGGCGCCCAGCGCGGCCATGACGGCCTGCAGCACCGGCCGGGGGGCGACGATCTTTCGGGCGGGAGTCTTCCTGGACGGCATGGGCTCAGACCAGCAGGCGAGCGGCGGCGGCGCCGACGGCGGCGGGAAAGCCCAGGACGACCACGGTCTGGGTCAGGCCCTCCAGCGAATGGCCCTCGACCCGGCCGAACAGGAACAGGACGAACAGGCTGATTCCCAGGGCGATGGCGTAGCCGGGCAGGGTGAAGTGGGCGAAGGCCTTGAGCGGATGTTCGGCCTCTTCCTGGCCGGCGAACCCGGCCTCGAAGACGATGACGTGCATCAGGGCGACCGAGGCGACGATCAGCGCCAGGGCGTGCCAGGGCGTGGCCTTGTAGGCGATCAGGATGACCTCCTCGGTCGGCGCCACGTTCAGGGCGAAGAACAGGGCGCCCGCCGCCATCAGGAACAGTTCGCCGACATAGGAGGCCTGGTCCTCGTCGCCGTCGTCGCCGCCCCCGCCCGCCAGCTGGCGCCGCGCCAGAAGGGCGCCCATGCCGCCGGGTATCGCCTGCAGCGCCACCATGCCCAGGGCCTCGCGCGGGGGCGCGTTCCAGTCGACCACGCCGAACATCACCAGCAGGACCGAGGCGGTGACGAAGCCGACCGCCAGGGCGACGGCGGTGTCCAGCAGGTCGTTCCTCAGCCCCCGCCGCTTCGAGAAGCCGGCGTAATAGGCCAGGCCGTACAGCAGCGGCAGGCCGGACAGGATGAAGGCCAGCAGCCGCCAGCGATCCATCGTCACGCCCTGCTCCCACATCTCCATCGTCATCAGCAGGGGGACGTTGAACAGCAGCGCCCCGCCGAAGGCGCGGCCCAGGTCGCGCAGATAGGCGCTCTCTCGGCGCAGATCGAAGGGGCGGGCGGCGGTCATGTCGCGGCAACGCTTGGCGAGGCGCTTTGGCTCCGCAGCCGCCCGCCGCGACGGATGGCGCTTGCCGGGCGCGGCGGGGCTGCCTAGTCAGGCGCGGTGAACAAACCTGCCCTCATCATCGATTGCGACCCCGGCGTGGACGACGCCGTGGCCTTGTTGCTGGCCTTTGCGGCGCCCACGCTGGAGCTGCTGGCCATCACCACCGTGGGCGGCAACGTGCCCGGCCATGCGACCCAGCGGAATGCGCGCATGATGCGCCAGATCGCCGGGCGGGCCGAGGTGCCCGTCTTCGGCGGGGCCGAGCGGCCGATGAAGCGGCCCCCGGCGGGCGCGGGCGAATTCCACGGGCCCGACGGGCTGGGCGACATGGCGCCGTTCGAGCCGACCGCCATCGTCGGCGACGGGCCGGCGGCCAACGCCATCGTCGACCTGGTCATGCGCCGGCCCGAGGGGACGGTCGGCCTGGTCGTGCTGGGGCCGATGACCAATCTGGCGCTGGCCATGCGGCGCGAGCCCCGGCTGGCGGGGCGGCTGGGGCCGGTCGCCGTCATGGGCGGCGCGCGGTCCGAGGGCGGCAACATCACCGCCTCGGCCGAGTTCAACATCTGGGCCGACCCGGACGCGGCGGCGGTGGTGTTCGGTTCGGGCTGCGAGGTGGTCGCCTTCGGCCTGGACGCGACGCACCAGGTCCGGGCGACCGAGGCCCGCATCCGCGCCATAGAGGCGACCGACAGCGAGGCGGCGCGGACGACGGCGGCCATGCTGCGCTTCTCGCAGCGGGTGGAGCGCGAGATCGTCGGCTGGCCCACGCCCGACTGGGGCGCGCCGCTGCACGACGCCTGCCCGGTGGCCTGGACGATGGCGCCCGAGCTGTTCGATCTGAGGCCGTGCCGCATCGAGGTGGAGACGCAGTCGGACCTGACGCGCGGCCATACGGCGGTGGATTTCCGCGTCGATCCGGCGACGGCGCGCCACCGCTGGGCGGTCGGCGCCGACGCCCAGGGGGTGTTCGACCTGATCGCCCGCACCCTGGCGGAGGCCGCCCGATGAGGATCACCGTGGTCGGTTCGATCAACCTGGACTTCGTCGCGCGCGCGCCGCACCTGCCCGCGCCGGGCGAGACGGTGACGGGCGCGGTCCTGTCGCGCCATCCCGGCGGCAAGGGCGCCAACCAGGCGCTGGCGGCCGAGAAACTGGGGGCCGAGGTCTGCCTGATCGGACGGGTCGGGAACGACGCCCAGGCCGGGGAGGCGCTGGCCCTTATGGAACAGTTCGGCGTCGACCTGGCGGGGGTGGAGGTGGACGTGGCCGCCCCGACCGGCGTGGCCCTGATCGCCGTCGATGCGGCGGGCGAGAACCAGATCGTCGTCGCGGCCGGGGCCAATCATCTGGTCACGCCCGAACAGTTGCCGCAGCGGATCGAAGGCGCGCTGATCGTGCAGCTGGAGCTGCCGGTCGAGACGGTGGAGGCGGCGGTGGGCCGCGCGACCGGCTTCGTCGTGGCCAATCTGGCGCCGGCCCAGCCGGTGTCGGAGCTGCTGCTGCGCCGGGCCGACCTGATCGTGGTCAACGAGACCGAGGCCGCCTTCTACGGCGACGGCCTGCACCGGGGCGGCGGCCGGGTTGTGGTGACCAAGGGCGCCAAGGGCGCGGCCATGTACCAGCGCGGGGTCGAGATGGCCTGGGCGACGCCGCCCGTGGTCGAGGCGGTCGATGCGACGGGGGCCGGCGACGCCTTCGTGGGCGCCATCGCCGTGGCCCTGCTGGAAGGCATGGCGCCGGACGCGGCCCTGCGCTTCGCCTGCGCCGCCGGAGCCGCCGCCGCCGCGCGCGCCGGCGCCCAGTCGTCGCTGCCCGAACGGGACGAGGTGGAGGCCCTGCTGGCCTAGGCGGCGACCCGATCTTCCCCCGCGAGGCGGGGGAGGATCGTCCCGACCGAATCGGCGCATCGGCGAGCCTTGACGCCTCCGGTATCGCGGGCGACCCTTCCGATATTGAGAACGTTCACAAGAACGTCCGGGAGGCGACGATGAAGGCTTTGGCATGGGCCGCCTGTGCGGTCGCGATGGGCGCGGCGGGCGTCGCTTCGGCGCAGGACTGGCTGAAGGTGGAGGGGACGCGGATCGTCGACGAGGCGGGCGATCCGGTGATCCTGCGCGGCATGGGCCTGGGCGGCTGGCTGCTGCAGGAAGGCTATATGCTGCAACTGGGCGCCCTGGGTCAGCAACACGTCATCCGTGAACGGATCGTCGACCTGATCGGCGAGGAGAAGACGCAGGCCTTCTACGCCGCCTGGCGGGCCAACTACACGACCAAGGCCGACATCGACGCCATGGGGCGCTGGGGCTTCAACTCGGTGCGGCTGCCGATGCACTACGACCGGCTGACCCTGCCGGTCGAGCAGGAGCCGGTTCCGGGCCAGGACACCTGGAAGGCGGAGGGCTTCGCCGAGATCGACGCCCTCTTGGCCTGGACCAAGGCGAACGGCCTGCACCTGATCCTGGATCTGCACGCCGCGCCGGGCGGGCAGGGCTCGGACCTGGCCATCTCGGACCGCGACCCGGACAAGCCCTCGCTGTGGGACAGCGCCGAGAACCGGCGCAAGACCGTCGCCCTGTGGCGGCGCCTGGCCGAACGCTACGCCGACGAGCCGGGGATCGGCGCCTATGACATTCTCAACGAGCCGAACTGGGACTTCGAAAAGCCCGGCGGCGGGCACGGCTGCGAAGAGACGACGAACGCCCCGCTGCGCCAGCTGATGACCGAGATCACCACCGCCATCCGCGAGGTGGACAAGCGGCACATCATCGTCATCGAGGGCAACTGCTGGGGAAACAACTATCGCGGCGTGACGCCCCTGTGGGACGACAACACCGTCATCAGCTTCCACAAATACTGGAACGCCACCGACCGGGCCTCCATCGCCGACGTCCTGAGGCTGAGGGAGGAGACCGGCGCGCCGGTGTGGCTGGGGGAATCGGGCGAGAACTCCAACACCTGGTTCACCGAGACGATCGCCACGGTGGAGGGCGAGGGGATCGGCTGGGCCTTCTGGCCGCTGAAGAAGATCGGCTTCAACCAGCCGCTGGAGATCGCGCCCAATCCGGGCTGGCCCGCGCTGGTCGCCTGGCTGACGGGCGAGGGGCCGCGTCCGTCGGCGGCCGAGGCGGAGGCGACGCTGATGCGGCTGGCGACGCACGACATCCGCTTCGAGAACGCGATCCAGCATCGCGACGTGGTCGACGCCATGCTGCGCCAGCCCCATTCCGACTCCGTCGTTCCGTACGCGGATCATCGGGTGAGGGCGCAGGGGCTGACGATCCGGGCGGCGGACTACGACCTGGGGCGGGCGGGCGTCGCCTGGTCGGACGTCTATGATTCCGACACCGACGGGCCGGGCGAGCGGATCCCCTGGTGGAACACCGGCCGCACCTGGCGCAACGACGGGGTGGACATCGCTCTGGACGGGAGCCGGCCGGTCGTGGCCGAGTTCGAGACCGGCGAATGGCTGCGCTACACCCTGACGGCCGACGCCGCGGGCGCGCGGGCGCTGTCGGTGATCGGGGCCGGCGGCCGGGTGTCGGTGTCGCTGAACGGCGGCGCACCGGTCGCGGTCGACCTGGCCGACGGCGACGGATGGCATCAGGCGACCACGCCCGCCCTGCCGTTCCAGCCGGGAACCAACACCCTGATCCTGAAGGCCGAGGCCTGCGACGCCTGCCGCGTGGAGGCGATCCGGGTCGGGCCGTGAGGCCTCAGGGTCGGACGACCAGGCGCACCACCTCGCCGGCGGCGAGACGGTCGAAGCCGGCGTTGATGTCGTCCAGGGCGATGACGCCGCTGAGCAGGCGGTCCACGGGCAGGCGGCCGTCGCGGTACAGGGCGACGTACCGGGGGATGTCGCGGCTGGGGACGCAGGTCCCGATATAGGAGCCCTTCAATGTGCGCTCCTCGCCGACCAGGCTGACGACGTTGACGGCCAGGGCCGCGTCGGGCGGGGGCAGGCCGGCGGTAACGGTGGTTCCGCCGCGCCGGGTCATCTTCCAGGCGCTTTCGAGCGCGCGGACCGAGCCGGCCATCTCGAAGGCGACGTCGGCGCCGCCGTTCGTCAGGGCGCGCACCTGCTCCACCGCGTCGGGGTCGGCGGCGTTGACGGTGCGGACGGGGCCCAGGGTCCGGGCCAGCGCCAGCTTGTCCTCGGACAGGTCCACGGCGACGACCGGCGCGGCGCCGCAGGCCAGGGCGCCCAGGACGCTGGCCAGGCCCACGCCGCCCAGGCCCACCACGACCACGCTCTGCCCCGCCCGGACCGCCGCCGTATTGACCACGGCCCCCACGCCCGTCAGCACGGCGCAGCCGAACAGGGCGGCGATCTCGAACGGCAGGTCCGGGTCGATGCGCACCAGCGACCGACGCGAGACCACGGCGCGGTCGGCGAAGGCGGAGCAGCCGAGGTGATGATGGATCGGCGCGCCCTCGCGGAACAGGCGCCGGGCGCCGCCCAGCAGTTCGCCCCGGCCGTTGGCGGCGGCGCCCGGCTCGCACAGGGCGGGCCGTCCGCCGGCGCAGGGATCGCAGTGGCCGCAGGACGGCATGAAGACCATGACCACGGGGTCGCCGATGGTCAGGTCGTCGACGCCGGGGCCCAGCGCCTCGACCACGCCGGCGGCCTCGTGGCCCAGGGCCATGGGCAGGGGGCGGGGGCGGTCGCCGTTGATGACCGACAGATCCGAATGGCACAGGCCCGCCGCGCGGATCGCCACCTGGACCTCGCCCCGGCCGGGCGGCTCCAGCGCGACGGTCTGGACCGCCAAGGGGCGGCTGTCGGCGTAGGGGCGCGCGGCGCCCATCTCGGACAGGACGGCGGCGCGGGTCTGGTGGGACATGGTCAAGCCTTCGTCATCGACCGTCATTCGATAGGCGCTTGACGTCGCGTCGTCCAAGCCCGAGCGTCGCGGCACGGCCGAGAGCGCCGCCGAAAGGCGCCGGCGCCGCAAGGGAGAAGCGAATGCCGAAGAGAGACGAAGGCCCCCTGGCCGACCGCGCCACCTATCGGGCCTTCCACATGGTCTCGACCCGCTGGGCCGACAACGACCAGTACGGGCACATCAACAACGCCAAATTCTACGAGTTCGTGGACTCGGCGGTGAACGCCCACCTGCTGATCGCCGACGCGCTGGACGACTCCATCGGCCTGGTCGTCGACAGCGGCTGCCGCTACGCCTCGGCGCTGAAGTTCCCCGACGTGATCGAGGTGGGGATCAAGGTCGACCACATCGGCACGTCCAGCGTGCGCTATGGTTTCGCGGTGTTCCGGCGCGGCGTGGCGACGCCCGCCGCCATCGGTCATTTCGTCCACGTCTACGTCGACGCCGCCACCCGCCGGCCCAAGCCCCTGCCGGAAAAGCTGCGCGCGGTGGTGGAGAATCTGAGGGCGGAATAGGGCGCGCGCGGTCCGGCGCGGTTCACGCCCCGGTAAGCATGGTCCTCAAGGCCCGGTTAGCCCTGTTCGCTCGCCGGACCTTAAGAGGCGCCGGTCTAGGGTTCGTCTGCAATGAGCAGATCGGAACCACCGATGACCCACCGCGTCCTTCGCGCCCTTGCCGCCGCAACGCTCGGCCTGGGCCTGTTCGCCGCCGCAGCGCCGGCCCTGGCCGGGCCCACCGCCGGGGGCACCTATCGTCTTCGCGCCACCGTGCCGGTGGCCTGCTGGGTGAAGCCCACGTCGCCCGTCATGGCCGAGAGCGGCCGGTCCGGCGAAGTGGTCGAGGCCTGCAACAGCCCCGGCGGCTTCACCGTCTCGGCCCAGTATCGCCCGCTGTCGCCCACCGAGAAGGCGACGATGTTCTATGGCGACCGGATCCTGGACCTGGACAAGTCCGGCGGACAGGTGCTGCGCCGCTCCAGCATCGCCACCATCCGATCGGTGTCCTACCGCTTCAACGAGGTGGAGCTGGAACAGCCGCTGATCCTGGCGCTGACGATCCAGCCGATCTGATCGGATCGACAGCCAGACGCCTCGAAGGGGCGGGTCGCGCGGCGGCCCGCCCCTTTCGCGTTTCAGCCCGCGCGCCTCAGAGGGCGGCGACGGTGAAGGTCAGGATGTCGGAATAGTCGCCGGCGCGCTTTCCGGCCGTGGGGCCCACGCTGATGGTCAGCGGATAGTCGTCCAGGCGGGCGCGGCGCGAGACCACGTCCAGCCGGCCGCCGCGCCCCAGGTCCATGTCGCGATCGCCCAGGGCCAGGGCGTAGGGCACATACCATTCGCTGGCGCCCTGGCGCAGGCGGCCGCGGTTCTCGGACGAGACCGAGACGCTGTAGCCGGCGGTGCTGAGCACATACAGGGTGGTGCGCAGCTGGCGCACGCCTTGCGTCAGTTCGCCCAGGTCGATGGTGGCCGCGCCGCCCGTACGCCGGAACTCGCCCTTCAGGCCCATGACGGCGGCGGACGGCACCTCCACGCTGAGGGTGATCGGCTTTTCGGCCAGGGGTTCGCCGTTGGGCTTCTGCAGATCGATGAAGGCGGTCTGCGAATACAGGCCCGCCGACAGGGTGTCCGACGGGAAGACGGCGAAGGAGAAGCGCATCAGGCCCCGCTCGCCGGGGCTCAGACGGATCGGCCGGGCGCCGACATTGCGCGCGCTCTGCCCCGAACGGGGCGTCACGTCCGCGCCGGCCGACTCGTCCACCAGATTGTAGATCAGGCGCGGGCCGCCCGCCTGGGGCGACAGGCCGAAGGTCTCGCCGCGCAGCTCGACCCGGCTGACGACGTTGCAGGCCGCGTCGCCGGTGTTGACCACGGCGAGGTCGAACTGCTGGACGGCGGCGTCCTGCTCGAACGGATCGTAACGCAGCGTCCATTGCTGGGCGCCGGAGTCGATCTGGATCTGGCAATCGCGCGACTGCGCCAGGGCGGGGGCGGCCCCGATCAGGGTCGCCGCGACGGCGGCGGTCATCAGGACGGCGGTGCGGACACGGGTCATTTCAGCCTCCTCGGCTCTCAGTCTTCGGGCACGTCGAGCGGCACGTTGACGACCTGCAGGTCGAGCAGGCCCTCGTTGTCGGCGGGAACGGTGAATTCGAAGCCCAGGGCGGGCGTCGAGAACAGCTCGACGCGATAACGCTTGCCCGGCTCCAGGTTCTGCATGGCGAACCGGCCGACGGAGTTGGTGAAGAACAGCTCCGGCGCGGCCGTCAGATCGTCGGCGGGGCGGATGCGCCCGGACATCAGGGCCACGGGCCGGCCGGCGTTGCCGACCAGGCGGCCCAGGGCGCTGACGAACTTGGCGCTGCCGACCTCGATGGCGTAGCCGCTCTTGTAGGTCGGGCGCACGCGGGCGACGCCGTCGCCGATGTTGTAACCCAGCGGAGGATTCAGGGCGTCGTAGCGGATCGACTGATTGACATAGGACGCGAGACGCCCGGTTAGCGCCGGTCCTAGCGCGCCGCTCTTTGCCTGATAAGTTCCTTGAAGACTGTCACCGACGATCACCGGAGACTTCTCCAGGCTTTCGTGAGGGTAAACGATGGCGAAGCTGTCAGATATGCTACGACCGATCGCAACCTTTCCACCCGTGGTGGCGATGGAAGAGCCGATCCGCAAGCTAGTCACCTGTTCTTCGGTGATGTCGCTAAAGCTGCGGCCGAAGGCGATGTGCGAAAGCGTGGCGTCGAAACGGTTGCCGATGTAGTCGGCTTGGCCTGATACTGAACCCGCGCCGTCGTCGTAGTTCGAACTAAGGGCATACCCGTAGGCGCCGACGCGATTTTCGCTTGCCTGTTGGAAGCGGACGCTGCCGGAGTTCCGCGCGGAAGCGTAACGCGCCTCCGCGCGACGGCCCCAGTCGCCTTGCCAGACCAGAGCGGCGGTGAAACCGAAATTGTCTTGGACTGCGAAGCCGGAACGCGATCCAGAGTCAATGTACTCGGCACCCAACTGTAAGGTCCACTGTCGGGCGAACCGGTAGTTGGATGTCGCCGCTATGCTAAATCCGTCGTCAACGAGATCACTACGGCTCATGCGGTATGAAGCGCTTATATTGGCAAACCAGTCGTTGTTGAACTGGTGGGAGTAACCACCGGTCAGGGCCAGCGACGTGGAGTTGTCTCCAAATGGGTTGCCTAGTGTCGCGTAATCCTCCGACGTGTAGTCGGCGACAAATGTCAGGCTGTCGTAGCGGCCACCGAGATCGACAAGAAACTCGTAGGAAACGGCGGCTGCATATCCCATGCCGCGATCGGCGTTGCTCATCGAGCCGTCGAACTGCAGGCGGGAGCCATTAGGTAGAATGAATCGCGTCTGACCGGTGATGTTTTGAGCATCGGACGACGCCTGTAGGCCGACGCCGATGGCCGGCCGATCCAGAAACGCCTTTCTATAGAAGCCGGTGAAGGCGAGTTGGCCGCTATCATAGTTTGGTGAGCCGAAACCCAGGTCACTGACGAAACCCAGGTAAGCGCCGTAATCGTAGTCGCCCTGCTCCAAGTCTATCGTATCTAGGTACGCGCTATAGGACACATTCTGAGAGCGACCCGAGTCGCCCTGGATTTCCAACTGAACGTCGTTGCTTCCCACCTCGAGCGGGAGGTTGGATACATCGTACTGACCGGGATCCAAACGGAACTCGCGAACGAAAACGCCGTTGCGGGATACGCGCACGGTAGATGCTTCTTGAAGAACGAACTGACGACCGCCCGACAGCACATTGTTGCGGAAGGGTTCGAACCGCTGCTTTTGTCGCAGGACGCCTATACCGCCGAGCTCAGCATACCCTTGGCGGCCGCGAACCTCGGGATTTAGATCGCCCGCAAACCATCGTCGATAAGCCTCAGGTTGATCGTAGATGAATCTCGCGTACTGCCGTTCGATCTCATAATCACCACTGAAGACGTCTTCCCGACCTTGAACATCAGTCTCGAACACGACTTTGCCTATACGGACGGCGCCATTCAGATAAATGCTAGGCTTGGAGATGTCGCCGGTCGATTCGCGTCGTTGCACGACCAGATTGGTATTCAGGTACGCGCTGAACCTTTCAGGCGGAAGGCCAGGTTCTTCTGGCCTGCCGTTCTGGAACAGAGACTCCACCGAGCGCCGTGTCGGGTCAATCCGCAGTACCAGGACGGCGAGTTGGTCGGGATCGTAGTCCAGGCTTATGCCTGCAGAGTTGATCTCTTCAGGAGCAAAGGTTTCGAGGTCCGCCAGCGCGTCAGCCAGCTCATGCTGCCCTTCAGGCGTGAGCAGAGGCCCAATAAGCGTCGCAAAGCCCTTCGAATCGACCAAGAACCGGTCGTCGCGTGTCAACAGGACCGGCAGTTCACCGAGAACGCGGCTGTTGAAGTTCAGCGGGACCGTCATCGGTATATCGCGATCGTAAGGGTTGATGTCGCGGCGAGCCGGCGCTGTCGACACCGAGGTGGGCGACAGCGCGGGTTCCGGCGCATCCTTCGAGACCCTGTCTGCCTCGGGATCGGTTTCGGGCGGCTCGGATGGGGTGGAGAGGGCGGCTGTGGCGGCCCCGGCGTCCTCGGCCGCTGCGCGGTTTAGCTCGGCAGTGACCTCCTCGGCGGTCTGCGCCGCTTCGTCGTAGACCTTAATCGCGGCAAGCGCGGTTTGGTCAGGAAGGGACGCCAGCGCAGTCGCCAGCGCCAGTACGGAAACGGCACCCCCCAGCCCGTTCATCGCGTGAACCGGACTGAAATAGGCTTGTTCGGATCCAGAGCCGTACCTGTGGGCAGAGAAAACGTGCGACGACCACCCGCCGGGGCCACATAGCCGACGCCGACGCTGGCCCCGATTTCCTGTCCGGTCAGGGTCTTGCGGAAGGGCTGGCCGTCCGTCTGAGTGCCCTCAATCACCCAAGTGGCGCCGCTCATCAGCGCGTAGCGCTTGCCGCTGTTTGTCACCACCACCTCGATACCAGGCGTGGACGGAAGCGTGGCTTGAGCTTCTCCGGCGATGGCCGGCTCGATCTCGGGCGCAGCGGCGTCGACCATGATTGGGCGCACTGATTCGACCTTGATCTCGGGCTTGGCGTTTGGCGGCGCCACGACGATCAGCGCTTTCATCGTGTAGAGGACAGATACGGAAACGGCGCCGCTGTTTTCTGGCACGGCGTCGGGATCGGTCTGGACCGGCAGTTGACGCACCCACAAGTAGTAGGCTTCCGAGGTATCAAGTTGGAGGTCTCCCGCCCACTGGACCCGAACCACCTGCCGTCCTCCAACCGGCACGATCCCCTGAGGCGGAAAAACGAGAAACTTATCGTCCGCGTCCGTCTCGATCATCTTGCCGTCGGCGTCGTAGTCGATGCGTGTGATGCGGGTTTCGAACGGCAGGGCGGCCGTGCCGATATTGCCGACCTCAATGCGGGCGGCCGAGCCGGTTCCGGTTGTGGTCAGTTCGGCGACCATGGGCGATACGCGCATGGCCCAGGCAGCCGAGACGGCGACGAAACCCACGACGAGGCTTGCCGCAACGATCACTGAGCGGCGCAACCCACGCGTCACGAGTGCATGAAACATTCTACTTCCCCCCGCGAATCGAACAGTCCGCGCAAAATTTGGCCCGACGTACGCATCCCCAGCATAGCCGGACGTCCATTGTGCCCGTGAACTGGTCACCGAAACGTAACGGGGGGCGCAAAGCTTTGCGCCCCCCGCCATAGGTCCGCAGACGATTTCGCTTACTCGGCCGCGATCGTCAGCGTGAAGGTGCCTTCGTAGTTGCCGGCCAGCAGGGCTTGGGTCTGCTGCGGGATCACGACGGCCAGGGTCATCGGCGACTTCCACGCGCCGTTGGTTTCGTCTTCCGTCAGGTCGCCGGTGGCGAGCTTCAGGTTACGGGCGACGCTGGAGCCGCCGCCGGCCGTCTGCGTGGCGCCGGCGTACACGGCGGTCACTTCATAGGGCAGGCTGTTGGTGAAGACGGTGTTGTCGAAACCGCTCGTCGAGGCGTTGGTCATGTCGGCGACCGTACGGCTCAGGGTGACGCGGTTGTTGGTGTTGCAGCCGGCCAGGTTGGTTTGGATGGCCAGGACCGCCGGGGCGACCATGGTGAAGGCCGCAGCCGGGCCGGTTTCGTCGCCGGCGTAGATGCCGAGCGTGCCGAAATCGAAGGTCTCGGTGTTGTTGTTGCCCGAGTAGTAGACGCAGTCTCGCGACACTTCGCCTTGCAGGGTGAAGCTCGCGCCGTCGTTGCCGACATTGCCGACGTCTCCGAGCGAGGCGCCGACAGCGTGCCAAGCAGACACATCAGCCCCGCCATCCAGGGCTCGTGCGATGTTGGCGGCCGACGTGCCACCCAAGAAGCCCGGCACATCACGCGTCAGGCCTGGCACGACGACGCCGAGCACTTCGAAATTGTTGGTCCATTGACCTTTGTTGATGGTGTCGGCCGAGGCGGCGCCGGCGGTGGCGATGGCGGCGACGCCGGCCATCAGAGCAGCAAACTTCTTCATAGCAGTCTCTCCAAGCGAAGGATTTCGCGAAAAAAAGTCGATCAGGGCGGTCATCCCTCCCCGTCCGATCGGCGGGGACTTAACGCCCGGTCAACAAGTCAGTCAACAATAAAAAACGCCGTTAGAGATAATTCTTGGACGATTCCCCAGTAAGGCGAATACGAACTTTTACTCAAGTCAAGCATAAGCCGTTTCGGCTTGCAGCATAAGCCAAACTGAATTCTTCAGTATTGTGACGAAGTGTACGGAAACTGTCAGACGCGCGGCGTTACCGTCACAGTCAATGTTTCCGAATACTGTCCGGCCAGCAGTCCAGCCCCGGCGGGCTGTCGCGTGCGGAACTCTATCTTGCCGCCGCCGGCGGCGATGCCGTCGCCGCTGGACAGCACGCCGGCATGGTCGACGCTGCTGAAGCTGGCGCGGATGGTGCGCGGCTCGGGCCGCAGGGTCGGGACGGTCAGGGTCACGTCATAGGGCAGCACGCCCGAGAAGGGCCCCTCGCCCTGGGGCTTGGTCGCATGGGCCAGGCCGCCGCGCGCCGAGGTGACGCCCAGGTCGAACGGGACGTTGCAGTCCAGGCCGAACAGGGCCGTGGCGCGTTCGCCCCCCGTCAGTTCGCCGAAGTCGATGTCGCCCCCGCCCTGGATCTCGCAGCGCGGGACGATGCGGCCGGTGACGGCGACCGTCAGGCTCTTGCCGACCTCGATGTTGGAAGCCGCGGGCTTGGCCGCCGCGCCGGTCGCGATCAGGGCCAGCGACGCCGCCCCCATCGCGGCGCCCAGGCGCCAAGATATCCGGCCCCAGGCCCCAGACGTCGTCTGCATTGTCCCCACCCCATTTCGTCCCTAGACGTTCCGCCGAACCGACGGATCGCCCCCCCTCTCTCCAAGAGCCATGCCATCCCGAATCGATACGCTCGGGCGCCAGGCAGGCTCTGGTTAACAAGAGGTTAACGACAGGCGCTCTACGCCTGAAACAGCGCTCGCGCAACGGGAATCGTTCAAATGTCGCGCGCCGGGGTCGCGCCGGGACCAACGCAAGGTGATGCGCCGGGTGCGGTTTCGCGCGCCGGGCGCGGTCGCCCGCGCCGTGCCGAAACGAGACATCCGGCCGCCGGTCGCTCGCCGCGGCGGCGGGTTCGGGGTAGGGTGGGGCCATGCGCGACCAGCCCCGCTATCTGGCGATCTTCAGCATGGACAAGGCCGGGCCGAAGTTCCGGGCCTGGAAGGCCATGAGCGAGGCCGAGCAGGCGGCGCGCGCCGAGGAAGGCGTGGCGGCGGTCAAGGCGTGGGAGGCGACGCACCGCGACCGCATCGCCTATGTCGGCGGCCCGCTGGGGCCGACCCTGCGGATCGACGACGCGGGCGCGCTCGCCCCGACGGTGAACCGGCTGACCGTCTTCGTCGTGGTCCGCGCCGACAGCCACGAGGCCGCCACCCGCCTGTTCGCCGACCACCCCCACATGACGATCTTTCCCTGCGACGGGGTGGAGGTGATGCCGGTGCTGGGGGACTAGCGCGCCGCCGAGGGGCCGCTGGGTCTGATAGCGCACACAGGAACGGTTCGGACCCTTGCGCCTTCCCCTTCCTCATCCGGAAGGGAAAGCGACATGAAGGCGTTGTGCTGGCACGGCAAGGGCGACATCCGCTGCGAGACGGTGGACGACCCCGAAATTCAGGACGGACGCGACGCCATCATCCGCGTCACCTCCTGCGCCATCTGCGGCTCGGACCTGCATCTGTACGGCGGCTTCGTGCCGGGCATGAAGTCCGGCGACGTCATGGGCCACGAGACGATGGGCGAGGTCGTCGCCGTCGGCAAGGACAACACCAAACTGAAGGTCGGCGACCGCGTCGTCGTGCCCTTCACAATCAGCTGCGGCGAGTGCGACTATTGCCGCCGGGGCCTGTATTCCGTGTGCGAACGGTCCAATCCCAACGGGGCGGAACAGGCCAAGATGCTGGGTTATCCGACCGCGGGCCTGTTCGGCTACACCCACATGTACGGCGGCTTTGCCGGCGGTCAGGCGGAATATCTGCGCGTGCCCTATGCCGACGTGGGGCCGATCAAGGTGCCGAACGGCCTGAGCGACGACCAGGTCCTGTTCCTGTCCGACATCTTCCCGACCGGCTGGATGGCGGCCGAGAACGCGGACATCCAGCCCGGCCACACGGTGCTGGTGTTCGGCTGCGGCCCCGTGGGTCAGTTCGCCATCCGCAGCGCCTTCATGATGGGCGCCGAACGCGTCATCGCCGTCGACGAGGTCCCGCAGCGTCTGCGCCTGGCCGAGACCGCCGGCGCCGAGACCATCGACTTCTCCGCCGTGAAGGGCGAGCTGCAGGACGAGATCCTGGCGATGACCAGGGGGCGCGGCCCGGACTCGGTCATCGAGGCCGTCGGCCTGGAAAGCCACGGCGCGGGCTCCGTGATCGAGAAGGTGCAGGAGACCGTGGCGGGCCGGATGGAGCGCCCCTACGCCCTGAACCAGGCCATCGTCGCCTGCCGCCCCGGCGGGACCATCAGCCTGCCCGGCGTCTTCGTCGGCGGCGTGCCCACCATGATGGGCGCCTTCGTCGGCAAGGGCCTGACCCTCAGGACCGGCCAGACCCATGTGCAGCGCTACCTCGAACCCCTGATGCGCAAGATCGAGGACGGCGAGATCGACCCCAGCTTCCTGATCACCCACAAGATCACGCTGGACGACGGCCCCGACGCCTACAAGATGTTCCAGGAAAAGAACGACGGCTGCATCAAGGTGGTCATCAACCCGTAATCGCGGGCGCGCGACCGCGAGGCGGCCCGAGGCCCCCGTGGAGACGCTGGGATCTCACGCTTCTCCTTCTTTCGTCATCTTCCGGCGAGCGCAGCGAGACCGGGAGACCCAGCGGCGCCGAGGGCGACCTGTTCAGCCCAAGACCGCGGCAGTGTCGCGCTGTCCACCGGTCTGCGGCGCGAAGCTGCGCCTTGCCGAAGGATGACGAAAAGGAAGATCAGTCGTCTTCAGGGGGCGGAGTCCAGTCCGGATCGTTGACCGGATACCAATCGGCGGCGAGGTCGAGCCATTCGGGGTTCGCATCCTCGATCAGCTTCAGCTTCCAGTCTCGCATCCACTTCTTCAGCCGCTTCTCGCGCCTGATCGCATCGACGACCCACTGATGCCGTTCGTACCAGACCAGACGGGTGACGGCGTTGTCGTCGGTGAAGCCGGGAAAGGTGTGGGTCTTGTGCTTCCACACCCGCGCGTGGAGGTTCGAGGTCATCCCGACATAAAGCGTGCCGTTCCTCTGGCTGGCCATGATGTAGGTCGCGATGAAGGTACGGTGCGTCCCCATCCCCACAACCTATGCGCACTCTCTTCTTTCGTCATCCTCCGGCGAGCGCAGCGAGACCGGGGGACCCAGCGGCGCCGAAGGCGACCTGTTCAGCCCCGATCCCGACCGCCCGTGTCCGCGACAGTGTCGCGCTCCCGCGCGCCGCTGGGTCCCCCGGTCTGCGCCGCGAAGACGCGGCTTGCCGGAGGATGACGAAAGAGGAGTTCAGTTTAAAAGCATTTCTTTGTTTGCATTGAGAATTCTAACCAACTTCTCGACATCTGCGGGGTCGCGAAGAATCGCAGAGATCATGATGGCGTTCTCTCCGATTTCGACCTTGAAGCGACTGACGGGTGGCTCAAACGAGGGTGAAGGCGGCTGCGATGTCTCGGCCACCGGGCTACTCGCCGGTCGATCCTCTTCCTGAGCTTCTTCGTCGGCCTCTTCGTCTGAAAGTCCGCCCTCCCGAAGCCCTGCGTAGGCTGCCGTATCCATCAAAGCCCGCCAGAACGTCCGAGCAGCTAGAGGATTAAATCCCCGGTCCAACTCCAGCTCGCTCAGGCAGTGCGCCTCACTTGGGGGGTCATCAATCCATCGCCGATACTCTTGGAACAAGCGCGGGCGCATAGCTGCTTCCTTGAGAGCTCCCTCACGAGCACCAGGTCGATTGTCGGCCACAAGGCGAATGCCCAAGTCGGTCAACTGGACTTTTCGGCTCTCCCCACTGCCCGCGTCGTCGAGCAATCCGTATTGTTTAAGTGCCCCGACGGTCTGCTGCAGCCCACTACTTTTGACGCCGTAGCCCCAAGTGTCGGCCACGGTTGCTACGCGAGCTCCCTCTTTGCGGTGTTTCGCCCAAAACGTCTTGGCGCGCTCTTCGGCCTTTCGAAGAGAGATGAACGGATACTTTGGGCTCCGGTCGAACTTCGGTTTTGCGTCTTGGTCGGTCATTTTCGTGCCTCCGCACCCCGATGTATCGGCTCTTCGAGAAAATGTCGACCGGATATCAGACAAGAACAGAGAGGGAGAGAAGAATGCCGTTGACGGAATCGGCATCAGAGTGCACGAGTATGCCGGGCCCAACGAGTCGGGTCCGGCATGATCGTTTTACAGAAAGGAGAGAGCAGCGTGTTGGCAACCACTCGATAGGAGGGTCTAGTCCGGAGTCAGGAAGATGGACGGTTGCCCCCGTCCATCGGCCCCTCGGGATCGACACTAGTCTTCGAAGCATCGAAGATCTAGAACTCTAGAATCTGGGGGCCCTTCGGTCAAATGACCGGAGGGCCTTTGTGTTTAATGCACCCGCGCCTTCCCGATCTCGAGCCCGTCCGCGCCCGCTGACACGGCGATCACGCTTCCGTCCTCGATCTCGCCGGCCAGCAACTTGCGCGCGATGGGGTCGACGAGGTCCTTCTGGATGACGCGCTTGAGGGGGCGGGCGCCGTAGGCGGGGTCGTAGCCCTTGTCGGCCAGCCAGGCGGCGGCGCTGTCGTCCAGGGCCAGCGTCAGGCGGCGGTCGGCCATCAGCTTTTCCAGGCGCGACAGCTGGATGCGGACGATGCCGCCCATCTGCTCGCGGCCCAGGCGGCGGAACAGGATGATCTCGTCGATGCGGTTCAGGAACTCGGGGCGGAAGTGGGCGCGCACGGCGTCCATGACGAAGGGGCGGACGGCCTCCACGTCGTCGCCCTCGCCCTGTTCGGCCAGGAACTGGCTGCCCAGGTTCGAGGTCATGATGATCAGGGTGTTGCGGAAGTCGATGGTGCGGCCCTGGCCGTCTGTCAGGCGGCCGTCGTCCAGCACCTGCAGCAGCACGTTGAAGACGTCGGGGTGGGCCTTTTCCACCTCATCGAACAGCACGACCTGATAGGGGCGGCGACGCACCGCCTCGGTCAGGGCGCCGCCCTCGTCATAGCCGACATAGCCGGGAGGCGCGCCGATCAGGCGGCTGACGCTGTGCTTCTCCATGTATTCCGACATGTCCAGGCGGGTGATGGCCGCCTCGTCGTCGAACAGGAACTCGGCCAGGGCCTTGGTCAGCTCGGTCTTGCCCACGCCCGTCGGGCCCAGGAACAGGAAGCTGCCCAGCGGACGGTTGGGGTCGTTCAGGCCGGCGCGGGCGCGGCGCACGGCGTCCGAGACGGCGGCCAAGGCCTCGTCCTGACCGACGACGCGGGAACGCAGCGCGTCCTCCATCTTCAGCAGCTTCTCGCGCTCGCCCTCCAGCATCTTGTCGACGGGCACGCCGGTCCAGCGCGACACGACGGCGGCGATCTGTTCGGCGTCGACGACCTCGGGCGTCAGGGGGCCGGACTTGTCGGCCTCCTTGGCCTCGGCCTCGGCCAGCTGCTTCTCGATCTGGGGGATCTGGCCGTAGGCGATCTCGGACGCGCGGCCCAGGTCGCCGGCGCGCTGGGCGTTGGTCAGCTCCAGCCGCAGGCGGTCCAGGGTTTCGCGCAGCTGGGCGCCCTGGCCGACCTTTTCCTTCTCGGCCTTCCACTGGGCGGTCAGGTCGTCGGACTGGCCCTCCAGGTCGGCGATCTCGTCCTCCAGCTTTTCCAGACGGTGTTGGGAGGCCTGGTCGGTCTCCTTCTTCAGGGCCTCGCGCTCGATCTTCAGCTGGACCAGGCGGCGGTCGATCTCGTCCAGGGCCTCGGGCTTGGAATCGACGGCCATGCGGACGCGCGACGCGGCCTCGTCGATCAGGTCGATGGCCTTGTCGGGTAGGAAGCGGTCGGTGATGTAGCGGTTCGACAGGGTGGCGGCGGCGACGATGGCGCTGTCGGAGATGCGCACCCCGTGGTGGACCTCGTACTTCTCCTTCAGGCCGCGCAGGATGGAGACGGTGTCCTCCACCGTCGGTTCGGAGACGAAGACGGGCTGGAAGCGACGGGCCAGGGCCGCGTCCTTCTCGATATACTTGCGGTATTCGTCCAGGGTGGTGGCGCCGACGCAGTGCAGTTCGCCGCGCGCCAGGGCGGGCTTGAGCAGGTTGGAGGCGTCCATCGCCCCGTCGCTCTTTCCCGCGCCGACCAAGGTGTGCATCTCGTCGATGAACAGGACGATCTGGCCCTCGGCGGCCGAGACCTCGGACAGCACGGCCTTCAGCCGCTCCTCGAACTCGCCGCGATACTTCGCGCCGGCGATCAGGCTGCCCATGTCCAGCGCCATGACGGTCTTGTCGCGAAGGGATTCGGGCACGTCGCCGTTGACGATCCTCAGCGCGAGCCCTTCGACGATGGCGGTCTTGCCCACGCCGGGCTCGCCGATCAGGACGGGGTTGTTCTTGGTGCGACGGGCCAGGACCTGGATGGTGCGGCGGATCTCCTCGTCGCGGCCGATGACCGGGTCGATCTTGCCGTCGGCGGCGGCCTGGGTCAGGTCGCGAGCGTAGCGTTTCAAGGCGTCATAGCCGTCCTCGGCGCCGGCGCTGTCGGCGGTCTTGCCCTTCCGCAGGTCCACGATGGCGGCGTCCAGCTTGTCGGCCGTGACGCCGGAGGATTTCAGCACCTCGGCGGCGACGGCGCCTTCGCGCGCCAGGGCGGCCAGCAGGCGTTCGGTGGTGACGAAGGCGTCGCCGGCCTTCTTGGAGGCTTCCTCGGCGGCGGCGAAGACGCGCGCGGTGGCGCCGTCCAGATACAGCTGGCCCGAGCCGCCCTCGACCTGGGCGCGCTTCTTCAGGGCGGTTTCGACGTCGGCCTCGGCGCGGCGGGCGTCGCCGCCGGCGGCGGTGATCAGGTTGCGGGCCAGGCCGTCGCGCTCCTCCAGCAGGACCTTGAGCAGGTGTTCGGGCGCGAACTGCTGGTGACGACGGGCCAGCGCCAGCGACTGGGCCGACTGGACGGCCTGTTTGGCGCGGTCGGAATAGAGATCGAGATTCATGGTTCAGTCCCCTCGGGAGGCGGATGTCGCCCAATGCGCCCTTACCGAAAGCGACGCCTTGAGCTGTCGCAAACGAGATGGTGTGACATATGGGCCACGCAAGGGTTCGCAGGCCGAAAATCGGCGCGGCGGCGCCCCGTCGGGCGACGGCCGGGGAACCCTAAGCGTCGCCATACGCTTTTCGCCGATCCTGACCACCAAGATGAACCCGCGCGTCTTCTGGGGCGCAAGCCTGATCATCGGCCTGCTGCTCGTCGTCGCGGTGGCCGCGCCCGGACAGTCGGACCGGGTTTTCCAGACCCTGCAGGCGTGGGTGATCGACACCTTCGGCTGGTTCTACATCGCCGCCGTGGCGGGCTTTCTGGGGCTGGCGCTGGTGCTGGCCCTGGGACCGACCGGGGCGCTGAAGCTGGGGCCGGACGACGCCGAGCCCGACTTCCCATATCTGTCCTGGCTGGCCATGCTGTTCGCCGCCGGCATGGGCATCGGCCTGATGTATTTCGGGGTCGCCGAACCGATCCAGCATTTCGTCGCCCCGCCGGAGGGGGCGCCGCGCAGCTTCGCCGCCGCGCGCGAGGCGATGGGCATCACCTTCTTCCACTACGGCGTCCACGCCTGGGCGGTGTACGCCCTGGTGGGGCTGAGCCTGGCCTTCTTCGCCTATCGTAAGGGCCTGCCGCTGACGCTGCGGTCGGGCCTGTCGCCGCTGCTGGGGCGGCGGATCAACGGCCCGATCGGCGATGCGGTGGACATCTTCGCCATCTGGGGCACGGCCTTCGGCATCGCCACCTCGCTGGGCTTCGGCGTGGCGCAGATGAACAGCGGGTTGAGCTATCTGCTGGGTGTTCCCAACAACGCCTGGGTCCAGGTCGGTCTGATCGCCCTGGTGATGGCGGCGGCGACCGTCTCGGTCATGACGGGTGTGGGCAAGGGGGTGCGCCGGCTGTCGGAGCTGAACCTGAGCCTGGCGGTGCTGCTGATGCTGTTCGTGCTGGTGGTCGGGCCGACCGGCTTCCTGTTCAAGGCGCTGGTGCAGAATTTCGGCTTCTATCTGAGCCATCTGGTCGAGCGCACCTTCACCCTCTACGCCTATGAGCCGCGCGCCTGGATGGCGGACTGGACGCTGTTCTACTGGGCCTGGTGGATCGCCTGGTCGCCGTTCGTGGGCATGTTCATCGCCCGCATCTCGCGCGGGCGCACCGTGCGCGAGTTCCTGATCGGCGTGCTGTTGGTGCCGTCGGGCTTCACCTTCCTGTGGATGACGGTCTTCGGCAACACGGCCATGAGCTTTGACATGGCGCAGGCGGCGGGCGCCATCTCAAACGCGGTGCAGACGGACCTGTCGACCGCCCTGTTCCACTTCCTGGAGCAGTTGCCGGGCGCGGCGATCACCTCGACGCTGGCGATCCTGCTGGTGGCGGTGTTCTTCATCACCTCGGCCGATTCCGGCGCCCTGGTGATCGACACCATCGCGTCGGGCGGCGCCGACGACACGCCGCGCTGGCAGAGGGTGTACTGGTGCCTGCTGCTGGGCCTGATCGCGGCGTTGCTGCTGCTGGCGGGAGGGCTGGGCGCGCTGCAGGCCGCCACCCTGGGCGCGGCCCTGCCGTTCGTGGTCATCATGGTGCTGTTGTGCGTCGGCCTGGTGCGGCAGATGAACGCCGACGTGGCCGGCCGGGTCATCGAGACCGAGGGGCCGCCGCTGGCCGAACAGCTGAAGCGCATCCTGGCCCCCGCCAATCGCCGCGACATCGACCGGCAGATCGACCGCAACGGCCTGCCCGCGCTGGAGACGGTCCGCGAAGGCCTGGCGGCCGAGGGGCTGGACGCCCAGGTGGCCCGCGACGCGGACGGCGTCTCGCTGACGGCGCCGGTCGCCGGGGGGCGCGACTTCCACTATCGCCTGACCGCGCGCGAGCGGCCCCGGCCGGCCCTGACCGCGCTGGACGCGCCGGAACGCAAGCGGGCGATGGAATGGCGTCTGTCGGCGCGGTCCGACGACGTGACCCGCCCGCGCGACGTGACCGGTTTCACCCGCGAGCAGATCGTCGCCGACGTGCTGGAGCACCTGCACCGCTGGCGCACGGCCTGAGGCTGGCGAAGCGCGTCCGAACCTCTAAGGTGGGCCTTCGTCTTTCCGAGGTCGCCATGTCCGTTCGTCTGTCCCGCCGTTCCGCCCTGTTCGTGTCGGGAGGCGCCGCGGCGCTGGCGGCGGGGCCGGCGTGGGCCCGACAGGCGGCCCAGGAGACGGCGCAGGCGGCGGCGAACGACGACGCCTCGCTGGCCGAGGCGGTCGACGCCTATGTGAAACAGGCGATGGCGGCGTGGCCGGACCAGCCGGCGCTGGGCGTGGCGGTGGTGCGCGAGGGCCAGACGGTCCTGGCGCGCGGCTATGGCGTCAAGGCGCAGGACCGGCCCGGCGCGGCGGACGAACACACCCTGTTCGCCATCGCCTCGAACACCAAGAACGTCACCGCCGCCGCCCTGGCCATCCTGGTCGACGAGGGCAAGGTGAAGTGGGACGCGCCGGTGAAGACCTATCTGCCGGACTTCCGCCTGTGGGACCCCTATATCGGCGAGCACGTCACGGTGCGCGACGCGCTCAGCCACCGGGCGGGCTTCGGCCTGGGCGCCGGCGATCTGCTGTTCTGGCCCAACAGCGACCGGACCCGCGCCGAGGTGGTGGCCCAGGCCGCCTTCGTGCCGATCGAGGACGGATTCCGCGCCCGCTACCACTACTGCAACCTGATGTTCGTGGTCGCCGGCGCGGTGATCGAGGCGGTGTCGGGCCAGTCGTGGGAGGACTTCATCCAGACCCGCATCCTGGACCGCGTGGGCATGAGCGAGACCGTTCCTCTGGCCCGGCTGGCCGATCCGGCCCGGTCGGCCCTGCCGCACGGCCGGGTGGGGCCGCCGCTGCGCTATCAGGGCGACATGACGCGCATCGCCCAATCCATCGTCGAGGTGTGGAACTGGGATTCGGCGGCGGCGGCCGGCGGCATCTGCACCACGCCGACCGACTGGGCCAAATGGATGGCGTTGCGGCTGAACGAAGGGGTGCTGCCCGACGGATCGCGCCTGTTCTCGGAGGACGCGGCGCGGGAGATGTGGCGGCCGAACATCATCGTCGCCTCCTCGCCCGGACCGACGGCGGAGCTGCCCAACCGCTCCATCGCCTCGACCTATGCGATGGGCTTCCAGGTCCAGGACTATCGCGGCGAGCGGCTGATCAGCCATGGCGGCGGCTCGCCCGGCGGCATCTCGGCGACGGTGCTGATCCCGGGGCGCAAGACGGGTTTCTGCGTCTTCTCCAATGCGGAGGAGAGCTTCCTGCTGCGCGCTCTGCGATCCGGGATCGCCGACATCGTCATGGGCAAGGTCGACGTCGACTGGATCGCCGATTCCAAGACCAAGGAGGCCGAAGCGACCCGGAAGTCGCTGGCCGCCGCCGTCGAGATCGACGCCAAGCAGCGCGCCGGCGCGCCCCCGGCCATGCCGCTGGACGCCTATGTCGGGACCTGGCGCGACCCATGGTACGGCGACATCGTGATTTCAAAGCGCGGCGACGGCCTGTGGCTGGACTTCACCCACACGCCCGCGCTGAAGGGGCCGCTGGAGCCCTATGACGGCGAGACCTTCCGCACCCGCTTTCCCGACAAGCGCGAGGAGGACGCCTTCGTCACCTTCGCCATCCAGACGGCCAAGCCCGCCACGGCGACGGTGAAGGGCGTCAGCCCCGACATCGACTTCAGCTACGACTATCAGGACCTGCGGCTGACGCGGGTGTGATCACGATGCGGCGGCCGGGCGCGGGGTCGGCCACGCCGCGCGGCGTCAGGCGGGAGAAGGGCGCGCCGCCGATGTAGGACAGGGCCTCGGCCGCGCCCTTGGCCAGGGCGTCGGCCTGGACCTGATCCGGGGCGCGGCCGATGACGACGACGGGCGGACCGTCGCCGGTCCCGATCAGATCGGCCGCGCGGCGCAGCATGGGCTCGGCCTGGGGCGACAGTTCGGTCGATCCCGGCAGGAACAGACGCTCTCCGTCGATCAGGATCCGGTCGCCCTGCGCCATGACGCCCTCGACCGGGCCGGAGGGCGCTGGCGAAAGCGCGGCGGGCGGCGGGGCGCCCGTCTCGTGCACCTGGGGCGCGGCGTCGTCGCCGGGCGAACAGGCGGCCGTCGCCAGGATCGACGCCAGGCCGAGAACGCCCCGGAGGCCGCGCGTCACCGCACGACTTCCAGAAGCTCCAGCTTGGCCTCCTGCTTGGGCCAGGGCAGGACCAGGCGCCAGCGCTGGTCGCCGATACGCTCGAACACGCCGACCTGGTCGCGCTCGCGCGTCTGGCCGTAGCGGGGGAAGTGGGCCTCGTCGCCCCAGGCCTGGGCGCCGACATAGACCAGGCGACGGTCGGTGTCGGGATAGAGCAGGCCCTGGGTGCGCTGCGAGCCGGTCGACTTGGTCAGGAACAGGTCGCCGCCGGGCGTCATCTCCACCGTGCAGCGGAAATAGGGATAGGCGACATAGGCCAGCCCCTGGCCCTCGGTGCGGCGGCCCAGCTTGATCGTGCGGCAGCGATAGGTTCCGGGCGGGGGCTGAAGACGCCCGGCCAGACCCGCGTTCGGATCGACCAGGGCGCCCAGTTTCTCCACCTCGTCGGCGAAGCCCGCATCCTCGGCCTCGGCCCGCGCCATCCGCCACGCCTGGTCGAGCCGGCCCAGCAGGCTGGCGTCGGCGGTCGAGGCGACCTGACGCCAGTCGTCGGTCCCGCCCTGGGCGCCCTCGGCCGCAGGGGGCGTCGCCTCGGCGGCGGGGGCGGCGGCCTGCTCGGGCGTGGCGGCGGCCTCGGGCGCGGCCTGGCCCGGCACGCCCGTCGCGGGCGCGCTGACGGCCGGCGAGGTCTCGGCCGGGGTCGAGGGACTGTTCTCGCCGCAGGCCGCCAGGGCGGCGGACAACCCCGTGCTCAGGGCCAGGACGGACATCAGGGCGGTCGGACTGCGGCGCATGGATCGTCTCCTCAACGGACTGTCAGGGAAACGGCCCAGCCTCCGCCGGGTTCACCGCGCTGCGGCCGGACGGGGATCCAGCAGCAGCCCCGCGACGGTCGCGGCCAACAGGCGCGGCGCGAACGGCAGAAGCGCGGCGCGGCCCAGGACGTGGTCGCGTATCCACGGCCGCACTCGCCCCTCCGCCTGATAGAAGGGGGTGAAGCCGAGGCTGAGCGCCTGATAGAGGCGCAGGTGCCAGCGACGGGCGCGGGCATAGGCGTCCAGCGCCGCGTCCAGCGAGGGGCTCTGTTCCAACGCCGAGGCCAGGGCGTGGGCGTCCAACAGCCCCATGTTGACGCCCTGACCCAGCTGGGGACTGGTCGAATGAGCCGCGTCGCCGACGACCGCCAACCGGGCGGCGACGGGCCGGGCCAGGGTGTGGTGGCCGTACCGCGCCAAGGTCAGGTCGTCGGCGTGACGGATGGCCCCGAGAACGCCCTCGGTCTGGGGCCACAGGGACAGGACCTCGGCCTTCCAGGCGTCCAGGCCCCGCGCGCGCCAGGCCGGATAGGCGGCCGTCTTCAGGCTCCAGAACAGGGTGGCCAGCCGATCGGGCGCGCCGGGGCGGGCGCCGACCGGCAGGACGCCGACCATGCGCCGCGCGGCGCGATAGACCTGCTGCAGGGCGCGAGGGTCGAAATGCGGATCGTCGGGCCAGGGGGTTGTGGCCCACAGGGCGCCGAAGGCCAGTTCGCGCCGACGCGCGCCCAGAAAGCCGGCCATGCGCCGGGCGATGGGCGAGGCCGCCCCCGTCGCATCGGCCACGAGATCGAACCGGGGCGAGGCGCGGCCGTCGGCGAAGGCCAGCCGGCCGTCGTCGGCGCCGACGATCGCTCGTCCCAGCTCGAACTCGACCCCGGCCTGGCGGCAGGCGTCGTGCAGGATGTGGAAGATGGCGGCGCGGTGGACCCCCAGCGCCAGACGCGGACGGCGCAGATTCGAATAGCGCACGTCCAGCACCACGCGGCCGCTGGGCGCGGCGCGGCCGAACAGATGGTCGATCGGCTGGGCCAGCGCTTCCACGGCGGGCGTCAGGCCCAGGGCGTCCAGCACGGCCAGGCCCGTGGGCTGGAGCATGAAGCCGGCCCCAACCGGCT
>NZ_DLMO01000035.1:42490-71932 GCF_002479325.1 Brevundimonas sp. UBA7534
GGGCCAGCATCAGGGCCAGGGCCAGACCGGTCGGCCCCGCCCCGGCGACGGCGATGTCGCGCGGCCCCGTCAGCTCAGGTCGCCGGGCGCAGTTCGATCAGGTCGAGATTGGACTCGTTGCGCGGCCAGGGCAGGACCAGACGCCAGCGGGCCTCGCCGATCCGTTCCAGCACGGCCACGAGGTCGCGCTCGGGATTGCGGCCGTAGGAGTTGGCGGCGGCTTCCTGCGCCAGGGCCATTGAGCCCAGCATCACCATCTCGCGGTCGTTCTCGGGGAACAGCAGGCCCGAGGGGCGTTGCGATCCGGTCAGTTTGACGAACTTCAGGCCCTGGGCGGTGGTCTCGATGCGGCAGGCGAACCAGCCATAGACGACGTAACCCAGCCCGTCCTCGCCGCCCTGCGAGCCCAGCTTGACGGTGCGGCAGCGATAGTCGCCGGCGGGCGGGAGGACGCCGGGCCGGGCGGCGTCGGGGTCGATCAGCTCGCCCAGGGCGGCCAGGTCGCCCGAGCCGGGCTGGCGGCGCGCCTGTTCCAGCGCCAGGCGCCAGGCGGCGTCGCGGCGCTGATAGCGGTCGCGATCCGCCGTGGTCACGATCCCGCGCCAGTCCCTGAGCACCGCGCCGGACGATCCGCTGACGCCTGGCGGCGGCGGCGGCGGCGGGGGAGGCGGCGGAGTGGCGCACGCGGCGACGAGCGCCAGCAGCAGCGGGATCGGGAGATGCCGGGCGGGGGGGCGCATGGTGCCTCCGTTCGTCGGGCCTTGCGGCGGAAGTCCTCCTTAGGCCTCGCGCGCGGCCTCCGCGTCAAGGGCGCGCTCCGCCTGCGAGGCGCGGGACGACAAGGCGGCCAGGGTCTCGGCCAGGGCTTCCAGGTCGAGCGGTCGGGTCAGCAGGGCGTCGAAGCCGGCCGCCGCCAGCGGGGCGGACGCTCGGGCGGGCGCGCCGGCCTCGGTCAGGGCGACGACCGGGACGAAGACCGTCGCCGGATCATCGGCCATCCGTCGCCGCAGCCGCCGGGCGGCGCCGGGCGTGGGGGCGGCGTCGACCAGCACCACGTCCGGCCGCAGCGCCTGGGCCAGAGACAGGGCCGCCTCGGGCGTCTCGGCGACCTGCAGGCTGAAGTCCATGCGACCGGCGACGTGGCGCAGCAGGGCGATCTCGGCCGGTTCCGATCCGGCGTAGAGCGCCAGCCGGATTCGGGGGCGGGGCGTGGCGGCGTCGGCCGCCGGCAGGCTCAGCCGCAGGGCCGATCCCTGGACGGTGCGGACCGGCTTCAGGTCGCCGCCCATCGATTCCGCCAGACGCTGGACGGCGCCGAGGCCCAAGCCGGGGCGCAGCCGGCCCTCCGCGTCGACGGCGTCGATCAGCGACCGGGGGCGGCCAGGCGGGGTCCGGGTGGTGCGCGTCAATTCGATGCGGTCCTCGCGCCGTTCGACATCCAGACGCACGGCGTCGCCAGGGGCGGCGTGGCGCAGGGCGTCGTCGATCAGGGCGCGCAGGGCGGCTTGGACCCGCTGGGGATCGGCCTGGGCGCACAGGCCGGCCGTGGGCGGGCCGCAGTCCAGCGCGACCCCCGCGGCCAGGGCGCGGCTGTGCAGGCCGTCGCAGGCGAGGCGCGCGGCCAGCCGCAGGTCGATGCGCCGGGGGGCGGCCGGGGGCGACGGGCGATGGGCGTCGGAGAAGGCGGCCGCCTCGTCCATGCGTCCGGTCAGTTCGGCGGCGGCGCGGACCATCTCGCGCGCGGCCTGCGCCTGGCGCGGACTGAGCGGGTCGGACCCGGCGTTGATCTCGAGCAGTTGGGCGAAGCCGGACAGGGTGTGAAGCGGCCCCCGCAGGTCCCGCAACAGGGCCAGAAGGAAGGCCGTGCGGGCCGTCGCTTCGTTCGCCAGACGGTCGCGATCGCGTTCGGTCGCGGCCAGGGCCTGGGTCAGGGTCTGGATCAGGGTCTGCGTCGGGGCGGCGGCTTCGGCCGGGTTCGGCCCGCCTCGGGCGGCGCGGCGGCCCGAGCGGATGCGACCTCGCGACAGGCTCCAGAACGCAACCATCGACAGCCTCCCTCGCGCCTGACGTCAGGCGATCCAGGATTGCGCGCAAGGATTGCGTTTCGGTGAAGACGCCAGTCTGGGTTGCGTTCAGCCGTCGCTGTCGGCGACCTCGGTCTTGCGGCGCGGCGCGCGACGACGGGGCGCGGGCTCGCCCTCGGCGGCGGCCCCGGTCGATACGGGCGCGCGGGTCAGGAAGCCGGGCAGGGCGGCGGGCGCGTCGTCGTCGGACGAAGCGGCGGCGGCCGGACGGCGACCGCGGCGGGGACGCTCGACCGGCGCGTCCTCGCGGGCGGGCGACGGCGCGTCGCCGGCGGTATCCGATTCCGACGCCTGGGCCGGGGCGGCGGGCGTCGCGGCGGGCTGATCCGAAGCGGAGGCGTCGCGCGTGTCGGCCCGGCCGTCGGTCGACCCATCGGCCTGATCGTCGGACGCGGTCTCGAAGCGGCGGTTGCGTTCCTCGCGGCGGCGTTCCCACCGCTCGCGGCGGCTTTCGCGCCGACCGCCCTCGCCCTCGGCGCGGGGTTCGCGGTCCTCGCCGCCTTCGCGGTTCTGGTCACGATTCTGGTCGCGGTCGCGGTTCTGATCCCGGTCGCGGTTCTGGTCGCGCTGCTCGGCGCGTTCGGCCGCTTCCTGGGCCTGACGCTCAGCGGCCTGCTGGGCGGCCAGGAAGGCGGCGGCCTGGGCGCCGGATTCATCCTCGAAGTCGATGTCGAAGCCCTGGTTCGACAGTTCGCGCGCGGCGATGTCGGAGAAGGACCGCTGGGGCTGCAGCGCGCGCAGGACGCGGTAATAGTGTTCGGCGTGCTGCTGGTAGTTCTCGGCCAGGACGCGGTCGCCGGACGAGGCGGCGTCGCGCGCCAGCTGCTGATAGCGCTCGTACACGGTCTGGGCGTTGCCGCGGACCTTGATGTTCTCGGGCCCTTGCGAGTCCCAGGACCGGTTGGGATTGGCGTTGTTCGCGTTGTTCGCCCCCGCCTTGTTGCGGTTGCGTCCACGCTGACGCTTCATGCCCTTGAAATCTCTCATTCGCGCTACCGTGTGCAGGGGCGGAAGGCCGGGTCGTCGAGAGCCGGGTTCCGTCCGTTTCGTCGTTCCGTCTCGCTCGGGGCCGATCCCCGATTGTCGATGTGTTCGGAATGCCGTCGTCGCCCGATGGTGCGCCGGCCCTTTGCGGGGCCGACCGTCATATCGCCTCAAGACGCGGACAGTCGGGCGCGTGACCCGCAAGGCTGCGTTTGAGTGGGAGACAGCGATGACTTAGCGTGTGCGTCGGCGCTTTCCAAGGGGTATTCGACGCAAGCGCGTCCCGGCTGCGTCAACCGCTGCGCTTTGCCGTGCGGCCTCTGGTGCGTTAGGCAGGGGCGCGATCCGGTTGAAAGGCTTCCCCATGCGTGTCCTGGTTCTCGGCGGAGACGGCTTTTGCGGCTGGCCCACGGCGTTGCACCTGTCGGCGCGCGGGTGGGACGTGACGATCGTGGACAATCTGAGCCGGCGCAACATCGACAACGAGCTGGAAGTCCAGTCGCTGACGCCGATCCGCACCATGGGCGAGCGGATCAAGGCCTGGAAAGCGGTCTCGGGCCGCGACATCGGCTTCGTCAACATGACCGTGGGCAAGGAGTTCGACCGGCTGGTCGCCCTGATCCGCGACCTGGCGCCCGACAGCGTGGTGCATTTCGCCGAGCAGCGCGCGGCCCCCTATTCGATGAAGTCGGCGCGGCACAAGCTGTACACCGTCGACAACAACATCAACGCCACCAACCATCTGCTGGCCGCCATCGTCGAAAGCGGGCTGGACGTGCACCTGGCGCACCTGGGGACGATGGGGGTCTATGGCTACGGCACCGCCGGCCTGCGCATTCCCGAGGGCTATCTGAAGGTCACGGTCGACACCGACAACGGCCCGGCCGAGCAGGAAATCCTGTTCCCGCCGAACCCCGGCAGCATCTATCACATGACCAAGACGCAGGACGCCCTGCTGTTCCAGTTCTACGCCCGCAACGACAGCCTGCGCATCACCGACCTGCACCAGGGCATCGTCTGGGGCGCCCAGACCGAGGAGACGCGTCAGGACGAGCGGCTGATCAACCGCTTCGACTATGACGGCGACTACGGCACGGTGCTGAACCGGTTCCTGATGCAGGCGGCGGTCGGCTATCCGCTGACGGTGCACGGGTCGGGCGGGCAGACGCGGGCCTTCATCCATATCCAGGACACGGTGCGCTGCGTCGAACTGGCGCTGAAGAACCCGCCGAAGCGCGGCGACCGGGTCAAGATCCTGAACCAGATGACCGAGAGCCGGCGGGTGCGCGACCTGGCCCGAATGGTCGCCGACATGACCGGCGCCGTGATCCACAACGTGCCCAATCCGCGCCAGGAGGCCGACGAGAACGAACTGGTGGTCGCCAACGACCAGTTCCGCGCGCTGGGCCTGAAGCCGATCACCCTGGCCGAGGGGCTGATGCAGGACGTGACCGAGATCGCCCGCCGCTACGCCGAGCGCGCCGACATGAGCCGCATCCCGTGCGTGTCGGCCTGGAACTGCGGCCGGGCCGAGGCGCTGAAACAGGACGCGCGGCCGCAACCGACGCAATCCGCCCGCGCCCTGTCCGCCTGATCCGAAGTCCGAGTTGTCCATGCCCGACGCCGCATCCGTCCCCTCCCTGCTGGTCTTCGGCGGCGGCTATCTGGGCCGGGCCGCGGCGCGCGAGGCGCTGCGGCGCGGGGGCCGGGCCGTGGCCACTTCGCGCGATCCCGAGCGGCGCCGGGCGCTGGAGGGCGAGGGGATCGCGGCGATCGACCCGGCCGACGCCGGGGCGTTGAAGACCGCGCTGGAAGCGGCCACGGCGGTTCTGGTGACGGCCGCGCCGGACGCGCACGGATGCCCCGGCCTGCGTGCGTTGGGGCCGCTGGCGGGCGACGCCTGGCCCGACTGGATCGGCTATGTCTCCTCCACCTCGGTCTATGGCGACCGGGCCGGCGGCTGGGTGTTCGAGGACGGGCCGCTGAACGCCGCCAGCCTGGAGGGCGCGCGGCGCGTGCGGGTCGAACGCGACTGGCTGGACGGGGCGCAGGGCATGGGCCTGACGCTGCAGATCTTTCGTCTGCCGGGCTTCTACGGGCCGGGCCGCAATGTGGTGGAGCGGCTGCGCGACGGCTCGGCGCGCCTGGTCAGGAAGCCCGGCCAGATCTTCAACCGCATCCATGTGGACGACGTGGTGTCGGGCCTGTTCGCCTCGATGGGCCGGCCGCGTCCCGGCGCCGCCTACAACCTGGTCGACGACGCGCCGTCGCCGGCGCACGAGGTGATGGAATGGGCGGCGGGGCGGATGGGCTTGCCGCGCCCGCCCGAGGTCGACCTGGACGACCCGACGGTCAGCGACGCGATGCGGCGCTTCTATCTGGACTCCAAGCGCGTCTCCAACGCCCTGGCCAAGGCCGAGCTGGGCTGGAGGCCGGCCTATCCGACCTATCGCGAAGGGCTGTCGGTCATCCTGGACGCCCCGCCGCCGCTGCGCCTGGCGGGGTGACGTCGCACCCCGGCCGCCCTCCCGCGCTCAAGCCGCGAGCGACCGCGTCGCGAGCATAGCGCCGAAAACGACCCCGCGCTCAAGCCGCGAGCGACCGCGTCGCGAGCATAGCGCGCTTAAAAGGGCAGCAGATTCCGCTGGCGGCTGTAGCTCATGGTGCCGACGTTGGCGCCCAGGCGCAGGCCGACGCCGGTGCGGATGGGGGCCAGGACGATGCCGTCCGCCTGCTGGTAGTTCACGCCCAGGCCGGCGACCAGATAGGCCGACCCCTCGACCCCCGGATAGCGGCGATAGATCATGTCGGGGTGGTACAGGCCATAGACCAGGGTGAAGACGCGGCTGGCGTTGCCGCCCCAGTCCCAGCCGATCGAGGCGCCCTGCCAGAACACCTCCTGCGAGGCGCTGAGATCCTTCATGTGCAGCGCGCCGCGGCCGTAGCGGGCGCCGACCACGACGGCGCCGGAGCCTTCCTCGCCCGCGATATAGGCGGTCGGACGGTCGCCCTGGTCGGCGAAGACGCGCTCGATGGCGCCGCCCACGACCTCGGCGGCGATGCCCAGCTCGCGCGAACCGGCCGCGACCAGTTCGTCGAAGGTGTAGGCCTGGGCGTTCTGATCCGAACGGATCGGATAGTTGGGATCGCGCGCCGGCACCGAGGCGCAGGCCGCCAGAGACGAGGCCCCGGCGGCGGTCGCGAGGCCGGAAAGGATCAGTTGGCGGCGATGCATGGAGGACGCTCCGAGAGGCGGCGAGGGGACGGCCGGCTGGCGCGCCGGTCTTCGCTGCACCGTCCCCGACCTTTGCGGCAGCCTTGCGGCTTCAAGGTTAACCGGACCTTACGGGGGCGAAGTCGATGGACGCCTTTGGGATTTTGCATTCGACCCGCGCAGGTCTGCATCTTTGTTTAGGGCGCCGACGCCCGGCCGCCAACCGACACCGATCATTGGACCTTCGACGGGAAGGCGCGCGTCGCGAGCGATCGGCGCGTCGCCGTAATCGCCTTTTCCTTGCAACTGAGGCAATCACGCCTTGCAAGCCGGAGCGCTCCCGCCACAATGGCGCGAAGCGGAAGGGGTAAGGCGGTGCGTGTCTCGGCAACGATTCTGGCGTCTATTTTTGTCGCGAGTTCTGCATACGCGCAGTCCTCACAAGTCCTTCTAGGTCCCGCTCCCCCGTGGATTACGCCCTCGACGCCGATGTCCACTCCAGAAAACGTCAGCGGCCCGCTGTTCGTCCGTCGCCAAGATGTGGAAATTCACCTCAGCGACAAGGGGCTGGCGCGGTACCTCGGCTATCGCATCAAAATTCTGCAATCGAGCGCTCTGCAGTTTGGCAATATATCGATTGTCTGGAACCCAAGCTCCGATGCGCCCATCGTTCATGAAATCAAGCTGTTTCGCGATGACCAAGTCATCGATGTTCTCAAAGACTCATCCTTTGAAGTGCTCCGTCGCGAAGACCGGCTGGAAATGGCGGTCCTCGATGGAACGCTGACGGCGATCCTTCGCATCCCCGACCTGCGGGTGGGCGACGAACTAGAGGTGAGTCTAACCACTTTCGCGAACGACCTGACACTAGGCGAGAACCAATCCGGCCTTCTGGTCCTCACCCCAAGCCCGTCGCCCGGCCGGTACCGCCTGGGATTGAGTTGGGATCAGGGCCAGAAGCCCGACTTAAAGATGACCGAAGACATGGCCGCGGCGATGACGGCGGGGGAGCGCGCAATCGATTTTCGCTTCGACAATCCGGCTGGCCTTTCGCCGCCGAAGGACGCGCCGGCGCGCTACCAGTGGCAACGCGTCGTGGAGTATACTGACTTCGCCGACTGGGCGACCATTTCGCGGCATTTCGCGCCCCTCTACGAGAGAGCCGCAACGCTTGGCGCCAATTCCGCGATCAAGCATGAGGCCGACCGCATCGCTGCGGCGCAAACGACGCCTTTCGATCGCGCGAGCGCCGCATTGAAGCTGGTTCAGCAGGACGTGCGATACATCTATGTGGGCCTCGATGGCCAAAATCTGACACCTGCCTCGGCCGATGAGACCTGGCAGCGCCGCTATGGCGACTGCAAGGGAAAGACCACGCTGCTGCTGGCGCTGCTTCGCGAGCTGGGAATCGAGGCGGAGGCTGTGCTTGTGAATGCAAGCGGCGCGGATGACGGCCTCGATCAGCGTTTGCCGGTCCCGCAATATTTCGATCATGTGCTTGTTCGCGCCCACATCGAAGGGACCGACTATTGGCTCGACGGCACGCTCCCGCCGGTGGCGGGGCCGAGCGCCCGCCCGGTGTTCCCCGTGAAATGGGTTCTGCCGCTCACCGAGCGAGGCAGCGACCTCCAGGAAATCGCATGGCGACCCGCGACCACGCCTGACGAAATAAACTTGTATGAGATCGACGCGCGCGCTGGCTTTGACGAGCCGGCGCGGGTCATATCGACCGAAATTGTTCGTGGTGTCGAGGGCCTGCAGAAGCAGGTGCAATTCTCCGCCGTATCGGCCGGACAGTTGTTGGATGTTTTTCGTCAGCGAGCCATCGGCGATTTCTGGCAGACCATAGACGATGTTCAGTGGCGCTATGATCAAGACGCAGGCGCCAGCATACTGACGATCAAGGGCACCAGGATGATCGACTGGGATGAGGGCGGCCGTGGAGCGAAGTCGCTGACGCTTCCAGGCGGCGGATTCAATCCGCCCCAGCGACGCGTCCGGGCGGCGGATCAGGACCAGACTGCGCCTTTCTACACCGAGCCGAAATACACCTGCCACGTCACGACCGTACGACTGCCAAGCTCAACCCAGGCGAATCAGTGGTCGTCGAATTCGAGCTTCAGTACGCGATTGTTCGGGCGGAGTTACTACCGCGCATGGGCGCTGCGCGATGGCTCCATACGCATGGTCAGTGGGTCGCGGGTTGACCAGCCGGAAATCGACGCAAGCACCGCGCGGCGTGACAACGAACGGATTGCTGCGTTCGACAACAGCATGGGCCGGATATCGTTCAATCCCTCAAGACGAAGGGCGGCTGTTGGCGACGGGGAGCCCGTTCCCGCCACCTACGACATCGACTGGACGGCTGACGACGTGCCGTGTCTGTCTCCAGCAGAAGGCGGTTAGCCTCACGCTCGCAGCCGTCCGCCCTGTTTCTCGACCGCCGCGACGACCTTGGCGGTCAGGGCCTCGATCTCGGCGTCGGTCAGGGTGGCCTGGCGGGGCTGGAGGACGACTTCCAGGGCGACGGACTTGAAGCCGTCGTCCACGCCCTTGCCGCGATAGACGTCGAAGACGCGCACCTCGGCGATCAGGGCCTTGTCGGCGCCGGCGGCCGCGCGGACCAGGTCGCCCACCGGCTTCAAGTCCTCGACCACGAAGGCGAAGTCGCGGGTCAGCGGCATCAGGGTCGCCAGGTCGGCCGGGCCGCGCGCCTTGGATCCCTTGCCGCGGGGTTCCGGCACGTTGTCCAGCACGATCTCGAAGGCCAGCATGGGGCCGTCGGCGTCCAGCGCCTTCAGCACGCGCGGATGCAGTTCGCCGAACTCGACGATGACGTTCTTCGGCCCCAGCTGCAGGCGGGCCGAACGGCCGGGGCGCCACCAGTCGCGGTTCGACCCCTGCGCCAGCTGCAGCGAGGCGACCGGCGCGCCGATCTCTTCCAGCAGGGTGGTCAGGTCGCCCTTCAGCGCGAACAGCGGGTCCTCGCCCGCCCCGGCCCAATGGCGCGCGGCGTGGGGCGCGACCAGGGCGGCGATGACGGTGCGCTGGTCCTTGGGCCCGTCGCCCAGATAGATGGGGCCGATCTCGAACAGGGCGGCGTCGGCGAAGCCGCGCGCGGCGTTCCTCGCCGCCGCCTGGATCAGGTTCGGCAGGGCCGAGGGCCGCATGCAGTCCAGGTCGGCCGCGATGGGGTTCTCCAGCACCAGCCTCTCATCCCCGCCGCCGAACAGGGCCGCGGTCGATTGCTTGGTGAAGGACCAGGTGACCGCCTCGGCGTAGCCCAGGGCCGCCAGGGCCCGGCGCGCGGTTCGCACGCGGGCCTGGCGCGCATTCAGCACCCCGCCGGCGGGGCGGGCGACGGCGGGCAGGGCCGTATCGGGCAGGCGGTCGAAGCCCTCGATGCGGGCGACCTCTTCCACCAGGTCGGCGGGGCCGTCCACGTCGCGGCGGAAGGACGGGGGGGTGACGATCCAGGGCTCCTTCTGGTCCGGCCCGCCTTGGGTGACCAAGAACCCCAGCTGGCCCAGGATGGTCCCGATGCGGTCGTCGGCCAGGTCCATGCCGGTCAGCCGCTTCACATGGGCCGGATCGAAGGCGATCGGCGCCGGATTGGCGGGCGGCTCGCCGACATAGACGATCTCGGACGGCTCGCCGCCGCACAGGTCCAGGATCAGGCGGGTCGCCAGCTCCAGCCCCGGCGTGACCGAGGCCGGATCGACGCCGCGCGCGAACCGGTACTGGGCGTCGGAGTGGAGGGCGTGGACACGGCCGGTCTGGGCGATGACCAGCGGCTCGAACCAGGCGCTTTCCAGGAAGACGTCCGTGGTGTCGTCGTCGCAGCCGGTGGACTCGCCGCCCATGACGCCGCCCAGGCCGATGGGGCGCTCGCCCGCCGCGTCGGCGATGACGCAGTCGGCGGGCTGGACCGCGTAGGTCTTGCCGTCCAGGGCGATCAGATGTTCGGCCTCGCCGGTCTGGGCCGAGACCTGACCGGCGCGGACCACGATCTCGGCGCCTGACAGCTTGGCCAGGTCATAGACGTGCAGCGGGCGCGCGCGGTCGTAGGCGATCAGATTGGTGACGTCGACCAGCCGGTTGATGGGGCGCAGGCCGATGGCGGTCAGGCGCTTCTGCAGCCAGGCCGGCGACGGGCCGTTGCTGACGCCCCGGATCACGCGGCCGGCGAAGACCGGGCACATCTCGGGCGCCTCGATCCGCACCGAGACGGGCGAGGGGAAGGCGCCGCGCACCACGGCGATGTCGAAATGCTTGAGCTTGCCGACGCCGGCGGCGGCCAGGTCGCGGGCGATGCCGGTCACGCCCAGCCAGTCGGGGCGGTTCGGGGTGACCTCGAAGTCGATGACCGGTTCGGCGCCGAACAGGCCGGCGACCGGGGTTCCGACCGGAATCTCGGGCGGCAGCTCCTGGATGCCGTCGCTGTCGTCGGCCAGCTCCAGCTCGGCGGCCGAGCACAGCATGCCGTTCGACACCACGCCGCGCACCGGCTTTTCGACCAGGGTCACGCCCAGGCCGGGCACATAGGCGCCGATCGGGGCGTAGATGGTGGTCAGGCCCGCGCGTGCGTTCGGCGCGCCGCAGACGATCTCCTTCATGCCGTCGACGGTGTCGACCTGGCAGACCTGCAGCCGGTCGGCGTTGGGATGACGCTCGGCCGAGACGATCCTGGCCACGGTGAAGGGCGCCAGCTTGGCGGCGGGGTCCAGAACCTCCTCGACCTCCAGCCCGGCCATGGTCATGGCTTCGGCGACCTGATGAACGTCCGCCTCGGTCTCGAGGTGGTCCTTGAGCCAGGAAAGGGTGAACTTCATGCGGCCGGCCCTCCGACCGTGGCTTGAAACTGAGCCAGAAAATCGGGCGTCCCCGTAAACCCGACCATGAAGAAGGCGCTGTCGCGGAAGACGCAGTCCTTGAACGGCATCACGCCCACGACCTTCTGCGGACCGATCGGCGAGAGCAGAAGATTGCGTGTATCACCCCCCGCCTCACCCATGTTGCACCCGGAGAAACTGCATCCCGAAACAGGCAGAAGCACTGCGGGGCCTTCGAAACGGCACCGAACGAACGTCTTGCCTTCGATGATCGAAGACCCGGTCCTGGCATGTTCCGCGAACAACTGCGGCAACCAGATCGAGACATCTTCATAGACGGGGCCCGGGCCGATGAGGGTAAGGGCGGGGAGAGGCGAAGCCGTCATCATTCGGCTCCGGCCGTCACGGCGGCTCGTATGTCTTGAAGGAACTGATCGGCGCCGGTGAAGCCTATGGCGAAGAAGTTGCAGGATTCGAAACGGCAGTTCCCCACGGGAATGGCGCCCGTAACGGTTCGCTGGCTAAGCGGCTGCAACAACAGACTGGCGACATCTCCGCCGGTGTCGCCGAAATGGCAGCCGTCGAAGGCGTTGCCGCCCAGAGCGAGCAGAACAGAAGGTCCGTCAATCCGGCAGTGTCTGAACGTTTTGCCCATGATCGCGGTCTTTCCCTTCGCCGCCGCCTGGCGGTACAGCAAGTAGAGCGGGATGATCATGCCTTCATAGACTTCACGGTCAGCCAAGTCGGCGGGGACGTGAGTCATCGGAAATTCGGTCATGAAAAGTCTCAGCTAAGACCTGAAGCAGGATTGGGGGCCGCAAAGGCCGAAAAGCCGTAGTGCGCCAGCCAGCGGGTGTCGGCGTCGAACATGGGGCGCAGGTCGGGGATGCCGTACTTCAGCATGGCCAGGCGGTCGACGCCCATGCCGAAGGCGAAGCCCTGCCATTCGTTCGGGTCCAGGCCGCAGGCGGTCAGCACGTTCGGATGGACCATGCCGCAGCCCAGGATCTCCAGCCAGTCGTCGCCGGTGTTGAACACCAGCTGGCCGCCGGACCGGTCGCAGCGGATGTCCATCTCGGCCGACGGCTCGGTGAAGGGGAAGTGGTGCGGCCGGAAGCGCGCCTGGACCTCGTCCAGTTCGAAGAAGCGGCCGATGAAGGTTTCCAGCGTCGTCTTCAGGTGGCCCATGTGGACGTCGCGGTCGATCACCAGGCCTTCGATCTGGTGGAACATCGGCGTGTGGGTGGCGTCCGAATCCTTACGGAAGGTGCGGCCCGGCGCGATGATGCGGATCGGCGGCTGCTGGCTCATCATGGTGCGGACCTGCACCGGGCTGGTGTGGGTGCGCAGCACCTTGCGCTCGCCCGTCTCGGGATCCGGCTTCAAGAAGAAGGTGTCGTGCATCTCCCGCGCCGGATGCTTGGGCGGGAAGTTCAGGGCGGTGAAGTTGTGGAAGTCGTCCTCGATGTCCGGGCCTTCGGCGACGGCGAAGCCCATCTCGGCGAAGATGGCGACCATCTCGTCCATCACCTGCATGGTCGGGTGGACCCCGCCCTTGCGACGCGGGCGCGACGGCAGGGTCAGGTCGATCCGCTCGGCCAGCAGGCGGGCGTCCAGTTCGGCGGCCTCCAGCTCGGCCTTGCGCGAGGCGATGGCGGCCGAGACGCGGTCGCGCAGGCCGTTGATGAGCGGGCCCTGCTCGCGCCGCGCTTCGGGGCTGAGCGCGCCCATGCCTTTCAGCAGGCCGGAGACGGAGCCGGACTTGCCGAGGGCGGCGACGCGCACCTCCTCCACGGCGGCGACGCTCCGGGCCGAGCCGATGGCGTTGATCAGGTCGAGTTCGAGTTGGGCGAGATCGGTCATTGGCGCCACGCCTTAGCGGGCGCGTGCGCGTTCGTCACCCTTGAAAGGTCAGGTTTCGGGGCCGGCGGCGAGGGCGGGCAGGTCGGCGGCCGGCGCCGCATAGGCCGCCTTGATCCAGCCGGGGGGCGCGGGTTCCCAACGGATCGTCTCGCCATCGGTGGCGCGCCAGCGATGCAGCCAGGAAACGCCTTTGGCGCGGACATAGGCGTCGGCGTGGTCGTAGATCGGGTCCTGCAGGACCGTCTCCAGCGGCTCGAAGCGGTAGCCGCGCGCCAGGAACAGGGCGTGCACCTGCGGATACCAGTCCCGGTTCAGGCTGTTGGCGTGCAGCAGCAGGACCTGCGCCGGCTCGCGCCCGCCGGTGATTTCGGCGCTGTAGGGTTCGAAATGGTCCAGCACCGTCGCCATGTGGGCGACATAGGCCTGTCCGACCCGACGCATCAGATCGGCGTCGCCCAGCGTTTCGGCCTTGCGATAGACGTCGGCGAACATCCAGTCGTTGTTGTCGATCGTCACCGGCGCGATGTCGTAGCCGCGCGCGGCCAGGCCCGCGGCGATGGCGTCGTGCTTGGCCGGGGTCTCGCCGGTGAAGAGATAGGGATGGCGGAACCAGTGCAGACGGCGGCCGCGCGCCCGGAGCGCCGCGCGCGTGATCGGGGCGCCGGCGTCGACGTCGGCCAGATAGGCCTCGGCGGTCGTCTGGTGGATGTCGATGTGATGGGCGGTGTGGTTTCCCAGGTCCAGACCCGCGGCCAGCCACAGATCCAGCAGCTTCGGCAGGGTCTCGGCGCGCACCGCAACGCAGACCTTGCCCTCGTTGACGAAGGCGACGGCGTGGGTGTCGAGCGGCGCCAGCATCGCCACGAAGGCCTTCGTCATTGCGGTCAGGGCCGCGGGATCGCACAGGGCCGCCGCGTCGGTCTGATAGGGCAGGTCGTCGAAGGTGACGGCCAGGCGCCGGTCCTGGGCCGCCGCGGGCAGGGCGAGCGCGACAGCGGCCAGGAGGGAAAGGGGGAGGGACTTCATGCGAACGACCCTAAGGCCGCGGAGCCGGAGAAGGAAATCGCTTCGGGATTTCGTCCGCTGCCTGACGATCTGTCGAAAACCCGCCGCGAAAGGTTCACGAACGGCAAAGCCGGCGTTAAATTTCAACGGCTAGACGGCCCTTCGAACAGGGAGGGCCCGGATGCCGCTGATCGGTGATTTCGTCGACATGATCCCGCCTCTGGACCTGGGCACGCCCGGGGCCGAGGTCTTCGAGCGATTCCAGGCCGAGCCCAACACCCTGGCGCTGGCCGTTGTGGACGGCGACGGGCGCCCGGTCGGCCTGATCGAGCGAAACGCCTTCACCCTGAGGATGGCCGCCGAGTTCGGCCGCGCCCTCTATGCGCGCAAGCCCGTCGAGAGCCTGATGGACCGCGACCCGCCGATCGCGGAGGCCGCCACCAGCGCCGAATCCTTCTTCGAGGCCTATGGGGCGGCGGAACTGGGCGCGCTGCTCAGCGGCTTCATCGTGGTGTCGCGGGGCCGCTACGTCGGCGTGGGCACGGCGCTGCAGATCGTTCAGGCCGGGGCGGCCGTCCACCGCCAGCGCGCCGAGGCCATGAGCGCCCTGGCCCGGGACCTGGCCCTGGCCGAGGCCGAGGCCGTCGCCTCCAGCCGCGCCAAGTCGGAGTTCCTGGCGGTGATGAGCCACGAGATCCGTACGCCGCTGAACGGGGTGCTGGGCGTCGCCGCCCTGATGGAGAAGAAGCTGGAGCAGGAGGAACTGCGCCCCTACGTCCGCACCGTCATCGATTCCGGCCAGAGCCTGCTGCGGCTGCTGACCGACGCGCTGGATATGTCGCGCGCCTCGGCGGGGATGCTGACGCTTGAGGAGGAGCCGCTGGACCTGATGGTGCTGGCCCGCGACATCGACGCCCTGTGGCGCGCCCGCGCCGAGGAAAAGAGCCTGGCGCTGCGGATCGAGACGGACCTGCCGGACGCGGGCTGGGTCCTGGCCGACGGAATGCGGCTAAAGCAACTCCTGAACAATCTGATCGGCAACGCCCTGAAGTTCACCCGCGAAGGCGAGGTCGTGGCCGCGATCCGGCGTCGCCCCGACGCCGAGGGTCCGGCGGTCGAACTGACGGTGGACGACAGCGGCCCCGGCGTGCCGGCCGCCGCCGCGGCGACGATCTTCGAGCCGTTCAACACCGGCAAGGCCGGCCGCGAGGGCGCCGGCGCCGGGCTGGGCCTGGCCATCTGCCGCCAGATCGCCGAACGGATGGGCGGGACGATCCGTCTGTGCACCTCGCCTCAGGGCGGGGCGCGGTTCCAGGTGAGGCTGCCGCTGGCGGCCTGCGCCGCCGCCGCCGCCCCGGCCGCGACGCCGGCGGCCGAGCCCACGCCGCACGAGACGCTGCATGTCCTCGTCGTCGACGACAATGCGGCCAACCGCTTCGTGGCCGGCAAGCTGCTGGAGATGTTCGGCTGTTCGGCCGAAATGGCCGAGAACGGGGCCGAGGCGCTGGCCGCCGTCCAGGCCCGCGCCTTCGACCTGGTGCTGATGGACATCAAGATGCCGGTGATGGACGGCGTCGCGGCCGCCCGCGCCATCCGCGCCCTGCCGGGGCCCGAGGCGCGCCTGCCGATCCTGGCCCTGACCGCCAACGCCGACGAACGCGACGAGGCCGACTATGTCGCCGCCGGCATGAACGGGGTGGCGCAGAAGCCGATCCAGCCCGACGCCCTGCTGAACGCCATCCGCCTGGTCCTGGCCGTTGTCGAAGCCACCCCGGCGCAACAGGCCGCTTAGTGATCGTCATTCCGGGGCGTCCGCAGGACAAACCCGGAACCCAGGAGACGACGTCCGGCGCCCGATGCGTCCAACCACGCGACAGCCCCCTGGCTTCCGGGTTCCTCGCTCCGCTCAGCCCCGGAATGACGCTGAAAAGCTGCGCTCCAAAACGGACAACGCCCGCCCCGGAGACCGGAGCGGGCGTTGGATCTTTTTCCGTCCTGCGCGCGACGCGGTCGCTCGCGGCCTGAGCGGGCGAGGCTTTACGCCAGGGCGGCGCGGACCTTGTCGGCGACGGCCTTGAAGCCGGTCGCGTCGGCGGCGATCGCGGCCAGGACCTTGCGGTCCAGCTCGATGCCGGCCTTGCCCAGGCCGTGGATGAACTGGCTGTAGGTGAAGCCTTCAACGCGGGCGGCCGCGTTGATGCGCTGGATCCACAGGGCGCGGAAGTTGCGCTTCTTGGTGCGGCGGTCGCGATAGGCGTATTGCCCGGCGCGGTCCACGGCGGCCTTGGCCGTGCGGATGGTGTTCTTGCGACGGCCCCGGAAGCCCTTGGCCTGTTCCAGAACCTTCTTGTGCTTGGCGTGCGAGGTTACGCCACGTTTGACGCGAGCCATGATGTTAGTCCCTTCGGGAAGCCCCTCCGTTCGCTGCGCGGCAGCTCACGTCTTGAGGGGCGTCAGTTCAAATTCGATGCGGTGAGAAGAGGTCGAGCCCTGCGCCTTAGGCGTAGGGCATGTAGGACTTGATCTTCTTGGCGTCGGCGTCGGCCATGACGGCGGTGCCGCGGTTCTGGCGGATGTACTTGCTGTTGTGGCTGATCAAGCGGTGACGCTTGCCCGCCACGCCGGCCTTCACCTTGCCCGACGCGGTGAATTTGAAGCGCTTCTTGGCGCCCGACTTGGTCTTCAGTTTCGGCATTTCAGTCTCCTTGTCGGAGGGGCTACCGTCCTTCGGACTGCTTGAGCCCGTCGGGTGAGGCGTCCCTCCTGAGTTTGAGAACCGCCCAGGCATGCCTGTTCGCCCGGCGGTTCGGTACGCGAAGGCGCGGCTTCTACGCGAAGGCGTCCGCGAAGGCAAGCGGACTCGGTCGTGCTTCAATCGGGCGGATTGTGGGTCTCCAGAAACCGCACCATCTCCGCCAGCATCCGCTGGCGCGTCTCGGCGCGCGACATCCAGTGATCCTCGCCAGCCAGTTCGATCAGTTCGACCGGCTTGCCGGCGTCCCGCAGGGCGTTCGCCATGATCCGGCTCTGCTCGATCGGCACGACGGTGTCGTCGCGGCCGTGGATCAGCAGCATGGGCCCGTCGGCCGTCTGCGCCAGCCGGGCCGGAGACAGGGCGTCCAGCGCGCGATCGTTGAGCTTTTCGGCGCCCATGAAGCGGTTCCAGTAGCGCACGACCTGGCTGTCACGACGAGCCCCCTGGCTGGCTTCCCAACTGACCATGCGGCGCAGGTCCGACACGCCCCCCACCGAGACGGCGCAGCGATAGACGCCCTGGTCGAGCGTGGGCCCGGCCATGGCCGCATAACCGCCGTAGCTGGCGCCGACGATGCAGACGCGCTCCGGATCGACCCAGCCCTGTTCCGCCAGCCAGCGCACCCCGTCCGACAGGTCGGTCTGCATCTTGCGGCCCCATTCGCCGTAGCCCGCTTCCATGAACGCCAGGCCGTAGCCGGTCGAGCCGCGGAAGTTGGCCTGCAGCACGGCGTAGCCCCTCGACGCCAGGGCCTGTGCCCACCAGTCGAAGCCGATCACGTCCTGCGACGCCGGCCCGCCGTGGGCCAGAACCACCAGCGGCAAGCCCGCGGCCTTTTCGGCGCCGGGCGGCAGGGTGAGATAGCCGTGGATCTCCAGTCCATCGGCCGCCTCATAGCGGATGGACCGGGTCGCGCCGACCTGGGCGGCAGGAATGGCGGGGTAGGCGTCCGCCAGTATGTCGGCCACGCCCCGGTCGAAATCGACGATCTGGTACAGCCCGGATTCGCCGACGTCGGTGAACACGACCACCTTCTTCAGATCGTCGGTCCATGACACCAGTTGCGGCGCCTTGCTGGCGAAGGCGCGCTCGATCGCGGCCCAGCGCGCGCCCGTGGGGGCGTCGAGGAACTCATAGCGGACGCCGTCGTCCGCATTGCGCGCGCCGCCGACCAGGAGCCGGGTGCGCGGATGATGCACCAGGCTGTCGGGATGATGCTCGAACGGCAGTCGGGTCCATTCGCCTGTATCGACGTTCACCTCGAACAGCAGATAACCGGTCTCCGCGCCGGATCCGTCAACCGCGAGCTCCGGTCGGTGAGCGCTGACGATGATGGTTCGCGGCGTGCGCCCCATGCCGAGCAGGGCCGGCGTGTCGACCGGGGCGTCTATGGTCCAGGTCTCGCTGAAGCGGTTGCGGCTGACCGCCAGCTTCAGCGCCCAGCGACGGCGACGGTCGTCGTACTCGGCCGTGGCGATGACTTGGCCGTCGGCGTCCAGCACATAGTCGGAAACGTCCCAATCCATGTCGGTGACGGATCGCCCCCGACCGCTGGCGGGATCGACCCTATACAGGTCCACCCGGTTATTCCCCTCCACCGAAACACCGCGCACGAAGATCGCCTGGCCGTCATCCGTCGGCCGGACCGAAGCGGGGCCGTAGAGCACCGACAGCACCCCGTCGGTGCGGCTCAGAACCTGGGCGAACTTCCGCGTGCGAAGGTCCATGACGAGGCCGAAATAAAGCTCGCTCTTCGGCACCCCCAGGATGGGAATGGCGCGGGTCTGGGAGGTGACGATCAGGACGCGATCCTGGCCGATCCAGCGCAGATCGCGCACCTTCGCCTCGCCCACCACGGCGGCGGCCAGGTGCTCGCCGGTCGCCAAACGCGTGACCACCAGGGCGCGTTCCTCGCCCACGACGGTGATGCGCGCCATCAGCGCGCCCTCAGGCGATAGCTCCATGAACTCGATGGCCGGCATCGCACTGTAGGTTTCCAGCGGCGGCGGGTCGTCCGCCCACGCGCTCGCGGCCTGGCCGCCCAGCATCAGGACGACCGCGAGCGCGGCGCCCCTCGCACATCTGAAGATCATCCGACGCCCTCCCAAGCTTGACGACATTCAGACGATCTTTCCGCGCGTTGCAACCGTCACGTGCGATGATCGGCTAAAGAAAAACCCCGGCCGTTTCCGGCCGGGGCTGTTCGTCGGTCTGGAAGCGCCGCTTAGCGCGGGGCCAGGATCATGATCATCTGGCGGCCTTCCATCTTGGGCGCGAACTCGACCTTGGCGACTTCGTCGAAGTCGGCCTGGACCTTGTTCAGCAGCTTCATGCCCAGTTCGGGGTGCGCCATCTCGCGGCCGCGGAAGCGCAGGGTCACCTTGACCTTGTCGCCCTCCTCGAAGAAGCGCGTCATCGCCTTGGTCTTCACCTCGTAGTCGTGGGTGTCGATGTTGGGGCGGAGCTTGATCTCCTTCAGCTCCACGACCTTCTGGCGCTTGCGCTGCTCGGCCTTCTTCTTCTGTTCCTGGAAACGGAATTTGCCGTAGTCGAGGATCTTGGCCACGGGCGGGTCGGCGGTGGCGACGATCTCGACCAGATCCATGCCCGCCTCTTCGGCGGCCTCGAGGGCGGCGGAGGTCGGCATGACTCCCTGCTTTTCGCCGTTCTGATCGATGAGCAGAACGCGGGGGGAGCGGATTTCCTGGTTCATACGCGGCCCGTCCTTCACGGGCGGCGCTTGCATGGGACGGCGAATGGGCGTCGTTTCCTTATGTGGTCGATGAAGGCTTGCGTTTCGATGAGCGGAAGCGCGCGGTTGAGCGCCGCGTTCCCCTCAAGGCCGGCAATATGGCCGCGAAAGGCCGGATTTTCAAGGCGTCGTCGGGGTGGGGGACGCGCCGGCGACATATTGGTCGTGCAGCCGCAGCACGGCCTGGAAGACGTGATCGACGCTAAGATCCTCGATCGGCGCGAACTGGCCGCGCGTTTCGTTGGAGGCGACGGTCGCCGTCTTCGGTCCCCACGGCCCGTAGAGCCACCATTCGGTCGGGCCGAACAGGCCCAGCGTCGGCCGGCCCAGGGCCGCGGCGACGTGCATCAGGCCCGAATCGTTGCCGACGAACAGGGTCGCCCGGTCGATGGCGGCGGCCGAGGCCAGGATGTCGCCCTTGCCGACGAAGTCGATGGCGCGCGGCCCCGCGGCCTCCAGCGCCGGGGTCGCGGGCGGGCGGTCGCCGGGGCCGCCGACGGCCATGAAGCGCCAGCCGTGAAAGCGCGGTTCGGCCTTCAGCCTTTCGACCAGGGCGCCCCAGCGGTCGGCGGGCCAGCTCTTGCCCGGCTGGTGGGCGATGGGGGCAAGGGCCAGGATCGGGCCGGGGCCGGCGCCGCCTTCGAGTTGCGGGTCGATGACGGCGGCGGCCTCGGCCCGCGCCTGGTCGTCGAGGAAGATTTCGGGGTCCAGCGGCGTCGGGGAGCCCATCAGGCGCGACACCATCTCGACCTTGCGCAGGCCGGTTTCCCACGAGCGGTTGTAGATCACGCGCCGCTTGGCCGGCACCAGATAGGCCAGGGCCGAGCCGCGAATGTCGATGACCAGGTCCCAGCGCGTGCCGACCGCCTGCGTCCACAGGTCCAGCCAGTGTCCGGCCATCTTCTTCTTGTCCAGGACAAGGGTGCGGACCACGCTGGGCGCCGAGCGGAAGAAGGGCGCGGGCGGGCGGCCGCAGGCGACGGCGATCTCCGCGCCCGGAACCTGGCGCGCGATCTCGCGGATCACGCCCGACGAGATGACGCAGTCGCCGATGCGGTTGGAGGTGACGAACAGGACCTGGGGGGCGGACATGCGCCTGTGTTTCGCCATACAGGCGCGGGGTCAAGGGTGACGCGCATCGACAGACGCGGCACAAGGACGTCATGACCGACCTCCAGCACCTCTCCCGCCCCGACGGCGAAACGCTCGCCTTCAAGCGCGTCGACGGCGACGGCCCGACCGTCGTCTGGATCGGCGGCTTCCGCTCGGACATGGAGGGGACCAAGGCCCTGGCGCTGGACGCGGCGGCGCGCGAGCGGGGGTGGAACTTCGTCCGCTACGACCACTTCGCCCACGGACAATCTTCGGGCGACTGGAGGAAGGCCACGATCGGCCGCTGGCGCGAGGACGCCATCGCCCTGATCGACAGTCTGGACGGGCCGGTGATCCCGGTCGGATCGTCGATGGGCGGCTGGGTCGCCCTGCTGCTGGCGCTGGCGCGGCCGGAGCGCGTGAAGGGTCTGGCGCTGGTCAATCCGGCGCAGGACTTCACCGAACGGCTGATGTGGCCGGGTCTGGCCGATCACGAGCGCCAGGCCATCCTGCGCGAGGGCGAGACCCTGATCGTCGAGGAAGGGCTGGGCGAATACGTCCTGACCCGCGCCATGTTCGAGGAGGCGCGCGATTGGCTGCTGCTGGACGGCGCGATCGACCTGACCGCGCCGGTCCATGTGCTGCAGGGCCGCGACGACGACGTGGTGCCGTGGCGACACCAGATCGAACTGCTGGAGCGGCTGACGGGCGGCGACGCGCGGCTGGACCTGATCGCGGGCGGCGACCACCGCCTGTCGACGCCCGCCGACCTGGACCGTCTGGTCGCCACGGTCGAGGCGATGCGGGCTTAGGCTTCGGCCTGGGGGATCGGATTGACGCGAGGGTCGGGGCCGTTGGTGACGACGCGGTCGCGGTCGGCCAGGTCCTTGACCACCTTGACGTCGGCGAAGCCCGCCGCCTCGAACAGCGCCTTGACCTGCGGGCCCTGGTCCCAGCCGATCTCGACGGCGAAGACGCCGCCGGGTTTCAGGATGCGCATGACCTCGGGCGCCAGGTCGCGATACGCCTGCAGGCCGTCCGGCCCGCCGTCCAGCGCCAGATGCGGATCGTGGTCGCGCACCTCGGGGTCCAGACCGGCGATGTGGCCGGTCGGGATGTAGGGCGGATTGGACACCACCAGGTCGAAGCTGTGGTCGCCGAACCCGGCGGCCCATTCGGTGCGCAGGAAGGTGGCGCGGCCGTTCAGGTCCAGGTTGGCGGCGTTCTCGCGCGCCACCGCCAGGGCCTCCGACGAAATGTCGGAGCCGACGCCCGTCGCCGCCGTGCGTTCGCTGAGCAGGGCCAGCAGGATGGCGCCCGAGCCGGTGCCCAGGTCGATGACGCTGAACGCCTCGTGCGGGGCGAAGGCCAGGAGGGCCACGTCCAGCAGCGTCTCGGTGTCCGGGCGCGGGCTGAGCACGTCGGGCGTGACGTTCAGCATGATCTTCCAGAACCCCTTCCTGCCCAGGATGCGCGAGACCGGTTCGCGGCGCAGGCGGCGCTCGATCATCGCCTCATAGGCCTGGCGCTGGTCGTCGGCGACGGCGCGGTAGGGGTCGGTCAGGATGTCGGTGCGGCTGGCCCCGGCGGCCGCCTCCAGCAGCAGGCGCGCGTCGATGGCCGGGCTGTCGATGCGGCCGTCCTTCAGGCGAGCCTGGGCGGCCTTCCACACCGTCAGCAGGGTCGGAGTCGCGTCGGCGGGCTTGGGGGTCAAGGGGTCGGTCATGGGCGGGTGATTGGGGTTTCGCACGCCGGATTGCAAGCGCCGCGGAACGCGCGGGCGGGCTGGCCGTTGGCCTCGCCATGGCCAAGCTGTCTTCCTCGACCCTGTCGGACCTGATCCGCCGCTTCTCCGCTCCGGGCGCCAAGGGAGGGCGCGATGGCGGTCGGCTGTGGAAATTCGCGGGGGCGGCGCTGGGCGGTCTGGCGGCGGGCGCCGGCGCCGCGCACCTGCTCTACAGCCAGGGACACAAGGTCGGGGTCGAGCTGCGCGTCCCCCGGCCCCAGCCGCTGCCGCCCAAGGACCCCACGCCCGAGGACTATGACGCCGATGAGCCCGGTCGCGGCCGGCTGGCCCAGCGGCCGGAGCATATTCCGCGCAAGGGCTGGGTCGACATCCTGTGGCGGACCGGCGCCGCCTATCTGGGCGACCGGGTCGGTTTCGTCGCCGGGGGCGTGACCTTCTTCACCCTGCTGTCGCTGTTTCCGCTGCTGGGGACGTTCGTGACCCTGTACGGCCTGTTCGCCGACCCGGCGGACGCCTGGGGGCGGTTGCAGTTCCTCTACGCCCTGCTGCCCGACAGCATCGCCCAGTTCCTGGGCGGCGAGATGCAGCGGCTGGCCGAGAATTCGAACAGCCAGCTGACCTTCACCCTGATCTGGACCCTGGCCCTGTCGCTGTGGAGCGCCTCGGGCGCCGTGAAGGTGCTCTTCTACGGGCTGAACATCGCCTATCACGAGGTCGAGAAGCGCAACATCGTCCGCTACAACTTGCTGTGCCTGGGGTTCACGGTCGGCGCCATCCTGGCGGTGATGCTGACATCGGCCCTGGTGGTGGGCGTGCCGGTGGTGGTGCGCTTGTTCGGCCTGCAGGAGGAGTGGGGCCTGGTCGCGCCGCTGCGCTGGCCGCTGCTGTTCCTGGGCTATGTCGCCGCCCTGACGCTGATCTATCGGTTCGGCCCGTGCCGGCAGAAGGCGCGCTGGCGCTGGCTGACGCCCGGCGCCCTGGTCGCGGCCACGCTGAGCCTGACGCTGTCCTTCCTGTTCAGCTGGTATCTCGCCAACTTCGTGCGCACCGACAGCTATGGTCCGCTGGCGGCGATGATGGGTTTCCTGCTGTGGACCTGGCTGTCGGTGCAGGTGATCGTCATGGGCGCCGAACTGAACGCCGAGATCGAGCGCCAGACCGCCGTCGACACCACGACCGGCGCCCCCCTGCCGCTGGGCCAGCGCGGAGCGCGGGTGGCCGACACTATCGGCCCGCGTCGCGGCAACCCGGCGGCCCTGGCCTTCACCCAGAAACACGCCGAAGCCATCGCCGATCGGGTCATGGGCGCCATGAGCCGCCGCCGCCCCAGGGGCTGAGAGGGGCGTCCGTTCGCGCTTCGTGAACGGACGGGGGCGGTCGTTGGCGAAGACGCCGCGTCCGTCGCCGCAACGGCGGTGGCGGGCCGGGCGGCGTCGGCCCACGGTCGGTCCATCGACGGCGGCCGCTCATCGGGAACGGCGCCGTTTCGCCAAAGGACGCCCGCCATGAAGATCGCCGCCTCTCTGTTGACCCCCGCCCTGGGCCTGTTGGCCGCCGGCCTGGCCTGCGCCCCGGCCCTGGCCGCCGATGTCTCCGTGACCTTCGAGCCGGGCGCCGAGACCGGCCGGATCATGGTCGTCCTGTTCGACAGTCAGGCGGCCTATGACGAAGGGCGGTCGGTGCGTCAGGCGGTGGTGGACGTGGCCGCCGGCCAGCGCACCGCCGACTTCGATGGCCTGCCCGACGGCGACTACGCCGTGCGCGCCTTTCACGACGTCAACGGCGACGGACGGATGAACACCAACCCGTTCGGCATGCCGACCGAGCCCTACGCCTTCTCCAACAATGCGCGCGGCAACATGGGGCCGGCCAAGTGGGACCAGGCCCGCTTCGCCGCCGCGGGCGCGACCGCCCAGACTATCTCGATCAAGTAAGAGCCGCCGTCATGACCCCGTCCCGCCGTTCCTTCCTGATGGGCGTCGCCGCCCTGTCGGCCGCCGTGGCCACGCCCGAGGCCGTGCGCGCCGCCGCCGCCCTGGACGCCGCCGCCGATTGGGCCGTGGCGACCCGCGACGTGGAGGGCGATGTCGCCCGCCGCGCCCTGACCCTGGTGCACGGCCGCGTCCCCGAAGGTCTTTCGGGCGTCCTGTACCGCAACGGCCCGGCCAAGTTCCGCCGGCCGGGCGGCGCGGCGACCCACTGGTTCGACGGCGACGGCCTGATGCGCGCCTTCCGCATCCAGGACGGCCAGGCGACCCTGGAGGCCCGGTTCGCCGACACGCCCAAGCGGCGCTGGGAAAGTGAGCTCGATGCGGTGGTCACGCCCGGCTTCGGCACCAAGGGCGACGCGCGCGCCCGCGTCGGCTCCAACGACGACGCCAACGCCGCCAACACCGGGGTGATGACGGCCGGCGATCAGATCTGGGCGCTGTGGGAGGGCGGATCACCGCTGGCGATGGACGCGGCGGACCTGTCGACCGGCGCCTTCGTCACCCTGCGCGACGACCTGAAGGGGATGCCGTTCCAGGCCCATCCGCGCTACGCCCCGGACGGCTCGATCTGGAACGTGGGCGCCTCGGGCGACCGGGCCGTGATCTGGCGGCTGAACCCGGACCGCAGCCTGAACGACGCCCAGGTCGTGCCGCTGCCGCGCGCCAGCTATATGCACGACTTCACCGCCACGGACCGGCACGTGATCCTGGTGCTGCAGCCCTGGCTGTTCGAGGGCGACGGCATGCCCTTCGTCGCGCGCCTGAACTGGCGGCCCGAGGCGGGGACGCAGGTGATGGTGCTGGACAAGGACGACCTGACCCGGCGGCGCCTCTACGACCTGCCCGGCTTCTTTCATTTCCACCTGGGCGACGCCTGGGCGGAGCCGGACGGCACGATCCGCTTCGACGTCGCCGCCAGCGGCGATCCGCGGTTCGCCGTCGACGGCGCCCGGGTGCTGGTGGACGGGCGCGGCGTCGTGCCGGGCGATCCCGCGCGGCTGGCCCTGATCACCCTGCGTCCCGACGGCCGCGCCGAGATGACGACCACCGAGGCGGTCGGCGAGTTCCCCAAGGCGGACCCGCGCCGCGCCGGGCTGAAGCGCAGTCTGACGGCGCACACCGCCGGCGAGAGCCGGGGGCGGCCCCTGCCCACGGGCCTGGCGATCCAGGATTGGGACTCCGGCCGCTCCGACACCTTCGACTTCGGCGTCCATCAGGTGGTCGAGGAGACCGTCTTCGCGCCCAAGCCCGGCGCAACGGGAGAGCGCGACGCCTGGCTGATTGGGCCTTCGGTCAATCTGCGCGAGGGACGCACCGAACTGCACGTGTTCGACGCCGCGCGCGTCGCCGACGGACCGGTCGCGACCTGGGCCGCCGACCTGGCGCTGCCGGCGGGGTTTCACGGCGTGTGGGCGGGCTAGGCCCGTCTGGCGCGCGAATTGCGGGGGGTTCACGGTTCGCAAAGGCTGACGTGCCAAGGTGAGACCATGACCCCCGTCCAGACGCCCGCCGACCTGAAGCCCATCACCGCCCTGCGCTTCGCCGCCGCGCTGTGGGTCGCCATCTACGCCTTCTGGGAGAACCTGGCCGGCGTCGGCCTGCCGGGTCTGGTGGCCAAGGGCTATCTGGGGGTCGAGCTGTTCTTCGTCCTGTCCGGCTTCATCCTGAGCCATGTCTATCTGGCGCAGGCGGGCGAGAAGCGCTTCTCCTACGGCCGGTTCCTGTGGGCGCGGGTGGCGCGGGTCTATCCGTTGCACATCGCCACCCTGCTGGGGGTCGGGCTGCTGGCGGCCGCGGCGATCGTTGCCGGGATGAGCGTGGATTCCAACGTGCTCAGCTGGTCGTCGCTGCCGGCCAACCTGCTGATGGTCCACGCCTGGGGCCTGGCGCCGGCGGCGGGCTGGAACCACCCGTCCTGGTCGATCTCGGCGGAGTGGTTCGCCTATCTGTGCTTCCCGGCCTTCGCCTTCGTCTTCTGGCGCTTGCGCGACAAGCCGGCGACGGCGGTGCTGGGCGCGGCGGCCTTCCTGGCGGTGCTGTATTTCGTGTTCGAGCAGTGGGCGGGCTTCCCGCTGACGGAAGCCACCATCCGCTGGGGCGCGCTGCGGATCGTGCCGTGCTTCGCTTTGGGGTGCGCCCTCTATCTGGTCTATCGCAAGGCGCCGCTGAAGGCGCCGGGAATCAGCGCCGCCATCTTCCTGGCGCTGATGCTGGCCAGCGCGGCCCTGGGCCTGTGGGACGCCATCACCGTGCTGCTGGCGGGCGGGCTGATCCTGTCGCTGGCGTCGCTGCCCAACGAACGCGCCGGATGGCTGGCGTCCAAGCCGGCGGTCTATCTGGGGGAGATCAGCTATTCGGTCTATATGGTCTGCGTGCCGTGGAAGCTGCTGGCGGTGAACCTGGCGGCCAAGGTCACCGACGCGCCGGACAAGCAACTTCACGTTTTCGTGTGGTTGGCGATCGTGGCCCTGCTGCCGGTCGTGGCCGCCGCCTCCTATCACCTGGTCGAACACCCGGCGCGGCGGGCCCTGCGCGGGTGGGCCGAGCGTCGCCATAAGACTTCCGCAACGAATACAAAGGACGCGGATACGTCGAAAGCGCTTGCCCCGAAAGGCGAACCCGTGGCCTAGTCTCCCGACCTGAGGCAGGTCGGGATACGCCACAGCATGACGAAACGGTTCACCGCCGCCGCGGTTGCGGCGACCCTTGGATTTTTTGCGGTCGGCGTGACGCCCTCCGCGGCCAGGGCCGACGACCCCTATTGGCAGTGCGTGACCTTCGCCCGGATGTTCTCGGGCATCCAGATCTTCGGCGACGCCTGGACCTGGTGGCGGCAGGCCGCCGACAACTTCCGCACCGGCCGCCGCCCCGAAACGGGCTCGGTGCTGGTGTTCCGCCCCGAGGGCCGCATGAGCCGGGGTCACGTCGCCGTCGTCTCCGACATCCTGACCGACCGCGTGGTGCGCGTGACCCACGCCAACTGGGGCGGCAGCCGCGGCAAGGTCGAGGAGAACGTCACCGTCGTCGACGTCTCGCCGTCCAACGACTGGAGCCAGGTCAAGGTCTGGTACAATCCGATCAACGACCTGGGCACGACCGTCTATCCGACCTACGGATTCATCTACAAGGGCGCGCGCGACGCCTTCGACGCCGGCCGCCAGATCGCCAGCGCCGCGTCCGGCCAGGACCAGCGATAAACGCCTGATTCAGACCGGCGGCGGGGTGGCCTGGACCAGGCGCTGCCGACGCCGGACATGCTCGCGCCAGGCGGTGTACAGGCCGCTGGCGCCGATCAGGCCCGCGCCCGCCAGCGTGGCCAGGCTGGGCGGACTGGCCAGCAGCCACCAGCCGAAACCGATGGCGCCCACGATCTGCAGATAGTCGAACGGCGCGACCACGGCGACGGGCGCGCGCTGCAGCGAGGCGGTCATGAACAGCTGCGCCAGCCCGCCGGCGATCCCCGCGCCGATCAGAAGGGCGAAGGTCGCCGGGGCGTGGACATGTCCCACGAAGGGCAGCAGCAGCGCCCCCACGACCGAAGAGGCGGCGAAGAACCAGAAGACGATGGCGGCGACGTGCTCGCTGTCGCGCAACTGGCGCAGGGTGATCGTCACCCCGGCGGTCAGCAGCGCCGCGGTGAGGCCGAACGCCAGCCCTTCCAGCGGGACGCCCGCCGCCGCGCCCGGCCGCGTCACCACCACCACGCCCAGGAAGCCGACCGCGACCGCGGCCCAGCGGCGCGGCCCGACCGGCTCCTTCAGGATCAGAAAGGACAGCAGGGTGGCGAAGACCGGCGCGGTGAAACTCAGCGTCGTGGCGTCGGCCAGCGGCAGAAGCGTCGGGGTCTGGAAGACGCAGAGGATGGAGGTGATGCCCAGGGCGCTGCGCCCGACGTGGGCCCAGGGGCGGCGGGTCGACAGGGCCTTCAGCCCGCCCTGGCCGGCCATGACCCAGGCCAGCACGACCGGCAGGCCGAAGAAGGCGCGGTAGAACAGCATCTCGGGCGCGACCACGCCGTCCAGAGAGGCCAGCTTCAGCAGGGCGGCCATGACGGAAAAGCAGCCCGCCGCCGCGACGCGCAGCGCGATCCCCCGGCCGATGGCTTCCGACGACGACACGGCGGCCTCCTCAGGCCTGGCGGAAACCCAGGACGTCCTGCATGTCGTAGAGGCCCGGGCGGCGCGTGCGCACCCAGGCGGCGGCGGCCACGGCGCCCTTGGCGAACAGGGAGCGGTCGATGGCCGAATGACTGAGGGTCAGCACCTCGTCCTCGGAGGCGAACATGACGGTGTGCTCGCCCACGACGCCGCCCGCGCGGATCGAGGAGAAGCCGATCTTGCCCACCGGCCGTTCGCCGGTGATGCCGTCGTAGGGTTTCAGCTGCAGGTCCGCCAGATCGGAGAACCGGCCCTCGGCCGCCGCCTCGCCCAGCATCAGGGCCGTGCCCGACGGGGCGTCGATCTTGCGCCGGTGGTGGGCCTCGGTCACTTCGATGTCCCAGTCCTGGGCGTCCAGGCGCTGGGCCGCGTGCTGGACCAGGCCGATCAGGATGTTGACGCCCAGCGAGAAGTTGCCGCTCTTGACGATGGCGATGCGCTCGGCGGCCTGTTCCAGCGCCGCCTCCTGCTCGGGCGTGAAGCCGGTGGAGCCGATCACCAGGGCCGGACCGCCGCGTTCGGCCGCCGCCTGGGCCAGCGCCAGGGAGGCGTCGGCGGTGGAGAAGTCGATCACCACGTCGCACAGGGACAGGTCGGCCTCGTCGCCCCAGTCGATGCGGGCGGCCACGACCACGTCGTCGCGCGCGTCCAGCACCTGGGACACCGCCCGGCCCATCCGGCCGCGATAGCCGGAAATGCCGGCGTGGAAGATGGCGCTCAAGCCGCGTTCTCTTTCGACCCGTCCGCATCCTGGTTGCCCAGGATGTCGGCCCAGAAGCGCTTCGCCTTTCCGGCGAAGCTGGAGTTGCGGGGGTTCTGCTCCTCGCCGAACGACAGGGCAAGCTCCTGAAGCAGTTCCTTCTGGCGGGCGGTCAGGTCGGTGGGGGTCTCCACGAACAGTTCGACGACCAGATCGCCGCGTCCGCGTCCGTTCAGATGCGGCATGCCCTTGCCCTTGATGCGGAC
>NZ_DLMO01000036.1:0-28511 GCF_002479325.1 Brevundimonas sp. UBA7534
CCGGCGCCGCCTTCGCCGCCCTGGCCATGGTCGCCCACGCCCAGGACGCCGGCGAGGTGCGGGTCATGGAGATCTTGAAGACGACGCCGCTGATCGACGGGCACAACGACCTGCCGTGGGCGCTGCGCCAGCAGTACGGCGCCGACGTCCATGCGGTGGACCTGAACCAGAATCTGGCGGCGTCCACCAAGCTGCACACCGACATTCCGCGCCTGCGCGCCGGGGGCGTGGGCGGGCAGTTCTGGTCGGTCTATGTGCCCGCCAGCCTGACGCCGCTGGAGGCGGTCGAGGAGACCTTCGAGCAGATCGACACGGCCAAGCGGATCATCGCCGCCCACCCCGAAACGTTCGGCCTGGCCACGACGGCGGACGAGGTGGACGCGGTGTTCGCCTCCGGCCGCATCGCCAGCCTGATCGGCATGGAAGGCGGCTATTCGATCGACGATTCGCTGGCTTTGCTGCGGGAGTTCTATCGGGCCGGCGCGCGCTACATGACCCTGACCCACTCCAGGACCACCAGTTGGGCCGACAGCGCCACCGACGCGCCGAAATGGGGCGGGCTGAACGCCTTCGGCGAAGAGGTGGTCCGCGAGATGAACCGCCTGGGCATGATGGTGGACCTGAGCCACGTGTCGGAAGACACCATGCTGGACGCCATGCGGGTGTCCGAGGCGCCGGTGATCTTCTCGCACTCCTCGGCGCGGGCAGTGACGGGCCATCCCCGCAACGTCCCCGATCGGGTCCTGCGGATGATGCCGGAGGACGGCGGGATCGTGATGATCAACCTGGCGCCCGGCTTCGTGTCGGAGACCGTGCGGGCGTGGAACGCGGCGCAGGCGGCCGAGGAGGCGCGGCTGAAGTCGCTGAACCCCGGCGATCCGTCGGCGGTCGAGGCGGGCCTGACGGCCTGGATGCGGGCGCACCCGACGCCGCAGGCGACGCTAGCTGACGTGGTCGCCCATATCCAGCACGTTCGCGAGGTGGCCGGGATCGACCATGTGGGGATGGGCGCCGACTTCGACGGCATCGGCAGCCTGCCCGCGGGCATGGGCGGCGTGGACGCCTATCCCCGCATCCTGGCGGCCCTGATGGCGGCCGGCTGGACCGAGGCGGACATCCGCAAGATTTCGGGCGAGAACCTGTTGCGCGTCATGCGAGCGGTGGAGGCCGTGGCGGCGTCGAAGGCGGCCGAACGGCCGTCGATGGCGAAGCTGGAACCCGAAGCGGCGACCTGAGCCCGGCGGCTCCTGTCACAGCGTTGCAATGCGGCGCCGATAGAGGCATCTGCGTCCGACGTTTCAGGAGTGGCATGATGAAGTTCGCACCGGCCTTGCTTTCGGCGGTCCTGGCGGCGGGGGCGGCGTTCCCCAGCCTGGCGGCCGCGCCGGAACGCGCCGCGCCGCCCCGTCTGATCGTCACCATCGTGGTCGATCAGTTCAGCGCCAACCTGTTCGACCAGTATCGCAGCCGCTACACGGGCGGCCTGAAGCGGCTGGCCGACCAGGGACTGGTGTCGATCAACGGCTACCAGACGCACGGCCTGACCGAGACCTGCCCCGGCCACTCCACCGTCCTGACCGGCATGCACCCCGCCGAGACGGGCATCCCCGCGAACGACTGGGTCGATCCTGCGACGGGCAAGGAGGTCTATTGCCTGGCCGCGCCGCAGAACCACCTGGCCCACGGCGACGACGGGTCGGACAACGGGCCGGTGGGCCCGGACCAGATCAAGGCGACCAGCCTGGGCGACTGGCTTGTGGCGGCCAGCCCCGCCAGCAAGGTCTTCGCCGTCTCGGGCAAGGATCGGGGCGCGATCAACCTGGCGGGCCATCACGGCCAGGCGTTCTGGTTCACCGACGACTTCGGCCTGACCACCTATGTCGAACCGGGCCAGGTCGCCGAGGCGCGCCTGGCGCCGGTGACCGCGTTCAACACCGCCTTTCGCGCCGAGATGGCCGCCCAGCCGGTGACGTGGGACTATCGCCACGACGACTGCCGCGCCCTGGGCGGCGACTGGGTCATTCGCGGCCAGACCTTTCATTCCGTCCTGCCGCCGACGAACCTGAAGTTCGACACATCGCCTCTGTTGGACGAGCAGACGCTGAAGGCGGCGGAGTACCTGCTGGACAGCCAGAAGCTGGGGCAGAGCGCGTCGGTGGACGTGCTGGGCGTCAGCCTGTCGGGCACCGATCGCATCGGCCACGGCTACGGCACCCAGGGGCCGGAGATGTGCGAGCAGCAGCACCGACTGGACGAAGCCCTGGGCGGCTTCCTGAACAGGTTGGCCCAGGTTCCGGGCGGCGCGCTGGTGGTGCTGACGGCCGACCACGGCGGGTCCGACTTCGTCGAGCGCCTGGCCGCGCGCGGCTATCCCCACGCCCACCGCGCCGATCTGAGGGGCGTGGCGACGGTGAGCGCCGAACTGCAGCAACGCTTCGGCCTGGATGCGGCGCCCCTGCAGCAGGGCGGCAGCGGGATCATCGTGGCCGACGCCGAGGACCGCGCCCTGCCTGAACCGCTGCGGACGCAGGCGGCCGAGGCGGCGGTGGAGCGCCTGCGCCAGTTGCCGGACATCGCCTTCGCCGAGACGCGCGAGCGGATGCTGGCCCTGCCGATCCCCGACACGCGCAACCCCGAAATGCTGACGCTCCAGGAGCGGATGCGGCTGTCGGTGGTCGAGGGACGGTCGCCGGACATCATCCTGGCCTTCCAGCCGAACGTGGTGGCGGGCGGCCGTGTCGGCGGCGCGATCCCCAGTCACGGGACGCCCTGGGAATACGACCGCCGCGTGCCGATCGTTTTCTGGTGGCCGGGCGCGGAAGGACAGGAGCGTTTCCTGCCCATGCGCACCATCGACATCGCCCCGACCCTGGCCAACCTGATCGGCGTTCAACCCGACGCCCCGATCGACGGCCGCTGCATGGACCTGCCTCAGTTCGCCAAGGGCCGTTGCGAGACGAAATAGGCCGCGCGGGTCGACATAAACTCGTGTTTCCACGGCGGGAGGCGCTCTTACGCCTCCCGCATTTCATTGGCACAAAGGGCTGAGAAGCGCTTCTGAGGGGAGGCGCCGGCCGTCAGAGCCATACGAGGAAATCCGTTCATGCAAAGAGCCCGCCGCGCGCGCATCGTCGCGACCCTGGGCCCCGCCAGCCGTGCGCCGGGGACCGTCAAGGCCCTGGCCCAGGCCGGGGTGGACGTGTTCCGCCTGAACTTCAGTCACGGCTCGCACGAGGATCACGCCGCGGCGCTGAAGGCCGTGCGGGGCGCCGAGATGGCGTTGCAGCGTCCATTGGGCGTGCTGGCCGACCTGCAGGGGCCCAAGCTGCGTCTGGGCCGGTTCAAGGACGTCGAGATCGCAGTCAAGCCGGGCCACGTCATGCGCTTCGATCTGGACCCGACGCCGGGTGACGAGACGCGGGTGCAGATGCCGCATCCGGAAATCTTCAAGGCCCTGCGCGAGGGGATGCTGCTGCTGCTGGACGACGGCCGGGTGCGGCTGCGTGTCGGCAAGCGCACCGACGAATGGGCCGATGTGACGGTCGAAAGCGGCTCCAAACTGTCGGACCGCAAGGGCGTGGCCGTGCCCGAGGCGGTGATCCCGGTTTCGGCCCTGACGCCCAAGGACCGCGAGGACCTGGCCTTCGCCCTGCGGCTGGGCGTCGACTGGGTGGCGCTGAGCTTCGTGCAGAAGCCCGAGGACATGGCCGAACTGAAGCGGATCGTGAACGGCCAAGCGGCGTGTCTGGCCAAGATCGAGAAGCCGGCCGCCCTGGCCGACCTGGAGGCCATCCTGGACTACTGCGACGGGGTGATGGTCGCGCGCGGCGACCTGGGCGTGGAGATGGACCCGGAAGAGGTGCCGGTCGCCCAGAAGCAGATCGTGCGCGCCGCCCGCAATCGCGGCGTGCCGGTGATCGTGGCGACCCAGATGCTGGAATCGATGACCAGCGCCCCGGCCCCGACCCGGGCGGAAGCCACCGACGTGGCCAATGCGGTCTATGAGGGCGCCGACGCCCTGATGTTGTCGGCCGAGACGGCGTCGGGCGACTATCCGCTGGAAGCGGTCGGCATCATGAGCCGCATCATCGAGCGGGTGGAGAACGACCCGATGTGGCCCAGCCTGATGGGCGCCGAACACGCCGGCATGGACGAGCACGACGTCGACGCCCTGGTGGGCGCGGCGAGAAAGGCGGCCGACGCCCCGTCCACAGCCTGCATGGTGGTGTTCACGACCTTGGGCGGCACGGCTAGACGCATGGCGCGCGAACGGCCGCTGAAGCCGATCCTGGCCCTGACGCCCAACGCCTCGACCGCGCGGCGGCTGGCCCTGGTCTGGGGGCTGGAGCCGCGCCTGGGCGATCAGCCGGATTCGCTGGAGCAGGTGACCGACCAGGCCGTGGACGGCGCGCTTGAATACGGCCTGGCCGAACCCGGCCAGCGTATCCTGATCCTGGCCGGCACGCCGTTCGGAGCGCCCGGCGCGGCCAACCTGCTGCGTCTGGCCCATGCGCCGGCCGCCAAGGCCAAGCCGCGCCGCAAGGGTTAACCCCTCCCGCTTTGAAGCGGGGGCGGCTAGGCTCCGCCCATGAGTCGGCGGCGCACATGATCAAATACATCGGCTCCAAGCGCGCCCTGTTGGGTCATGTGACGGGAGCGGTGGCGGGCCTGCTGCCGGATGGCGGGCGGGTGTGCGACCTGTTTTCCGGCACGGCGCGGGTGGGCCATGCGCTGAAGCGGCAGGGCTTCCAGGTCTGGTCCAACGACCACAACGCCTATGCTCACACCTTGGCGACCGCCTATGTCCAGGCGGACCGGGAGCGCTGGCTGGCGCGGGCCGAGGCGGTGCTGGCCGAACTGCGGGAAGTGCGGCCGGAGGCGGGCTGGTTCACCCAGGCCTTCTGCGAGGACGCCCGCTATTTCCACCCGGACAACGGCGCGCGGATCGACGCCATGCGCGAGCGGGTCGAGACGCTGGAACTGGAGCCGGAACTGAAGGCCATCGTCCTGGTCAGCCTGATGGAGGCCGCCGACCGGGTGGATTCCACCGCCGGGGTGCAGATGGCCTATATGAAGCGCTGGGCGCCGCGCGCGCTGAAACCGCTGGAACTGCGTCTGCCGGACCTGCTGCCTTCGGTCGGGGCGCCGTGCCGCGCGACGCGGGGCGATGCGGTGGAGATGGCCGGCCAGATGGAGGCGGACCTGGTCTATCTGGATCCGCCCTACAACCAGCATTCCTATCTGGCCAACTATCACTGCTGGGAAAGCCTGGTGCTGTGGGACCGGCCCGAAACCTATGGCGTGGCCAACAAGCGGATCGACGTGAAGACCCGCAAGAGCGCCTTCAACAGCCGGCCCGGCATCGGTCCGGCCCTGCGCGCGGTGATCGAACGGGTCAGCGCGCCCAACCTGATCGTCAGCTTCAACGACGAGGGCTATCTTAGCCGCGCGGACCTGGTGGAGATGCTGTCGGCGCGGGGCCATGTGCAGGTGGTGGAGATCGCCCACCCCCGCTACGTCGGCGCCCGCATCGGCATCCACAATCCCAAGGGCGAGAAGGTCGGCCAGGTCGGGCGGCTGCGCAACGTCGAGCACCTGTTCGTCGTCACCGAACGGCCCGTGGCCCTGCCGGCCGCCGCCTGATCTCGGGCCTCAGATCTGGGCCTCAGAGCTGGCCCATCGTGTTGTCGTGATCCACGGCCTGCTTCTTCAGCCAGGCGACGAAGGCCGTGGCGCTGGGCGAGGGCGGGCGGTCGCGCGGCTGGACCACCGAATAGACGAAGCCCACCGCCTCGGACCCGTCGGGAAACGGGGCGACCAGCCGGCCGGACGCCAGGTCGGCCTGGGCCAGGGTGCGCTTGGCCAGGGCCACGCCGCGCCCCGACGCCGCCGCCTCGATCAGCAGGCTGGACTGGTTGAAGCGCGAACCCCGGCGCGGATCGGGATGGCGCACGCCGCGGGCCTTCAGCCACATGGCCCAGTCCGGGCGGCTGGGATCGCCGTCGTTGGACATGTCGTGCAGCAGGGCGTGGTGCAGCAGGTCGGCGGGATCGCGGATCGGGTGATCGCCGCTCATCAGCGCGGGGGCGCAGACCGGCAGGACCGTTTCGGTCATCAGCCGTTCGACGGTGTGGCCCGGATAGTCGCCGGCGCCGTAGCGCACCGCCAGGTCGATCTTGCCCTCCGACAGGTCCGCCGGCTCCATGTCGGCCGAGATCCACAGCTCGATCTCGGGATGGGCGGCGTGGAAGTCGTCCATGCGCGGCATCAGCCATTTGGAGGCGAAGCCGGGCGCGACGCTGATCGACACCTGCTTTCGGCGCGGCGGCTCGCGCAAGAGCGCCGAGGCGTCCATCAGCCGTTCGAACCCCTCGCGCAGCAGGGGCGTCGCGCCCCGCCCCAGGTCGGTCAGCTGAAGACCCCGCGCCTCGCGCATGAACAGGGGGCCGCCGACGATGTCCTCCAGCAGCCGGATCTGCTGGCTGACGGCCCCCGGCGTGACGGCCAGTTCGTCCGCCGCGCGCGAGAAGTTCAGGTGCCGCGCGGCCGCCTCGAAGGCGCGCAGGGCGTTCAGCGGAAGGAGCGATCGAGCCATCGCCGTTAGAAATCCTATCAGTGAGCAGGACGCAATCTGGTTTGCGACAAACCGGCGGGAATCCGAAGGTGCGATTTCGCCGTCGGTCCTTCTTCCCCCCTCGACGGCCTTGAAAGCAAGACGATGCGTGTATTTCTCGCCTCCGTGCCGCTGGAGGCCGCCAAGGTCGTGATCGTGGGCGCCGGGGAACCGGCGCTGGCGAAGCTGCGATTGTTCCTGAGCACGCCGGCCGACCTGGTCTGGTTCGCGCCGGACGGCGAGCCCGCGCGGCTGGAGACGCCGCAGGGCGCGCCCACGCCGGTTGATCGGACGCCGGGCGCCGAGGATTTCACGGGCGCGAGACTGGTCTTCATCGCGCTGCAGGACGTGGCGGGGGCTGCGCGATTGGCGGCGCTGGCGCGGGCGGCCGGCGCCCAGGTCAATGTGGTGGACCAGCCGAGCCTGAGCGACTTCCAGACGCCGGCCCTGATCGACCGCGACGAGGTCGTCGTCGGGGTGGCGACCGGCGGCTCCGCGCCGATCCTGGCGCGCGACGTCCGCACGCGCATCGAAGGCGTCCTGCCCGCCGGGCTGGCCAATGTGGCGCGGATGGCGCGCGACCTGCGCGAGACGGTCAAGGCCAGCGTGCCGGACTTCATGGCGCGTCGCCGTTTCTGGGAGAAGGCCTTTCGAGGGCCGGCCGCCGACCTGGCCTCCGAGGGCCGCACCGCCGAGGCGCGGCGCGAGATGCTGCGCCTGCTGAACGTGGCGGCGCCGGAACAGGGCGTGGTTCACATCGTCGGCGCGGGGCCGGGCGACCCCGAACTGCTGACGCTGAAGGCGCTGCGGGTCTTGCAGGACGCCGACGTCATCATTCACGACCGGCTGGTTCCCGAGGCGGTGCTGGAGCGCGCGCGCCGCGACGCCAAACGGCTGTATGTCGGCAAGGCGCGGGGGGATCACTCCGTGCCCCAGGACCAGATCGAGGCCCTGATGATCGCCGAAGCCCGCGCCGGCCATCGCGTCGTGCGGCTGAAGGGCGGCGATCCGTTCGTCTTCGGGCGCGGCGGCGAGGAGCTGGAGGCCGTGCGCGCGGCGGGCGTGCCCGTCTTCATGGTGCCCGGGGTGACGGCGGCCCTGGCCTGCGCGGCCTCGGCGGGGGTGCCCCTGACGCACCGCGACCACGCCCAGGCGGTGACCTTCGTGACGGCCCAGGCCAAGCCGGGCGGCGTCGACGCCGACTGGGCGCGCCTGGCGGCGCCGAACCACACCCTGGCCATCTACATGGGCGTCGACCGGGCCGAGGAAACGGCGGCGAAACTGATGCAGGCCGGGCGCGCGGGCTCGACGCCCGTGGCCATCGTCGAGAACGGCAGCCGCCCGGACGAGCGCGTCCTGACGGGACGATTGGACGGGCTGGGCGCCCTGGTGCGCGGCGCGAACCTGTCGGGGCCGGCGCTGCTGTTCGTCGGCGAGACGGCGGCGTTCTCGGCGGCTCAGCTGGATGTTCGCGCGGAGGCGGCGGCGTGAAGATCGTGACGGCGAACCGCCTGTCGGACGGCCGCGTCATCTATGTGGGCGTGGACAACCAACCTGTGGAGCGGATCGACCAGGCCTCGGTGCTGGACGATCCCGCCGCCGCGGTCGTGCTGGCTGACGTCGCCGGTCGGCCCGACGTTTTCGTCAATCCCTATCTGGTCGAGGTGCAGGACCACGCGCCGTCCGGGCGCGACCGGCTGAAGGAACGCATCCGCTCGGCCGGGCCGACCGTGGGGCACAGCGTGGACCTGCACGTCAATGGGGGCGTGGGCTGATGTACCGCTATGACGAGTTCGACCACGCCGTGGTGCGCGAACGGGTCGAGGAGTTCGCCGACCAGGTGGCGCGGCGCGCGTCCGGCGCCCTGACGGAAGACGAGTTCAAGCCGCTGCGGCTGATGAACGGCGTCTATCTGCAGCTCCATGCCTATATGCTGCGGGTCGCCATCCCCTACGGCACGTTCGACAGCCGGCAGATGCGCCAGCTGGCCCATATCGCCCGCACCTATGACAAGGGCTACGGCCATTTCACCACGCGGACGAACATCCAGTACAATTGGCCGGCCCTGACCGACCTGCCGGCGATCCTGAGCGACCTGGCCGAGGTCGAGATGCACGCCATCCAGACCAGCGGCAACTGCATCCGAAATGTCACCACGGACGTCTTCGCCGGCGCCGCCGAGGACGAGATCGAGGATCCCCGTCCCTGGTGCGAGATCATTCGACAGTGGTCGACCATCCACCCCGAGTTCTCGTTCCTGCCGCGCAAGTTCAAGATCGCGGTGACCGGGGCCGAGAAGGATCGGGCGGCCATTCGCACCCACGACGTCGGCCTTCAGATCGTGCGGGGCGACCACGGCGGCACGGCCTTCCGCGTCTTCGTCGGCGGCGGCCAGGGGCGTCTGCCGCACATCGGCCAGGAGATCGCCTCCAGCGTGCCGGCGGCGGACCTGCTGGCCTATCTGACCGCCATCCTGCGAGCCTGGAACCTGCTGGGGCGGCGCGACAACATCCACAAGGCGCGTATCAAGATCCTGGTCGCCTCGCTGGGGATCGACGCCTTCCGCGAGGAGGTGGATCGGCACTACGCCACCCTGCGTCGCGAGGACCTGCAAATTCCGCAGGACGAGGCCGAGCGGATCAAGGCCTATTTCGCGCCTCCCGCCTTCGAGGCCCTGCCCAGGACCAGCGCGCCGTTCGAGCGGGCGCTGCTGGCCGATCCCGACTTCGCCCGGTTCGCCAGGAACAACGTGCGCCGCCATCGCCAGGCCGGCTACGCCTCGGTGGTGGTGTCGCTGAAGCCGGTGGGCGGGGTGCCGGGCGACATCACGGCCGATCAGATGGAGGCCGCGGCGGACCTGGCCCAGCGCTATTCGTTCGACGAGTTGCGCGCCGCCTATGAGCAGAACCTCGTCCTGCCTCATGTGAAGCTGGACGACGTTCCGGCGGTCTGGCGCGCGCTGCGCGAGGCGGGGCTGGCCACGGCCAATGCGGACCTGGCGACCGACGTGATCGCCTGCCCCGGCCTGGACTACTGCAGCCTGGCCAACGCCCGCTCGATCCCGGTGGCCCAGGCCCTGTCCAAGCGACTGGCCGACCTGGACTACCAGGAGCGGCTGGGGCCGGTGCGCATCAACATGAGCGGCTGCACCAACGCCTGCGGCCACCACCACGTCGGCCACATCGGCGTGCTGGGCGTCGATCGCAAGGGCGAGGAATACTACCAGATCACCGTCGGCGGCTCGCCCGACGAACAGGCCGCGCTGGGCGACATCGTCGGCAAGAGCCTGCCCGCGGATGAGGTCGCGCCGGCCATCCAGCGGACCCTGGACCGCTATCTGCAAATCCGCGCCGAGGGCGAGCGCTTCATCGACACGGTGCGCCGTGTCGGACCCGAGCCCTTCCGCGACGCCATCTACGAGACGCTCGATGCTGCAAACGCTTGAGGGAATTCAGAACGGCCTGCGCCTGCCGGTGACGACCCCGCTGGAGGAGGTGGAGGCCGCCGCGGCGGCCGAGGACGTGCTGGTGCTGGAGTTCGACGCCTTTCGCGACGGGCGCGGCTTTTCCCTGGCCGCGGTGCTGCGCGAGCGGGGCTATCGCGGCCAGCTGATCGCGGCGGGCAAGCTCCTGCCGGATCAGGCGCGGCACCTGCGGCGGTCCGGTTTCGACGCGGTGGAGCTGGCGCCGGGCGCGGACCGGGCGGTCTGGGCGCGGATGGACCGGGCGTTTGACGCCGCCTACCAGCCCGCCGTCGACCCCGATCCGGCCATCTGGCGGCGGCGTCGCGCGGCGGCCAACGACCGCGACCTGGACGCCCTGGCCGAACGGCTGAACCGCGAGACGGCGGGCAAGGGCGCGGCCGAGATCGTGAAGGCGGCTCTGGACCCGGCCCTGGGGCTGAAGGTCGGCGCCATCTCCTCCTTCGGCGCGGAATCGGCGGTGCTGCTGGACGTGGTGGCGCGCGAGAAGGCGGACGTGCCGGTGGTTTTCCTGGAGACGGGCCAGCACTTTCTCCAGACCCTGTCCTACCGCACCCAACTGACCAAGGCGCTGGGCCTGACGGATGTGCGGCTGGTCACGCCGGACGCCGAGGAGAAGGGGACCCTGGATGCGCGCGACGACCTGTGGAAGACCGAGGCCGACGCCTGCTGCGATCTGAGGAAGGTACGCCCCCTGGCGCGGGCGACGGCGGGGTTCGACGCCCTGATCACCGGGCGCAAGCGCTATCAGGCCTCGACGCGGGCGGACCTTAGACCGTTCGAGGTGCTGGACGGGGTGCTGCGGATCAATCCGCTGGCCGACTGGACCGGCGAAGACGTGGAGGCCTGGCTGGACGCGCGCGACCTGCCGCGCCACCCCCTGGTCGAACAGGGCTACCGCTCTATCGGCTGCTGGCCGTGCACCCGCGCGGTGGACGACGGCGAGGACGGACGCGCCGGCCGCTGGTCGGGCATGGACAAGGTCGAGTGCGGCATCCACTTAGGCAAGCGCAAGGCCGCCTGATCCTTCTTCGACTTCGCCTGAAAGTTTCACATTGTCCGCCAACGCCTCCGTCATCAACCTGATCGGCGACACGCCGCTGATCCGCCTGAACCGCCTATCCGACGAGACGGGCTGCGAAATCCTGGGCAAGGCCGAGTTCATGAACCCCGGCGGCTCGATCAAGGACCGCGCGGCCTTGTCCATCGTGCAGGGCGCGCGGGCGTCGGGCGCGCTGAGGCCGGGCGGGACGATCGTGGAGGGGACGGCCGGCAATACCGGCATCGGCCTGGCCCTGGTCGGTGCGGCGCTGGGCCATCCGGTGGTGATCGTCATTCCGCGCACCCAGTCCGAGGAGAAGAAGTCCGCCATCCGCTCGCTGGGCGCGCGCCTGGTCGAGGTCGACGCCGCGCCCTTCTCCAGCCCCAACCACTTCGTCCACTATTCCGGGCGCTTGGCGGCCGAGTTGAACGACAGCGAGGCGGCAGGCGCCATCTGGGCCAATCAGTTCGACAACACCGCCAACCGCGACGCCCACTATTTCAACACCGGCCCGGAAATCTGGCGCCAGACCGAGGGGCGGGTGGACGCCTTCGTCAGCGCCGTCGGATCGGGGGGCACCATCGCGGGCGTATCGACCTATCTGCGCGAACGGAAGCCCGACGTGGCCATCGCCCTGGCCGACCCGGCGGGCGCGGCCATGTTCAACTGGTTCACCAAGGGCGAGATGAGCGGCGAGGGGTCCTCCATCACCGAAGGAATCGGCGTGGCCCGCATCACCGGCAATCTGGAAGGCTTCAAGCCCGACTTCGCCTATCGGATCGAAGACGCGGAGTTCCTGCCGATCCTGTTCGACCTGGTGAAGCACGAGGGACTGTCGCTGGGCGGTTCGGCGGGCGTGAACATCGCCGGCGCCGTGCGGCTGGCGCGCGAGCTGGGACCGGGCAGGACCATCGTCACCTGCCTGTGCGACCCCGGATCGCGCTATGCGTCCAAGCTGTTCAACCCCGCTTTCCTGACCTCGAAAGGACTGCCGGTCCCGGATTGGGCCTAGGAGCGACGACCCTCTCCCGCTTGCGGGAGAGGTGGCCCGTCGTTCGCGAAGCGAACCAGGGTCGGAGAGGGAAGTGCTCTTGCAAGAGGATACTTCCCCCATCGTCAGGCGTGTCGCTGCGCGCCACGACCTGACACTTCCCCGACAAGCGGGGGAAGGGCTTATTTCTGCTCCGCGATCCAGGCGTCCATGCGCTGGTCCAGCAGGGCCAGCGGCAGGGGGCCTTCGGTCAGCAGAGCGTCGTGGAAGGTGCGGACGTTGAACTTCGGCCCCAGTTCGCGCTCGGCGCGGGCGCGGATTTCGCGCAGGCGGATTTCCCCGATCTTGTAGGCCGTGGCCTGGCCGGGCCAGCCGATGTAGCGCTGAAGCTCGGTCTCGATGTTGTGCGGCGCCAGGGCTGAGTTGTCGCGGAAGCAGGCGCGGGCCTGTTCCTCGCTCCATCCCATCCAGTGCAGGCCGGTGTCGGCGACCAGGCGGCAGGCGCGCCACATCTCGTAGGACAGCCGGCCGAACCGTTCGTACGGCGTGCGGTAGAAGCCCATCTCCTCGCCCAGGTACTCCGCGTAGAGGCCCCAGCCCTCGGTGAAGGCGCTGACGTTGGCCTGACGGCGGAAATAGGGCTGGCCCTCGGCTTCCTGCTGCAGGGCGATCTGGACATGGTGGCCGGGCACGGCCTCGTGCAGCGTCAGGGCCGGCAGTTCGTAGAGCGGCCGCTGGTCCAGCTTGGAGGTGTTGACGATGTAGTGGGCGGCCACGCCGTTCTGCATCGAGCCGCCGTTGTAGCGGCCGGTGGTGTAGTTTTCCTCGATCTGCGGCGGGACGGGCTGCACGTCGTAGGGAAGGCGCGGCAGGGTGGCGAACAGCGGCGGCAGGCCCCCGTCGGCGCGCTTGGCCATTTCCGAGGCCTTCTCCAGCAGTTCCTCGCGCGTCGAGGCGTAGAACTGCGGGTCGGTGCGCAGGAATGTCAGGAAGCCGGCGAAGTCGCCGGTCCAGCCGGACGCCTTCATCTCCACGTCCATGCGCGCGCGGATGCGGGCGACCTCGTCCAGACCGATCTGGTGGATCTGGTCCGGCGTCAGGTCCGTGGTGGTGTGGCCGCGCACCAGATAGGCGTAGAGCGCCTTGCCGCCAGGCCGATGGGCAAGGCCGGGCTCGACCGGCGCCTTGGGCAGATATTCGGTTTCCAGGAAGGACAGCCAGGCCTGGCGGGCGGGAACGATGTGGCGGGCGATCACGTCGGCGACAAGCGCGGTCAGGCGATCCTTGTCCGCTTGGGAGACCGTGGCGGGCAGGGTCGACAGGGGCTTCAGCAGGGGATCGGCGTCGGCGGGCGTGTCGACGTCGTTGCGCGCCAGTTCGATGGCGCTCTGCGTCACCGAGCGCGCCTGGACCATGCCGGTCTCCAGCCCGCGCCGGGCGTTGTCTGTGGTCTGGGCGTAGATCGTGGCGAAACCCTCGACCCGCTTCAGATAGGCCTCGGCCTCGGCGACCGAGTTCAGGCGGGTGCTGGAACCCATGTAGATGGCCCAGGTGCCCGGCCCGCCCTCGCTATCGAAGGCCAGGCGGCCGGTGTCGTAGTCCAGACCTTCGATCCCGCGCGCCAGGGCATAGAGCAGGAAGGCGTGGTTGATCTGATTGGCGTGGGACAGATCGGCCGTATTGATGGCCTGAAGGCGGCTGACGAAACCCTCCATCGGCGCGCGCTGGGTCAGTTCGAACGCGCGCGACAGGTCGGGAACCCGCGCCATCGCCTCAAGGTCGCCCTCGCCGCTGGCGGACGTGGGATCGACGGATTTCAGATAGGCTTCGTAGTCGGCGACGATCTGTTCCAGCGCCGCGTCGGCCGTGCTGGGCGCGGGGCGGGACGTCTCGGCGGGCGACGCCGCCTGCGCCAGGGCGATCCCCGGCGCGCCCAACGCCAGGGCCGCCGCGACGGCCAGATGAGAAACCTTCATGAACCCCTCCCGAAACAGGGCGGCAGGCAAGCCGAGGCGGCTGCCGCCGTCAAGCCGTCGCCAGAGCGGCAAGGTCAGCCGCAGACGCTGAAGAAGGCCTCGACCTTGGTTTCGGACCCGGGATGGGCGGCATAGACCTCGCGATCCTGGCCGCGCCAGGCGGCGATCCAGCCCAGACGGCGAAAACGCTGGAACACGGGTGCGTCGGCCGGCGCGTCGGCGTTCATCAGGTCGCCGTCGTGCAGCCCCGAGGGTTCGAGCGACGCTGGATACCGTTCCGTATCGCCGCCGGATTCAAGATAGAACTGACGTTCGCCCTTCACGGACGGGGCGATCAGATGCAGGCGGCCTGTTCCCTTGCCGCAGTCGAAGCGCAGTTTGACCTCGTCGCTGTCGGCCACGCCGTAGGCCAGCATGGCCTCGCCCCCGTCCTGGTGCATGAACCAGTCGTAGCCGTCGATCGGCGCGGGCGCTGCGGCGTCGACGGCGGGGGCGGGCGTGCGGGGCGAGGTGGCGCAAGCCGACAGAGCGGCGGCGGTCAGCGCGATAGATAGGAAGGCGAGGCGCATGAACTCTATCCCGCGCAAAGGTCGGTGAAGCGGCGCAGCTTGGTCAGATGCCGAGGCTGAACCACGATCTGGCTCTGATCGTCTCCGACGACGACGGTCAGCAGGCCGCTGCCGGCGAAGGCGGCGAAGACCGGGTGGTCCGCGCGCACGACGAAACTCAGAGCGCCGTCGCGACCGGCCTGGGCCTCGGTGGTCGTCGAGGCGCGACCGGCGCTGACGCGGGCGAAGCCGGGCTGGGCCGCTTGATCATAGACGGACACCTCCACCGCGCCGGCGCCGCGGTCGCATTGCAGGGTGGCGCGCAGATCGGGCGTGTCGGGGGCCTCGTTGGCCAGAACCACGGGGCCGTCGCCCTCATACAGCGTCCAGGTCCACGCCGGACCCGGCGCGGCCTGAATGGCGGCGGCGAGCGCCAGGGAGACAATAAGGGTCATGCGTCAGGCCCCGCCGACAACGCGCCATGCCGCGTCCTGGCCAATGTCGTCAGACGCGCGACGAACCGCAATAGGCCAGCATGTCCGACGCCATCCGGCGGCCGGCGGAATCCGCCGTCAGGACGGTCGATCCGTCGTCGCTGATCAGGCGCAATGACCCGTCGCGGGCCAGGCCCGTCAGGCTGGGATCATCCAGGCCGACCTGGGTTTCGTAGGCGGCGCCGTTAGACAGGGGATCCACGGCTTGCGGGGTGCTGGAGGCCTGAAGAAGTCGCGGGCTGTCCGGATGGGCGGCGCCATAGAAGACCGCGACACCCTCGCCGGGCTGGCAGGTGATCATCACCGCCAGATGATCCGAATTGGCCGCCCCGTAGGTCAGCTTGGCCATCTGACCCTCGTGGTCCAGGCGCCACGCCATTTCGGGAAGGGTCGACGCAGCGTCCACCGTCTGCGTCCGGGCGCTGACGGCGACCAGGGCGATACAGGCGACGGCGGGGACCAGAAACTTCATCATCGCCGAACTAACGCCGGTTGGCGTCAGGGGTTCACGGCCGCGCTTGCCGGCCCGGCGTTTTTTGCCGGGCGCCGCGTCAGAAGGGACTGAAGCGCTCGATCAGGCTCTGGCCGGCGGGGGTGGCCTGCATCCGGCTGATGTCCCCGCGCCCGCCGTAGGAAATTCGCGCCTCGGCGATCTGGGTGTGGCTGATGGCGTTGGCCGAGGAGATGTCCTCGGGCCGCACGATGCCGGCGACGGTCAGTTCGCGGACCTCGCGGTTGGTGCGGACCTCCTGGCGGCCCTGGATCACCAGGTTCCCGTTGGCCAGAACCTCGGTCACCACGGCGGCCACCGTCAGGGAGACGCGCTCCGAGCGATTGACCGAGCCGGAGCCGGCGGCGTTCACCTCGCCGCCCAGATCGACCAGCCGCGACGGGTCGAAGGCGTTGGGCAAGGCGCGGTTGGCGGCGCTTTCCAGACCCAGCAGGCTGTTGACGCCGGCGGAGATGTCGTTGGTGCGCGCGCGCGTGGTGCTGTTCTGGGTCTGGGCGCGGTCGTCGATGTCGATGCGCACGGTCAGGATGTCGCCGACATGGCGGGCCCGCTGGTCGCCGAAGAAGGAGCGGGCGCCGGTGCGCCACAGGCTGTTGGCGCTGGCGGGCTGCGCGTCTGTGCGCGGCGCGGGCAGATAGGCCTGCTGAACCGGGACCAGGGCGGCCGGATAGCCGATCGGGGCCAGTTCGGGACCGCGCACGGCCTCCACAGCGGTGGAGCAGGCGGTCAGGCCCGAGGCGGTCAGCAGGGCGGCGGCGAGAAGGGTGTTACGCATGACGGGGCTCTCTGCTCGGACTAGCGGGCGGCGAACTGGGACAGGGCGTCGGCGCGGATGGCGTCGCCGGCGGGACCGGCGATGGCCTGGCCGGGACCGGCGGCGACCGCGTCGATGATGCGGTTGGAGGTGGTGTTGGTGACGGCGACGGGCTCGCCCACGGCGGCGTCGCGCATGGCGCGGCCCAGGACGGCCAATTTCACGCCGCCGACCTCGTAGGTGACGCGCACCATGTCGTTGCGCTTGATGACGGTCTCGCGCGCGGCGGGGCGCCGGGCGGCGGGCCGGATGGAGGCCGAGGCGGCGGCCGCCTGGACCGTTGGCGCGGCGCCGGGCGCGTCCACGCCCTGGCGGACGGCGACGCGGCGCAGGCCGTTGGGATTGGTCCAGTCCAGTCCCGCCTGACGCGCCAAAGCCTGGAGCTGGCCCGCCTCCATCACGACCGACGGGCCGACGCGGCGCGCGACCATGACGTCGGCGGCCCCGCCCGCGCCGTCGAAGATGTCGCCCAGGGTGACGCGGCCGTCGTCGTCGACCGGATTGGTCTTCAGCGTGACGGGCGCGGCCAGCGCCGGGCCGGCCAGGGCGACCAGGGCGGCGCTGAGGGCCAGGGTTCGGTGCAGCAGGGTCATGATCTAGCTCTTCACCTGGGCGGCGACGGACAGCATCTCGTCGGCGGTGCTGATGACCTTGGAGTTCATCTCATAGGCGCGCTGGGCCACGATCAGGGCGCTGATCTCGGACACCGCGTCGACGTTGGAGGCTTCGGTGTAGGACTGCAGGATCTGTCCGAAGCCGACCTCGCCCGGCGCGCCGATGGTGGCGGCGCCGGAGGCGGCGGTTTCCAGCAGCAGATTGTCGCCGATGGCCTCCAGCCCCGCCTCGTTGAAGAAGGTGGCCAGTTCGATCTGGCCCACGGTGGTCGGCTCGGCCTGGCCGGCGGTGGTCACCTGGACCAGGCCGGACTTGGAAATGATGATGTCGACCGCGTCCTGAGGGATGGTGACCGCCGGCTCCAGCAGATAGCCGTCGTCGGTGACCATCTGGCCCTCGGGATTGACCTGCAGATTGCCCGCGCGCGTGTAGGCGATCTCGCCGGAGGGCAGGGTGACCTGGAAGAAGCCCTTGCCGTCGATGGCCATGTCGTAGGGGTTGCCGGTGTGCTGGGGCGTGCCCTGTTCGGTGATGCGATAGACGGCGCCGGCCTTGACGCCCGCGCCGACCTGGATGCCGGTCGGCACGACGTTGCCCTGGGACGAGGACTGCGCGCCCATCCGCTCGATATTCTGGTAGAGTAGGTCCTGGAACTCGGCGCGCTGCTTCTTGAAGCCCACCGTGTTCATGTTGGCGATGTTGTTGGAGATGACCTCCACGTTCAGCTGCTGGGCGGCCATGCCCGAGGCGGCGGTTCTTAGAGCGCGCATGCGAGGGGCTCTCCTTAAGCGGCCTTGCCGAGGCGCTCGACGGCGCGACGGCTAAGGTCATTGGTGTTCTCGATCATCCGCGTGACGCTTTCATAGGCGCGGCTGATCTCGATGAGGCTGGTCATTTCCAGCAGCGGATTGACGTTCGACCCCTCCAGCATTCCCTGACGGATCTGCACGTCGTTGGCTTCGATCGGCTGGACGTTGGAGGCGTTGCGGTAGAGGCCGTCGCCGCCTTTCTCCAGCACGCCCAGAGCGCCGAAGCGCACGACCGACATCTGGCCGACGATCTGGCCGTCCTGTGTGATTGTGCCGTCGGCGCCGACGCTGGGGGCGCCCAGTTCGGGGTCCAGCACGATCTCCGCCCCGCCGCCCAGAACGGGCTGGCCCTGCTTGGTGGTCAGCCGGCCGGTGGGATCGGTGGTGAAGCCGCCGTCCCGAGTGTAGGCCTGACGGCCCGCACCGTCCTGAACGACGAAGAAGGCGCCCTCGCCCTCGATGGCGAAGTCCAGGGTCCGGCCGGTCTGGCGCAGGGTTCCCTGGCCGAAGTCGCGGCCGACGCCGTTGTCCAGCACGAAGCTGGCGCCGGGGCGGATGGCGTCGTTGCGGGCGCGCTGGCCGATCTCGGCGCTCAGCATCAGCTGTTCGACCTTGAAGCCGGTGGTGTCCGCATTGGCGACGTTGTTGGCCACGATGTCGAGTTCGCGGCGCAGGGTCATCTGGCGAGACAGTCCGATGTAGGCGGCGTTTTCCACGAGGGGCGTGCTCCTTCGGCCCGGTGGCTCGCAACGGCCATGCCAACAGGGTTAATCCAGGCGCGACGGGGCTTTGGAGCACAGGGAGGGTCTCGGCGCCCGGCAAATCCTGCCGATCGTAAACGCGGTGTTAACCAAACCCGGTCGATCCTCCCCTGGGATCATCCGGGGCGAATCGACCGCATGTTGAAGCTGGGCAAGAAGAAGGGCGACGCGAATGCGGACGCCGCGCCGCCCGCCCCGACCGAAGGCGAGGGCGGCGAGGGCGAAGCCGCGCCCAAGAAAAAGAAGCTGCCGCTGCTGTTCATCATCGCGCCTGTCGCCCTGCTGGTGCTGGGAGGCGGGGGCGCGGCCGCCTTCTTCATGCTGAAGCCCAAGCCGGCCGCCGCCGAGGCGGAAGGCGGCCACGGCGAGGCGAAGGCCGAGAAGGGCGGCGGTCACGGCGAGGAGAAGAAGGGCGGCGGCGGTCACGGCGGAGGCGGCGAGGGTGGCGAGGCCGATCCCGCCCTGGGCAAGATCGCGGCCGGACCGGACGGGGTGACCTTCTTCACCTTGCCGGACATGGTGATGAACATTCAGTCGGCGGACGGCCGCCCGACCTTCCTGAAGCTGAAGCTGACGCTGGAGACGCACGACGCGTCGGTCGCCACGCATCTGCAGGAGGAAATGCCGCGCCTGCAGGACATGTTCACCGGCTTCGTGCGCGAGCTGCGTCCCGAAGACCTCAGCGGATCCGCCGGCACCTATCAGCTGCGCGCCGAAATCCTGCGCCGGGTCAACCTGATCGCCGCGCCGGGCAAGGTCGACGCCGTGCTGATCGAAGAAATGCTGGTGCAATAGGCATGGCCGACGCAGCCGAACTCGATCCGCTGGGCGGCGCAGGCTTCGAGCCGCTGGGCGACATGAGCGACGCCCTGTCCGAGCGGGTGCTGAACCAGGACGAGATCGACAGCCTGCTGGGATTCGACCTGGGCGGCGACGACGGGTCGGAACGGTCGGGCATACGATCGATCATCAACTCCGCCCTGGTCAGCTACGAACGGCTGCCGATGCTGGAGATCGTGTTCGACCGCCTGGTGCGGCTGATGACGACCAGCCTGCGCAACTTCACCTCCGACAACGTCGAGGTGTCGCTGGACAACATCTCCTCGATCCGGTTCGGGGACTATCTGAACTCCATCCCCCTGCCGGCGATCCTGGCGGTGTTCCGGGCCGAGGAGCTGGACAACTACGGCCTGCTGACGGTCGATTCCAATCTGATCTATTCGATCGTCGACGTGCTGCTGGGCGGACGGCGCGGCACGGCGGCGCTGCGGATCGAGGGCCGGCCCTACACCACCATCGAGCGCGTGCTGGTGCAGCGGATGATCGAGGTGGTGTTGAATGACGCCCGCCAGGCGTTCGAGCCGCTGACGCCCGTTCATTTCAACCTAGACCGGCTGGAGACCAACCCGCGCTTCGCCGCCATCGCACGCCCGGCCAATGCGGCCATCCTGATCAAGCTGCGCATCGACATGGAGGATCGCGGCGGACGCATCGAACTGCTGCTGCCCTATGCGACGCTGGAGCCCATCCGCAAGATGCTGCTGCAGCAGTTCATGGGCGAGAAATTCGGTCGCGACAACATCTGGGAAAGCCACCTGGCGACCGAACTCTGGACCACCGACACCGAGGTGCGGGTGGTGCTGGACGAACAGCAGGCGCCGTTGTCCAGCGTGCTGAACCTGAAGGTCGGCGACACCCTGATGCTGAACGCGGCGCCGGATTCGGACGTGTCGATCCGTGCGGGGTCGGTCCCCCTGACGACCGGGCGGATCGGCCGGAAGGGCCAGCATGTGGCCGTGCGCGTCGAAGGCCCCATCACCAACGACGCCGCGGCGCGTCTGACCCGGAGGAGCGCCTGATGGCCGGCATGATCATGGACGCGGTGCTGATGCTGCTGCTGGTGGCGGCGGTCGGCTACGGCGTGAAGCTGGAACGCAAGCTGACGGCGCTGCGCGCTGGGCAGCTGGCGTTCGCCCAGGCGGTGACGGACCTGAACGCCGCGGCCGGTCGCGCCGAGGCGGCGCTGGCGACGCTCAGGGCTTCGGGCCAGGAGACCGATCTGCTGCACGACCGGATCATCAAGGCGCGCGAGGTCAAGCAGCAGCTGGAGGCGTTGATCGCGCGCGGGCCCGCTCCGGTCGCCCGCAGGACCGAGGACGAGGCGCCCGCGCCGGTCGCCGCGACGTCGTCTCCGATCGTCGTCACAGAAGAGGACGACCGCGCGCGCCGGATGGCCGCCCTGGCCGAACGCATTCAGGGCTTGGCCGGACCGTCGGGCGGGCGACGCGCCGCCGCGCCGGGGCGCGACAACGTCGCCTCGATCGTCCAGGCGCTGAGCGCCGGCCGGTCCGCTAACCAAACCGCCAAACAAAACCTCAACGCCGCGCGTCGTAATCTCGACGACGACCTGTTCGCCGCCTGAGACCGAAAGACCGCCCGATGGCCCGCATTCCCCGCCTGCTGCCCCTGATCGCCGTCGCCATCGGCGGGGTGGTCGCCGTGCGCGCGGTCGGCGTGGCGCCGGGCCTGTTCGAGGGCGCGCGCGCCTGGGCCGAGGAGGCCGCGCCATCGTCCGCCGCCGCGCCGGCCAAGCCTGCCGCCGCCTGCGCCCTGACGCCCGATCAACTGGCCCAGCAGGCCGGCATCTCCCCGGCCGAACTGCGCATCATCCAGTCCCTGTCGCAGCGACGCACACAGCTGGACGCCCGCGACCAGGACTTCGCCACCATGCTGCCGCTGATGACGGCCGCCGAGCAGAAACTCGACGCCAAGGTCCAGGCTCTGGAGGCGCTGAAGGCTGAGATGCGGCAGATGCTGGGCCAGGTCGACGAGCGCGAGAAGGCCGAGATCGACCGCCTGGTCCAGGTCTACTCCGCCATGCGGCCCAAGGACGCCGCGCCGGTCATGGCCGCGCTGGAGGATCGGGTGCGCCTGCCGGTCGCCGCCGCCATGCGCCCGCGCACCCTGGCGGCCGTCATGGCGCAGATGCAGCCGGCCCAGGCCAAGGAGCTGACCGAGAAGCTGGCCGCCCGCTTCCAGGCCCAGCAGATGGCTGCTCGCGCCCTTGCCGCCGAAAGCGCAGAGCCCCCGGCGGCGGAGGCGCCCAAGCCGCAAACGCAGACGCCCGCCGCCGCTGCTCCGGCCGCCCCGGCGGCGGCGACCCCGCGCCCCGCAGCGACGCGCCCGGCCGCGCGACGGCCCGCGACGCGACAACCGGCCGCCGCTCCCGCCGCCCGCCCAGCCGCAACCCCGGCCGCCAGCGGGCCGCAGCCCTATCAGGCCGGCGCTGACGCCCAGCCGCGCCAGACGGTGCAGTAGAAGCGCCGCACGGGCGCGGTTCCGGCGATACAGGTCGGTTGGCGCCGCGACGCCGGGGCGCTATCACCCCGCCTTTCCAGATCGCCGAGCCTCTCATGTCCGACACCCCGCCCGACCGCCTGTCCGTCGACCCGTCCAGCCCGCACCATGACGCCGACGCTCTGCAGCGGGGCGTGGGGGTTCGCTTCAAGGGCGAGGAAAAGACCAATGTCGAGGAATACTGCGTGTCCGAGGGCTGGGTGCGGTTGGCGCTGGGAAATCGCGTGGACCGCAAGGGCAAGGCGCTGACGGTCAAGCTGCAGGGGCCGGTCGAGCCCTATTTCCAGAACGGCTGAGCCTTTCGGCGCAGCGGATGACGCTCTAGGGTCCGCGCTCTTTCGTTTCGTCCGGAGCCGCCGATGTCTCTTCGCCTGTTGTCCGTGAGCGCAGCAGCGCTCTTCCTCGCCGCGACCGGCTCGCCCGCGGCGGCGCAGGACGCCGCTGTCGAGGCCCAGGCCGTCGTCATCCGCGACCAGGCGATGCGCTCCAACATCGCCCTGGACTATGTTACCCAGGTGACGACCCGCTTCGGAGCCCGCCCGGCGGGCTCCCGCGCCGAGCAGCAGGCCGCCGCCTGGGCCGCCGACTACATGCGCGCCCACGGGTTCCAGAACGTGCGGATCGAGGAATTCCCGCTCATCGGCTGGGAGCGGGGGCAGAGCAGCGGCGAGGTTCTGGGAGAGCATGCCCAGGCCTTGGTCCTGGCCGCGCTGGGTCATTCGCCGGCCACGCCGCGCGGGGGCGTGGAGGGCGAGGTGGTGCGCTTCACCTCGCTGGAGGAACTGCAGGCCGCGCCGGAGGGATTGTTGGCGGGCAAGATCGCCTATGTCGATTTCGGCCAGATGCGGCCGATGCAGGACGGCTCCGGCTATGGTCCGCAGACGCGGGTGCGCGGCGCCGGGCCGGGCGTGGCGGCGACCAAGGGCGCGACCGCCTTCATCCTTCGCTCGGTCGGGTCCGACGAGAACCGCCTGCCGCACACCGGCACCACCCAATATGTCGACGGAAAGCCGACCATTCCGTCCTTCGCCCTGTCGGCGCCCGACGCCGATCAGGTCAGCCGGCTGGTCGCGATGGGAGAGCCGGTGCGGCTGCGTCTGACCTCGACCGCGCGCACCTACGAGACCCGCAGCCAGAACGTGATCGGCGATCTGCCCGGCGCCGAAAGACCCGACGAGGTGATCGTGCTGGGCTCGCACATGGACAGCTGGGACCTGGGAACCGGCGCCATCGACGACGCGGCGGGCGGAGGCATCACCCTGGCGGCGGCCCGAGCCATCGCCGACAGCGGTCGGCGTCCGGCCCGCACCATTCGCGTGGTGCTGTACGGTTCGGAGGAAGTCGCCCAGCCGACGCGCGAGACAGGCAACGGCGGCGGCGTTTACGCCCGCAATCAGGGTGCGGCGCTGGACAAGCACATCATCGCCGGCGAGAGCGATTTCGGCGCGGACCGCGTCTACGCCCTGCGTCTGCCGGCCGGCGTGCAAGGATCGGACTTCCAGAAAGCCGCGAACCGGGTCCTCTATCCCATCGGCGTCCTGGCCTCGCGTCAGGCGGAAACCGAAGGCGGCGTCGATATCGGGCCTATGGGGCCGCTGGGCGTGCCCTTCTTCGGCCTGGCCCAGGACGGAACGCGCTATTTCGACCTGCACCACACCGCCAACGACACCTTGGACAAGATCGACCCGGCGCAGCTGAACCAGAACGTCGCGGCCTGGGCCGCCTTGGTGTGGTTGATCGCCGATTCCGACGTCGACTTCCGCGCCATGCGCCCCGCCGACGCATCGCCCGTCGCCGGCCATTGACGCCTATCCCCGTCCGGCGCGGCTGGCTATACAGTCGCGCCGGATCGCGGGCGTGGCGAAACTGGTAGACGCAACGGACTTAAAATCCGTCGGGCGCAAGCCCTTGCCGGTTCGACCCCGGCCGCCCGCACCAATCCGATGAAATCAGGAGCCCTTGCCCGGCTTGGGGCTGAAGTATTTTTCGTACTTGCCGGTCTCGCGCTCGTACTGCTCGCGGTCGGCGGGGGGCGTGCCCTTCACGGTGATGTTGGGCCAGGTCTTGGCGTATTCGGCGTTGATCTGAAGCCACTTGCCGTCGGGCTCGTCCTCGGTGTCGGGGACGATGGCGTCGACCGGGCATTCGGGTTCGCACACGCCGCAGTCGATGCATTCGTCGGGCGCGATGACCAGGAAGTTCTCGCCCTCGTAGAAGCAGTCGACCGGACACACCTCGACGCAGTCCATGAACTTACATTTCACGCAGGCGTCGGTGACGATGTAGGTCATGGGGGCGGTCGAAAGGTCGAGGTTGCTGGCGGGAGGCCTGCGACATGGCGGCCATGCAACCAACTGTCAACACCAGGGTATAAGGCGAGACACGTTCGCAGACCGGCTTGACAACCGCGAGGCTTATTCGCAACTGTAGTGATTGCATTTCAATCGTCCAGGAACAAGGCACATCCATGCGCGCTCCCCTTATGAAATACGCCGTCGCCGGCGCCCTGGCCCTCAGCATCGGCGCTGGCGGCGCGGTGGTCGCCCAGGCCGCTTTGACCCAGAACCCGGCCGAGGTTCGCGCCGGCGCCTATGAGCTGGATTCCGGCCACGGCAAGATCACCTGGTCGGTCAACCACCTGGGCTTTTCGAAGTACGTCGGCCAGTTCGTCAATGTGAAGGCCGAACTGACGCTGGATCCGGCCGATCCTGCGGCCAGCAGCCTGACGGCGACCATCCCGCTGACCGACGTGGCGCCGAACGACGACGCGCTGAAGCGTCACCTGCAGACCGCCGACTTCTTCGACACCGCCAACCATCCGACCGCCACCTTCGTGTCGCGCTCGGTGACGGTGGACTCCGACGACCCCAATGAGGCCACGGTGGTCGGCGACCTGACCCTACGCGGCGTCACCAAGCCGGTCACGATCGAGGTGGAGTTCAACCAGGCCGGCACGGCCATGGGCGCCTACAAGGCCGGCTTCGACGGAGAAGCGACCATCAAGCGCTCGGACTTCGGCATCAACTATGCGCTGCCGGCGGTGTCGGACGAGGTCGAACTGCATATTGAAGGCGAGTTCGTCATCAAGTCGTGACGAGCGAATAGAGGGCGCGGGCCTCCTCGGCGGGCCCGCGCCGTTCGCCCAGCGCCTCGACGCGCAGGGTCGTGATCTGCCCGTTGCGGGCGAAGGTCAGGAGATCGCCGGGACGGACGGACCGGCTGGGCTTGTCGAGCCGGACCTGGACGCCGTTGTGCGTCAGCCGGACCGCGCCCCTCTCGACAAAGGCCGCCGCCATTCCGCGCGTCTTCAGAAAACGCGCCCGCCACAGCCAGACGTCGATGCGGCAGGTCTCGCTCAAGCGCGCGCCTTGCGGCGCGGGCGTCGGGGCTTTCGCGGCGCGGCGGGGGCTTCGGTCAGGACCGCCAGGGCGGCGAAGGGGGAGTGCGGGGTTGGACCAGGCCGGCCGGGTTTGTCAGGCATCTGGGCGCGCACCGTCTTCAGCGCGGCGATGACCTGCCGGGCCTGATCGGCGCTCCAGCCCAGGTCCACCAGGGCGGCGTCCGACAGTCGGCCGGGTCCGGCGGCGCGCAACTCGGCCATCTTCTCCAGCGTCTCCACCGTGGCCAACCAGCGGCCGGCCTGTCGCAGGCCATGAGCGGAAAGCCGACGCGGGGAGGGGAGTTGCGTCGGCGTCGCGATCAGGTCGGGTGTGGCGGCGATCAGCGGGGGCGCAAGAAAGGCCTGGGCGAAATGGCGTGCGCGAGGCTTCATCAGGCCTGGCAGCCAGACGGAATGGACGCCGATCCGAATGGCGAAGCTGCGCAGGGTGCGGCGCTCGGCCTGGCTGAGGGCCGCCAGATCGCGTTCCACGTCGCGCCGGTCGATCAGCCCGCCCGCCTCGATCAGGCGGAAGGCGATTCCGCGCGGCAGGCCCTTTAATGCACCGCTCTCAACCGCCTGCCGCAGGCGTCTCAAGTCCCGAAGCGCGCGTCCGGCCTCGGCCGCCAGCCAGGCCTCGATGCGCCGTCGGGCGCGCTCGCGGGCGGGTGTCGGACCAAGGTCGCCCAACAGGCGCACCGACGGGGAAAAGGGATCCGCGCCTTCGACCGTCGACTGAACCTGGGCGGTCAGGACCCCGCTCCACAGGACGGCGCCGTCGGCCAGGACGGTGAAGGCGTCATCGTTGTCGGCGGCCAGGCGGCCCAGACGGCGGCTGACCTCGGGCGTGACCACGCGCACCGCGGCCTGGCGCAGGGTGCGGTCTTCCAGGGCCGACCCGCCCTTCTCCATCTGGAACCGAACGCCTTCCAGCCGACCCACCACCTGGCCTTCGACCGTCACCTCGCCGTCGTCGGCGACGCCGGCGAACGTGTCGTCGCGCACGTTCAGCGCCCGCATCAGCGCGGTGGTGCGCCGGTCCACGAACCGCGCCGTCAGCCGGTCGTGCAGGACATCCGACAGCCGGTCCTCCAGCGCGCGCGTGCGGTCGCGCCAGCCTTGCGCATCCTGGACCCAGTCGGGCCGATTGGCGATGTAGGACAGGGTGCGGACGGCCGACAGCCGCGCCGACAACTGGTCGATCTGGCCGTCGTCGCGGTCGACCTCGGCGAAGCGCGGCGCCATCCAGTCGTCGGTCAATCGGCCCCGCTTTCCTGTCAGGGCGGTGAAGACATCCTTGGCCAGCCGGGCGTGCTCGTCCAGCGTGGTCTTCTGAAAATCGGGCAGCTGGCACGCCTCCCACAGTCGCATCACCGCCCCGCGCGAACGGCCGATGCGGGCGATCTCCTCGTCCTTGATCAGTCGGCGCAACAGGGTCTCGTCCAGAGCCTCGGCCGTCAGGCTCAGACCCGAACGCTGGGGCGTGACCGTCAGCGACCGCAAGAGGTCGGGCAGGGTGTCGAAGTCCAGCCGGGCGTTTCTCCATTCCGCCGCCTCGACCGAATCGAACCGGTGCTCGACCACCTGTTCGACCAGGTCCGGGTCCAGGTCCTCGGCCTCGGCCGTGACGCCGAAGGCGCCGTCGCGCAGGTGGCGACCGGCGCGGCCGGCGATCTGGCCGATCTCGTGGGCGTGCAGCCATCGGGTGCGGCGGCCGTCGAACTTCCTGAGGCCGGCGAAGGCGACATGGTCCACGTCCATGTTCAGCCCCATGCCGATGGCGTCGGTGGCGACCAGGAAGTCCACTTCGCCGGACTGATACAGGGCCACCTGGGCGTTGCGGGTGCGGGGCGACAGGCTGCCCATGACCACGGCCGCCCCGCCGCGCTGGCGTCGGATCAGTTCGGCGATGGCGTAGACCCGCTCGGTCGAGAAGGCGACGATGGCGCTGCGTCGAGGCAGGCGCGTCAGCTTCTTGGAACCGGCGTAGGACAGGGTGGACAGCCGGTCGCGGGTGACGATCTCCACGTCGGGGACCAGGCGACGGATCAGCGGCTCCATCGTCCCGGCGCCCAGGAACATGGTCTCGAACCGACCGCGCGCGTGAAGCAGCCGCTGGGTGAAGACGTGGCCCCGCTCGGGGTCGGCGGCCAGCTGGATTTCGTCGACCGCCAAGAACTCCACGGACCGCTCCATCGGCATTGCTTCGACGGTGCAGACGAAATAATGCGGCCGGGGCGGGACGATCTTTTCCTCGCCGGTGATCAGGGCGACCGCGGCGGCGCCCCTCTGGCGGACGATCCGTTCGTAGATCTCGCGCGCCAGCAGGCGCAGCGGCAGGCCGATCATGCCCGAGGCGTGACCCAGCATCCGCTCGACCGCCAGGTGGGTCTTGCCGGTGTTGGTGGGGCCCAGAACCGCGGTGACGCGGGATGGAGCCAGGCCTGCGGCGCGGTCGCTCATGGTGCGGACAAGGTGGCGACGATTGCGCCCGGGCTCAAGCGTCGCTGACGCGCAATCCCATGCGGACCAGAGCCGACAGACTGTCGGCCTGCATCTTCTGCATCACCTTGGCGCGGAAGATTTCCACAGTGCGCGGGCTGATCTGCAGGTCCAGCGCGATCTCCTTGTTGGCGCGGCCCTGAATCAGGGCGTCGAACACCTGCCGCTCGCGCGGGGTCAGGGTCGCCAGGCGGCGAGCCGCGGCGTCGCGCGCCTCGATCTCGGGCGTCAGGCTCGCCAGCGCGCTGATGCAACCGCGCACCGAGTCCAGGATACGCGTGGGTTCGAAGGGCTTCTCGATGAAGTCAACGACGCCGGCCTTCATCATCTGCACCGCCAGGGGCACGTCGGCGTGTCCCGTCATGACGACCACCGGCCAACGATCGCCGCGAATGTCCCGCAGCCGCCGCACCAGTTCCACGCCGTCGAGATGCGGCATCCGCACATCCGTCAGCACGCAGGCCGTCTTGTCTTCGGGCAGGTGGTCGAGGAAATCCTGGCCGTTGGCGAAGGCCCGGGCGCGAAGGCCCGCCCCGCGTAGAAAGGTCAGCAGCGCATCGCGCATGGCCGGGTCGTCGTCGATGATGAAGACGGAATGGGGCGTCATGCGGCCGCGGC
>NZ_DLMO01000036.1:28558-29167 GCF_002479325.1 Brevundimonas sp. UBA7534
GGCGTCATGCGGCCGCGGCCTCCATGGAGCGGGGAAGGCGGAAGGAGAAGGCGGCGCCGCCCTGGGCGCTTCGCGTGAGGACAAGCTGGCCGCCGTGGCTTTCGACGATGGCGCGGGTAACCGACAGGCCCAGGCCCATGCCGCCGGACTTTGTCGTGGCCATCGGCTGGAAGACGCGGTCCCGTTCGCCTTCGGGAATGCCCGGGCCATTGTCCGCGACCGTCAGTTCGTAGCCGGCGACGCCGAAGGACCGTCCCGTCACCGCGACAGCCCCGTCCGCCTGGCCGTTCACCGCGTCCACCGCGTTGCGCACCAGATTGGTCACCGCCTGTTGAACCTGGACGCGGTCGGCGACGACCAGATCGTCTTCGTCGATGTCGCAACGGATCGGCACGTCGGTGTCGCGACTGATCAGGGAAAACACGGGTGACAGGTCGTCGATCATCGACCGCACGTGCTCCCAGCCGAAGCTGCGGCTGCCGGTGGCGATCAGGTCGCGCATCCGCCGGATGATCTCGCCCGCTCTCAGGATCTGCGTCTTGGCCAGGTCGAGATTGCGCGCCGCGTTCTCGCCCAGAGGCCCCAAGCGGGCCACATCGGCGTGGCCGG
>NZ_DLMO01000036.1:29256-29558 GCF_002479325.1 Brevundimonas sp. UBA7534
GGCCACATCGGCGTGGCCGGCGTGAAGATAGACGGCGGCGGCTGTGAGGGGCTGGTTCAACTCGTGCGCCAGGGTGGCCGCCATCTGGCCCATCGAATTCAGGCGCCAGACCTGTTCGAGTTGCGTCTGCAGGTCGCGCGAGCGCTTTCGGGCTGCTTCGGATTCGCCCTGGTCGGCCAGGGACAGCACAATATGCTCGGGCGCGGCCTGGTCCGGCAGCAATCCGGCCTGAAGGGTCACGGGAATGGCGTCGCCGTTCGTCTTCACGGCGGTCCAATGGCCGTCCGGGGGCGTGACCAGAC
>NZ_DLMO01000036.1:29657-31963 GCF_002479325.1 Brevundimonas sp. UBA7534
CGCGGTGACCCAGTCCGCAAAGGGCCGCCCCACCACGGCCTCCGGCGTTTCGCCCAACAAGGCCGCGGCCGCCGGGGTGATCCGACGGACCGTTCCCGCCCGGTCCACGGTGACGACCGGCGTGGAGCCCAGGATGGCGTCCAGCAGGGCCTGGCGCGCCGTCAGGTCGCACGCCAGATCCTGCGCGCGCGAAAGAGCCCCTATCAGTCGTTGGCACACCTCGGCGATGCCCCAGGCCACCACGGCGAACAGCAAGGCGTTGACGGCGGCGTCCACGATGTCGGCGCGATGGACCAGGGCCAGGTTGAAGCCGATGCTGAGCAGGATCGACACGGCCACCGCCGCCCGATCGGCCAGAAGCGCGGTCGCCATGACCGCCGGCACCATCGGCAGGTAATAGAAGTTTCCGAAGCGTTCCAGAATGGTTCGCAGCGCGACCGCGAGGGCTACGGACAGGCCGGCGACCCACAGTCGCCGCCACCAGGACGGACGGAGCCGTGCGTCGGTCTGCGGGCCAGAGCGCGCATCGCGCATCGTGGCCGCGGACCCGATCATGTCTGATCTTCGCTGGACGAAAGCATCCCCGAGGCCTCCCCGCCACGAATTTGCCGGAATTTCTATACCAGCGCCGGCGGTAAGGGCAAATACGTATTCCAGTCAGGCGCGTACGTCACGGTGAAGCTAGGGAATCCTACGTACGCCCGGGTTCACGAACGGTATTAACGCTCGCCTCATTCTTGGAGGGCAGAATGTACTCTCCAAGGTTTGAAACGACTCCTCCATTGCGTTGCCTTTCTTTCGCCCTTCTCTCGACCGCCGCCTGGGCAGGCGGGGCGCAGGCTCAATCCATCGGCGTCGATGTCGGCGTGGCCAGCCAGTATGTCGGCAAGGGCCTGGGCAAGAGCGGCGGGGACATCGCCCCCTTCGCCAAGGTGGAGATCGAGCAGAACGGTCTTTACGCCAACGTTTTCGTGTCGAGCGCCAGCGGCGCCCAGGGGTTCGATTCCGAAATCATCACCATGGCCGGCTGGCGTCCCCAGGCGGCGGGCTTCGCCTTCGACCTGGGTGTGATGAATCGCGACCTGCCCGGCGCGCGCGCCGGGGTCGATTCCAACTACTGGGAGTATCAGGCCGACGCCTCGCGCAAGCTGGGACCGGTCGCCACGCGCCTGCGCGTCAACTATTCGCCCGATGGTTTCGCCGCCACCAAGGAAGCCTGGTGGGTCGAACTGCAGGGCGCGGTGTCGGCCGGTCCGCGAACCAAGGCCTCGGCGGCGATCGCCGATCGGTCGGCCGACGGCGGCGCCGACTATCGCGCATGGAACGCGGGCGTGAAGCACAAGCTGACCGAAGCGCTGGCCGTTGATCTGCGCTGGTACGACACCGACAGCCACGAACTGGGCGACAACTACGACGGCCGCCTTGTGGCCGCCGCGACCTATTCTTTCTGACCGCGCGACAGACGGGGGAACCGAGTTGAAGTGGATTGATGATCTGACCGTGGGGCGCAAGCTCTTCGTGGCCTTCGCCACCGTCCTGGCGGCGATCGCCGTCATGGGCGTCGTCGTGGGGGTGAACCTCATGGCGATGAATCGCGCCGACGAACAGCGCAGCCTGGAAAACAAGATCAACCAGGCGACGGCCGCGGCCGAATTCTACATGGCGCGTCAGGAGAACAGCTTCCGCGGCTACCTGGTCACGGGCGACGACTACTATCTGGAGCGCATCGAGGCGCACCGCGGGAACTTCCAAGCCAAGATGGAAGAGCTGCGCGGCGACCTGCCGGAGGATCGCGCCGCTCCGGTCCTCGCCGCCGAACGTGCCGACGACATTTGGTACGAGCGCGTGGTTGAGCAGGCCAAGACTCTGATTGCTGCGGGACGGGGCGCCGACGCGCTGTCGCTGGCGGGTCGCGACGGCGTCTCGGACACTTTCGTCGGTCCCGTCGAGGCGGAACTGGACAAGCTCAAGACAGACAGCATGACCCACTCGGAGGCTGCGCGTAGCGCCCAGGACGCGGCCAGCAAGGCGGCCATGATGGCGCTGCTCGTCGGCCTGATCGCCGCCCTGGCCATCGCCCTGGCCGCTGGCTGGGTCGCGACCCGCGCCATCGTGCAGCCGATCGGCGTGATGATCGGCTATATGAAGAAGCTGATGGCCGGCGACACCGCCATCAATGTCGCCAGCGCCAACCGCAAGGACGAGTTCGGCCAGATGGGCAAGGCCATCGTGGCCTTCCGCGACGCCGCCATCGACAAGGTGCGCGTCGAATCCGAAGCTGTGGCCCAGCGTTCGCTTTCCGAACA
>NZ_DLMO01000038.1 GCF_002479325.1 Brevundimonas sp. UBA7534
TGGGGTTCGCCGGCGGCAGGTGGGCGCATCTTCGAACTAGCTATCGCCTGCCTCCACTTGTTCAGGATCACACGAGGGAATTTGCGAACCGATACCTCCCCAGCGAAACCACTGACCTCCCCGACACCGAACAGCAGTCACTTGCGATTGATCCCGCCCACCTGCGATGGGTGCAATGCAACGACGATAAGGGCGTTACCACTTGTGTAGCAGAACTTTTGAGGCTGATGGGTCGGACAGGCTCTGCCGGTGTTGCCAATGCCGACATCACATTCCTCTGTGATGATGCGAAATTGGGCTCGCTCGTCTGCGATGGCCTGATGCGCAACGGGGTTGCAACGATTGCTACTTTTGGGCGTGATTACGCCCAGCGTAGACGCGAAAAGATGGGCCTTTACATGGGGCGCGCCGAGATCAAGGCGACCACCCTTCACAGTTTCAAGGGCTGGGAGTCGCGAATGCTCGTGGTCTATGTCAGCCAAGCCTGGACACCGGAAAGCAAGGCGCTGATTTATGCGGCGCTGACGCGCGTTAAACGAAGCCCGCTGGGCAGTTGGATTACCATCGTCTCCGCCACTCCTGAACTAGCTGACTACGGTGCAACTTGGCCTGATTATGTGTGTGCCTAGCGACACAGACGCATCAGTGACACACCTCGCCGAGAGCCCTGCTATGTCGCCCAAGCCACTCAATCCCAGGAACTTGCTTTGTGAGGCCGAGCAAGGGCTGCGTTCGTTTGGGCTTATGTTGCCAGCGTGGTGTCGCCGACGAAAACTTCAGGCATCACGAGCCTCAAATCATCCAAAGCCTTCGGCCCCGCGAGCAGCGCAACAGCCTTGATGAACTGTTGGCTTGCACCAGTCCGAATGACCTGCCCAGAGATTCTAGCAAGATACTCGTTTCGTTCCGCACGCAGGTTGGCTACCTCTTCGTTGATAACGGCCTCAACAGCCCCGTTGGACCCGCCGCTCACAGAAGAAAAATCAGGAACGCGGTATGTAGTGGTCTGAATGACAACAGTCTCTGGGTTCTCGTTCATAATGGCTGCCAAATCCTGCTTCGACCGCTCATATATTTCTCTGCCCTGGGGTGAGAGACCGTCCTGCCACGCCAAATGTTTCATGCTGTGTTCGGCATGTTTCAGTGCGTGATGGAGGATGCTGCGTTCCGTAGAAATGCAACGTCGTAGATCGAAGGTCGCTGGATGCATCAGATATGGCCTAGCTGTTCAATCCCGATTTCAGTTGGTCTGGTGCTAGCGCGATAAAGTCCTGCGATCTAGGCCGGTGACGCTTCATTTGGCGTCGGATTTTCCGGGCCGCTCGATTGCCCGCTCAACTACGTCGCAGGCCTGTTGAGATAATCGGACACCGTCTCATACGAGTGGGACATGTCGAGCATCTTCACCTCCATCATCATCATGACGGCAAAGAACCATGCAGCGGAAAAACCGCCGCGTGAGACCTTGTTGCGAAGGTTCCGTTCGTTTTCTTCGATCCCGTGGTCCCACATCAAGTTTGCTAGGCCTTCATAGGTAAGCCGACGCTTCGCCATTTCCGCCTTCAACAGGCCCTTGGCGACACTCAACCCTGCCGCATCCATGGCCGCAGCGTTGGCCTTGGGGTCGAAATCGTCGACGAACTCGCCCGACTCATCGGCCATTCTAATCACCGCTTCTAATGTCGTCCGTCATCATATGCGATGACGATTGCCTTGACTCTCTCGCCTAAACCGTGCGAGTGACATCACATCTGATGTCACTTGTAGCGGAAAGGACGGGTTGGGCCAGCATTTTCTTCTTTCGGCGAAAGCCCGGACGCTTAGCGTTCTCGAAGTCGCTCGTATGAGTGACGACGAGGCCTATGCGGTCTTTAAGGAGATGCGGTTCGCGGAAAACGGTGGTGAGCCTTTTTGTCCTCGGTGCGGCTGTGACGCCATCTACACCTACAAGGTCCGGCGTGAGTTCAAGTGTAAGGCTTGCGACCACCGTTTTACGCTGACATCTGGCACGCTGTTCCGGGGACGCAAGATGGCCATCAAGGACATCCTGGTCGCCATCTTGCTGTTCGTGAATGGGGTGAACGGTAACGCCGCGCTGCGCCTAAGCCGCGACCTTGGCTGCGCCTACAAAACGGCGTTCGTGCTGCTGGCGAAATTACGCCGAGCCCAGATGGCGATGCAAATCCAATACCAGTTGACAGGCGAAGTCGACATCGACGGCTTGTGGATTGGCGGCTACATTCGCCAAGAGAACATGGTTGTGGATCGCGAATCGGACGGTCGGAAGCAGTTCAGCGGCAAGCGCCGGTCAATCGTCACGATGCGCGAGCGACGTCCTGGAGGGCGGTCTCGCGCCGTTGTTGTTGCGAACGAAAAGGCGGCAGTCGACATCATCAAGAAGGTCGTAGCCCAATCAGCACACATCATCACTGATGAGCAGCCCGCTTTTAGCAAACTACACCTGCATTTTGAGGAGCATTCTACGGTCAACCATAGCCTCGGTCTGGTGGTTGGTGGGGTTCACACCAACCCTGTCGAGTCGCAGCACACTCGAATCCGTCGGGGCGAGCGAGGTGTCTACCTCCACATTTCGGGGAACCACGCGCAGCGGTTCGCGCACGAGTTTTCGTGGCGCGATGATTTTCGCCGGTTAAGCAATGGTCAGCAGTTTCGGAAGCTGCTCGGCAGCGCGGCAACGATCTCGCCCGATCTCGAACTCGCTGGCTATTGGCAGAAGCGGCCGAAGAGTGTCCGTGATCTCAATCGGCGGCGCGCCTTAAAGGTGCGGACGCAGAAAGCGAGGGGGGCGAAACCCAAGCCGATTTCTTACACGGCACGCGCCACCGTATAGGTTTGCCCTCGACTTTCTCAACGTCACCATCAGCCAGGCGCCGCTTCATAGAGCCGTGGATGGCTGCGTCCAGTCGCGCGATCTCGCGCTCCGTAGCCGGCACCTTAAGATCGACAGCCACCATCCTTGCGATGGCCCGCACGGGCATCGGCTCTCTCGCCGCCTTCAGCACACGATAGGCGGACTTGGAGATTGCGCCTTGGCGTCCCGGCTTATGCTGGTGAAGCGGTGTTAGGTGGTCAGGTGTCCAGAGAGCATCGACCTGGGATCGGAGGAGGTAGTCCAGTTTCTCCATCTTCTCTTTGAGGACCTTCCGCTCCGCGACGATCCGCTTGTCGGCCGCCGCTATCATCGCGACACCGATCATAGTTTCGGTAGCAAGTTCAGCGCGCTCGTAACGGGACATGCAGATGCGATAGTCACGTTCGAGTTTAGCGCGGATTGGGCTGGTCATAGCGGCAGCAAGGATTGCCAGCGTCTAAGATCAGGTGACCAGACGGCCTAAACGGACCGTCAATTTCACTCGCTTGCCTTCGGCTGCGCTCATGACCGGCTTCGCCGGCGTGACCTCCGGTCCACAGTGCAGCCATATCCGTCCCCATCAAAGGGCGCGTGACGGCCATTGCAACCTGAAGACTCTGGTCACGAATCGTCAGAATGTGAATGAGCCCGCGATGCGTCAACATCGCGGGCTCGTCGAAACCGCCGAGGCGGCCCCGGTGCTGTGAAGCCCGCCGAGTAGAATCGGTGTCGCACTCAGGGTCAATCCGGCCTTACCGAAAGGGCCACAGAATGGCCGATCGTGCTGTGCGTAAAACCGGGAAAAACTCGCAGGGGGACATTACCCGCCTCTGCAACGAAGGCGATCCGTGGTCGCCCCGCTCAAAAGCAGATGCAATCCACGACATCGAGAACGGCATTCACACCTATCATGTGCCGTGGACGAGCGGGCGGACGGAGATCAGGGTCGTCAACGATTCCACCAAAGGAAAATACCTGCGGACGGATCGCGACACGACGACCCGGAACAATCTGGACGACCTGCCCGACTGCTGAAAATGCCGAAAGCGGCGACGCGCGACGTGCGTCGCCGCATCATTCGTTGCCGCCAAGTTGAGCAGGTTGACGAGTCGGCGACCATCTGCGCCCCATAGGTGTTGCCCGTCTGTTCCAGATTCTTCCGCTGGAACGAGCGGCTACGAACAGAGGACCAGATTTGCAGGGCCGGCCTCTGTTCGACCTGACCTCCATCGGCCCGAGGGCCGCCATTAGAAGGCTACCGAACGCATGACATCCCCCGACTCCCGCGTCCAGCGGATTTCGTCAGAGGCCGATCCATGGCGTCGCCAGCGAGAGATCGCTCGCGCCGTCAGGCACGACTTTACCGATGTGCTGAAGTTTCATGGCGCAAAGGGCAAGGACTACGCCGTCTGCACCAACACCATGTACGTCGAGGCGCTCGGTAAGAGCGCCCAGCGGTTGCGGGTTGAGCGCGGCCTGGGACCCAAGACCAACCTTCGTAACTTTATGACCGTCAGCGAACTCGCAGTCATATCATTCGGGGAAGTTCTTGCGGGCGAACGGATCGTTGAAGAACGATGCGATGGGGGTGAAGAGTGTCGGCTGGCTACCGCACAGTCGGCACGGTCGCTCCGGGCGTGCATCGAAACGGAGCGGCGTGGCCGAAAGAGCAAGCAGCCGGTTGCGGCGAACGATCAGGCAAAAGCTGAGAAGGCGGCGTGAACTTGGAGGCGGGCCTCTGGCCCGCCTCCCATCACTAAGGTCGTCATGATCTCAGCCGCCGAAAGACTCGTTCAAGAGCGTCCAGTCGAAGTCGACGACGACCCACTCGACCACTCTGTCTGACCTGATCTTGAACCCTTGTGCCGAGAGGGCCGCAGCGTCTTCTTTGCTCAATCTACCCTTCGTTCCGTGGCTACCACTACCGTCCAAGTTCACCGCCACAACCTGGTCGCCGTGGCGACCAAAGACATGTGCGTGAACATCTCCCGACCCATCACCGAGATGGGTAGGTCGATCTATTCGGATGCCGTTCTTGAATCGGCCGTCGATCGTCTTGCCTTCCAGCAGAAGCGACGCCTCGGCATGGGGTGCTACGAGCACCGCGTCGAGCACGGGGCCATCGGCGATCAGGTCGATAAGTTCGCGCATCATACTGGTCTCGTGGCTGGGCTGGTTGACGGTGAGTGAAGCCGTTTAGGACGCTAGGTGCGTTTGCGCCATAACAACGGAATACTCGGGCAGTTCGTCCAGAAACAGCACCCCGTTGTGCGCCAGGGAGGCTTCGCCCGGTTTCGCGCGCAGACCGCCGCCGGTCAGGGCCGCCATCGAGGCCGAATGGTGGGGGGCGCGAAAGGGGCGGTCGCGCGTCAGGGCGCCGCGCTCGATCAGGCCCGCCACCGACCAGACCATCGAGGTTTCCAGGAGTTCGCGCGACGTCAGGGGCGGCAACAGGCCCGGCAGGCGCTGGGCCATCATCGACTTGCCCGATCCCGGCGGACCCATGAACAACAGATTGTGGCCTCCGGCGGCGGCGATCTCCAGCGCGCGCTTGGCGCTTTCCTGGCCCTTGACCTCGCGCAGATCGGGCACGACGCCGCCGCCGGCAAGACGCCCGGGTTCGGGCGCGCGCAGCACCTGGACGCCCTTGAAATGATTGACCAGGCCGATCAGGGAGCGCGGCGCCAGGATGCGCGTGCCGCCCGCCCAGGCGGCTTCCGGCCCCGTCGCCTCCGGGCAGATCAGGCCCAGGCCCATGGCGTCGGCCGCCACCGCGGCGGGCAGGGCCCCGCCGACCCGCGCGATCTGACCGTCCAGCCCCAGTTCGCCGATGGCGGCCCAGCCGTCCAGCGCGTCCGGCGCGATCACCCCCATCGCCGCCATAAGGGCCAACGCGATGGGTAGGTCGAAATGGCTGCCTTCCTTGGGCAGGTCGGCCGGCGCGAGGTTGGCGATGATCCGCTTGGCCGGCAGGGCCAGGCCGACGCCGGCGAAGGCGCCGCGTACGCGCTCCTTGCTTTCGGCCACCGCCTTGTCGGGCAGGCCGACGATGTTGAAGACCGTCGGCCCGTCGCTGCCGACCAACTGGACCTCAACGTCAACCCGCCGCGCCTCGACCCCGTCGAAGGCGACCGTCACGACTCGCGCAACCATGCCGTTCTCCCGCTACCTGCGGAGAACGAACCATGAACTATAATCTAATTCAAGTAGTGTCACTGCAACTCAGGCGGCGCGCTTCTTCTCGATCACCTCCCACATGGCGGCGGTGGCGTCGACGCCGGTGAAGTTGAGCAGTTGCTGGGCGCCCGTGGGCGAGGTAACGTTGATCTCTGTCAGCCAGTCGCCGATCACGTCGATGCCGACGAAGATCAGGCCGCGTTCCTTCAGCGTCGGGCCGATGGCGGCGCAGATTGCCTTGTCGCGCGCGGTCAGTTCGACCGGGGCGGCCGTGCCGCCGACCCGCAGGTTGGAGCGGACCTGGTCCTTGGCCGGAATGCGGTTGATCGCGCCGACAGGTTCGCCGTCGACCAGCAGGATGCGCTTGTCCCCGGCCGAGACGGCGGGAATGAACTTCTGGATCACCAGCGGATCGCGCGAGGCCATGGCGTGGATCTCGATCAGGGCCTCCAGGTTCGGATCGCCGGCCTTCAGCCGCACCACGCCCGATCCGGCCGCGCCGTGCAGCGGCTTCAGCACCACGTCGCCGTGCTTCTCGTGGAAGGCGACCAAGGCGACAGGGTCGGAACTGACCAGGGTGGGCGGGGTCAGGTCGGGAAAGCGCGTGACCAGCAGTTTTTCGGGCGCCGAGCGCACCTCGGCCGGATCATTGACCACCAGGGTCGTGGGATGCACCCGCTCCAGCAGATAGGTGGCGGTGACATAGGCCATGTCGAAGGGCGGGTCCTGACGCATCAGGATGACGTCCACGTCCTTTGCCAAATCCAGCCGCTGCTCGGGGCCGAAATCGGCGTGGTCGCCCTGCTTGCGCCGCACCGTCACCGGCCGGGCGCGGCAGAACAGGCGGCCGTCCTCCAGCGCCAGGGTGCGGAAGTCATAGACCCACAGCCGATGCCCGCGTTCCTGACCGGTCAGGGCCATCAGGAAGGTGGTGTCGGACTCGACATTGACGGCCTCGATGGGGTCCATCTGGATGGCGACCTTCAGAGTCATTTTCTTGGGCCTATCGCGCCTGGCGCTGCTTGAGGCCCGGTGGGCGCGTCGCGCCGAGGGCCGGTGAGGGTTGGGTGGCGGGATTAAATCAATCCAGCTGACGGGCTTCCTCGGGCAGCATGATCGGCACGCCCTCGCGGATCGGATAGGCCAGCTTGGCGCCGGGCGAAACCAGTTCGCCCGCTTCGCGGTCATACGTTAGGCGGCCGCGCGTGACGGGACAGACCAGCACCTCCAGAAGGCGGGGATCGACCGAGACGGGGGTGTTGAAGGCGTCGCTCATTCTTGGTTGGCCTATCGTGCTGCGCACTACTTGAGGTAGTTCTTGGGGGCCTATCGCGCTTCGCGCTGCTTGAGGCCCGTTGTATGCGACCGTGGGAGGGAGAGCAAAATCCGGCCGCTGGACCTATTGCATCGAATGCGGGGGGCCGTCCTCGCCGCCGTCGGCGGCGTCGATCCGCATCAGGGCGTTCAGGGCGTCGGCGCGGTCGGACAGGGTCAGGCATTCCAGCAGGGCCTGTTTCTCGGTCGGCTCGAACGGCAGGGCCATGGCCAGGCTGTTGACCAGGGCCTCCATCGGCGCGCCCTCCGCCGTGTCCCAGTCGATGTCCAGCGACCGGTTGGTCAGATAGCCTCGCAGGGCGTCCAGAAAGGCCTCCCGATCGAACTCGGCGGTTTCCAGCGGCGCGATCAGGTCGGCGTCATAGGCGTCGAACGACGCCCGCACCTGGCGATAGGGCGTCTTGACCGGCAGTTCGGCGGCGATGCGGAAGCGCGACACCCCGGTCAGGGTGATCAGATAACGCCCGTCCGACGTCTCGGCGAAGCTGGTGATCCGTCCGGCGCAGCCGACCGGCGACAGGCCCGGCAGGGTCGCCGATCCGCCGTGCGGCTGGACCATGCCGATGATCCGGTCGCCGGCCATGGCGTCGTCGACCATGTTCAGATAGCGCGGCTCGAAGATATTGAGCGGCAGCTGCCCGCGCGGCAGCACAACCGCCCCCGCCAGCGGGAAGACCGGGATGACCTGGGGAAGGTCCAACGCCCTGACGTAGCCTTGCGGCATCTTCACTCCCGTATCGCCCTAATGTGTGTCGACCCTGCGAAACCCGATCAGGAAAACAGGATGGACGAGAGGCGGCGCCGCCCGTCGCGAGAGACGTCGGACGTCAGGCCCGCCGCCTCGAAGATGGTCAGGAGCTGTTTCCTGGCCGCCTGGTCGTTCCACTCGCGATCCGCCTTGACGATGTGCAGAAGGTTGTCGACCGCGCCCTTGAAGTCGCCGGCGGCGCTCTGGGCCTCGGCCAGGTCGAAGCGGGCCTGGTGGTCGTTCGGATCGGCCGCCACCTTGGCTTCCAGTTCGGCCGAGCCGCCCGCCGGGGCGTTCGCCGACAGGGCCAGTTGGGCGCGCACGCTCTGGACCGCCGGCTCCTTGGAATCCTGCGGCGCCATGGCGATGGTCTGCAGCGCCTGTTCGCGGTCGCCGCCGGCCAGATAGACCCGCGCCATGCCGGCGATGGCCTTTTCGTTCTCCGGCTCGATCGACAGAACGTGAGCGAAGGCCTGGGCCGCGCCGCCCATGTCGTTCAGCGACAGCGATTCCTCGCCCAGCTCCAGCAGTTGCGCGGTCTCCGTCGACCCGCCCTCGCCGCCGGTCAGCTTGTCGATGAAGGCCTTGATCTGGCTGTCGGGAATGGCGCCCTGAAAGCCGTCGACCGGCTGGCCGTTGACGAAGGCGTACACCGTGGGAATCGACTGGACGCGCAGCTGGCCCGCATAGGCCGGGTTTGCATCGACGTCGATCTTGACCATCTTCACCGCGCCCTTGGCGGCGCGCACGGCCTTTTCAAGCGCGGGGCCCAGGGTGCGGCACGGGCCGCACCAGGTGGCCCAGAAGTCGACGATGACCGGCTGGGTCTTGGACGCCTCGACCACGTCGGTCATGAAGGAGGCGTCGGTTCCCTCCTTGATCAGGTCGTCGGACAATGTGGGATCGGCGAAGGTCATGGTCGGGTCCGTCATCGGCTCGAAGGATCGTAACGGTCCAGATGGCGTCGGGATGCGTTCCCATCAAGCGGCGAATTGACCGCGGCCGCCCTGTCGGGCGCAAGCCGCGCGTCCCCGGAACTCGCCTTGCGGTCCTATTGGCGCTAAGGGGCGCGGCCATGCCGTCCACCGCTCCCCCTTTCCAGGCCACCGTCCTGACCATGTTCCCCGAGGCCTTTCCCGGTCCGCTCGGCGTGTCGCTGGTCGGCACGGCCTGGCGCGAGAAGGGGTTATGGAGCCTGGAAACGGTTGACATCCGCGCCTTTTCCACAGATACGCGCGGCTTCCTGGACGACACCCCTGCGGGCGGCGGTCCGGGAGCGGTGTTGAAGGCGGACGTTGTGGCTCGGGCGGTGGACAGCCTGCCGGGGCCGGGGCGGCCGCTTTTGTACATGAGCGCCAGGGGCAGGCCCCTGACCCAGGCGCGCGTCAGGGAATGGGCGAAGGCGGACGGGATCGTCGTGCTGTGCGGCCGTTTCGAAGGGGTGGACCAGCGGGTGCTCGACGCGCGCGGGTTCGAGGAGGTCTCCGTCGGAGACGCGGTTCTCGCCGGCGGCGAGGCGGCGGCGATGGTGGCGATCGAGGCGTGCGTAAGATTGATCCCCGGGGTGCTCGGCTCAGGCGAAAGCCTGTCGTCCGAAAGCTTCGAGGACGGGCTTCTGGAGCATCCGCAGTACACGCGACCGCGGACGTTCGAGGGGCTCGACATTCCCGAGGTGCTGCTGTCGGGCGACCACAAGAAGGTCGACCGATGGCGCCAGGCGCAGCGGGAGACGACCACGCGGGAGAGACGTCCGGACCTCTGGGCGGCGCATCTCGCCAACTTACAGGCAAGGGGCGCAAAGCCCGAGGAGAAATGACATGAACATCGTCCAGCAGCTCGCTGCCGAAGAAAAGACCCGCGTTCTCGGCGAACGCAAGATTCCCGAATTCCAGCCGGGCGACACCCTGCGCGTCAACGTGCGCATCAAGGAAGGCGAGCGCGAACGCGTTCAGGCCTTCGAAGGCGTCTGCATCGCCCGCGACGGCACGGGCGTGAACGAGACCTTCACTGTCCGCAAGATCTCCTTCGGCGAAGGCGTGGAGCGTCGCTTCCCGATCCTGTCCCCGAACGTCGAGTCCATCGAGGTGAAGCGTCGCGGGGTCGTGCGGCGCGCCAAGCTCTATTATCTGCGCGACCGTCGCGGCAAGTCGGCCCGGATCGCCGAACGCCAGACCGTTCGCCCGGCCAAGGGCGCCGTGGTGCCGGAGTCCGGCACGGCCGACAAGGCGGGCGACGAAGCCTGATTTCGGCTTCGAACCTGAAATGAAGAAGGCCCGGCGGCGACGCCGGGCCTTTTGCTTTGGCGTATATATACTTTGCAAACCTGGTGAGTTTGGGCTAGATTAAGCGGGTCAAAGAGGCCCGCTCATGTCCGTTCTGTCCAAGCCCTATTTCCACGATGAAGAAGCCGCTTTCCGCTTCGTTGAAGGCCTGATCTGGTCGAACGGACCCGTCTGCCCGAAGTGCGGCGGCGTGGATCGCATCAGCGCGATCAAGGCGAACCCTGAGAAGCGCGTCCGCTACGGCCTCAAGAAGTGCGGTCAGTGCAAGAGCCAGTTCACCGTCCGCATGGGAACCATCTTCGAGGAATCGAAGCTGCCCCTGCATAAGTGGCTCCAAGCCATCTACCTGATGTGCTCGTCCAAGAAGGGCATCAGCGCCAAGCAGCTGGAGCGCACTCTGGAGGTCACTTACAAGACGGCGTGGTTCCTGGCGCACCGCATCCGTGAAGCCATGCGCTCTGGCGAACTGGCGCCCTTCGGTCAGGACGGCGGCGCGGTCGAGGTCGATGAAACCTACATCGGCCGCGAACCCGGCAAGCCGGTCAAGCGCGCCTTTCACCACAAGATGAAGGTGCTTTCGCTGGTGGACCGCTCCACCGGTCAGGTCCGTTCGGTCGTGGTGGACAACATCCGTCCCGCCACCATCGCCCCTATCGTGCTGGACAACCTGCACCGTGAAGCCCGCCTGATGACCGACGAAGCTGGTCACTATCTGGCGGTCGGCCGTCAGTTCGCGGAGCACGGCGTGGTCCGCCACGGTCAGGACGAATACGTCTCGACCGACGACCGCACCATCCACACGAACACCATCGAAGGCTACTTCTCGATCTTCAAGCGCGGCATGAAGGGCGTCTATCAGCACTGCTCGAAGAAGCACCTGCACCGCTACCTTGCGGAGTTCGACTTCCGTTATTCGAACCGGTCGGCGCTGGGGTGTGAGGATCAAGAGCGCGCGATGCGAGCGGTGATTGGCGGCGTTGGAAGGCGCCTGATGTACGCCAACTAGGTTGGGCCAGATAACGTTATCAAGAGACGCCAATCAAATCGGAATCAACAGGATTGACGTGCATAAGTAGGGGAAAAATGCACAATGTCCTTGGATGTGAAAGAAACACGCCCCGGAGAGGCTTTCGATCAAATCCAAGTGCGGTCCCGGTAGGATTCGAACCTACAACCCTGCCTTCGCAAAAAGCTCGCTCTATCCATTGAGCTACGGGACCCACAAAGGAAGAGCCGAGGAGTTACCGCTCCTCGGCTCTTTTTCGTTCAACTCACAACTCGAAACCCCGTCTCAAAAGGGGTTTGGCGAACCGGTGCGTGGCGCTTCTCGAAATAGCGCTCGCCCTCGTAGACCAGCGCGCCATCACTCTTAAGGCGGGACAGAACCGACGCCACCGTGTCCTTAGCAACGGTCGGGACAGCTTTCCGGACTTCCGCCTCAACCTCTTGCGTGGTGGCTCCTTGCGCCCCGACTTGGGCCATGATGTCCAACACCACGGGCTTGACGCTGGGGGATCGGCTCCGAGGTTTGGAAGCAACTTCCAGAACCTCCCCATTGATCTCGGCCCGAAGCTCCACCAAGGCCTGTTTCGCCGCCTGAAGCCGTTGAATTTCTGCTTCGATGCGCTCTAGCTTGGCTTCTAGGGCTTTCATCTGTTCTCTCGCATTTGCCATGTGCTATCCTTTGGATGTGAAAGACATGGTGCCCGCGACAGGACTCGAACCTGCACGCCCCGGAGAGGACTTCGGTTTTAAAGACCGCTGTGTCTACCATTCCACCACGCGGGCACGGGTTGATAGGACCACGGTTAACGCCGGTCGTCAAGCCGGTTGATAGCTATCAAGTTGTGGAAGGATACTCGTGAACGAACCCAAAACCCAAGCCGACAAGTTCCGCGACATGGCGCGGGAGCTAGAGGCCGACGAGGACGAAGCCGCCTTTGAAGACAAGGTGCGAAAAATCGCGGTCGCGCCTAAGCCCGACGAACCTACAGATCAATCTGCTTGACGGTGATATCGAACGACTCGGCCAGCCACGTGTCGAACCGCGCGGGACTGATGCCGCTCGTCGTCAGCTTGCCTTCTCGGATCAGGCGCAGGAGAGACTTCGTATCCAACGGCAGGAAACGCAGCTTCGGGAACTGGCGGAGGTCCACGACGACGTAGCGCTCCACGTCCTCAACGGAAGCGATCAGGTCTTCCATGGTGGCGCTGCGACCAGAGCCGATAAACTTCGACTTTTGGAACTTGAGCGTGTTCCGCATGAAGCATCGAACGGCGATGTCGAAGCGACCTATGTCACCCAGCGCGACGGCGGCGTCAGAGCCAGGAAAGTTGGCGTTCGTGTGAGCCGTATACTGGAACAGCTTCTCTCCCCAGAGTTCGGCGAACCAAGATGTGACGCGCGGGTCTTGGAACTTGGACACAACCTGCTCTGGCGTGAGGCGAAGCGCCTTTCCCAACTCTTCAGCCGACAGAGTTGTCTCAAGGATGGTGAGCTTCGGCTTCGCCATTAGAGCGCTTTCAGGCGCGCTACGGCCGCCGACGCATAGACAGGATCAATTTCAAAGCCGATCCCTTCACAGCCGAGTCTTTGCGCTGCTACCAGGGTGGAACCTGCGCCAAGGAAGGGGTCGAGCACTACTGCATCATCGATGCCATGTAGCTTGATGCACCGCTCCGGGAGTCCCGGCGGGAATCCTGCCGGGTGATCGAATTTCTGAGCCTTGGAGCGGACGGTTTCATACGGGATGAACCACACATTCCCGGCGCAGCGCTTATCCCGCGCATGGCCCCAGCGCCCGATATTCGATTTGTCCTTGAAGGGGACGCCGACTGCCAAGCGGTTGATCTCCACCGAACCTGATTTCGTGAAGTGGAAGACGGTCTCGTGATTGTTGTTGAGGTAGCGCTTGCTTGTGATGGGCTTGAAGTGACCGACAGTGTCGTCGCCGATGCTAACCGACTTGATCCAGCTGATAGTATTTTGAAGTGTGAAGTCGGCGCGGAAGGCGTTCGCGACATCCATCGCCACCCACGGATCAGCGTTGGTGCTGCCCACGTTGAGGAAGAACGAGCCGTTGTCGTTAAGCGTGCGTGCGATCTCGCGCCCAATCTCGCTCAACCACGCCAGATACTCCGAGCGGGGACGCCGATCATCGTAACTGCGGTAGGCTATCCCGATATTGTAAGGGGGCGACGTGACCACGACATCGACAGAGCCGCTAGGGCGAGCCCGCAGTTGCTCCAAGCAGTCGCCTAAAACGACGGTCTGGTTGCCGATCTCCCACTTGTTCTCGTGAACGGACGGAGTGCGGGCGGGGCAGTCGTAATAGGCATCTAAGGTCATCGCGAACTCCATGGCGGTCACCTTATCGCACCATGCCCCGACAGAAGCGGACGTACAAGTCCCCCTGACCGATAAATCTCGGGTGTGACCTAGGCCAGAATGTCCCTTAGCGACCGACCGAAGGCGTCAATAAGCCGACTTTCGAAGCCGCCAGTGGTGTATCGAATGTGGCGAATGACGCGGCCGAGTTGAGCGTCCGTGAGGCTGATCTCACCGTTCGCCTTCACGGCGCGCTGCAACGACCTTCCGAACGACTGAAAGCCGCCTGCCCCATTGAGGGGGCGCATCAGCGCTGCCACCTCATCGGCACTCAGATTGAACGTAGTTTCTGGCATGCCCGACCATACCAGCCATCCCCCGGCATGGGAATGGGTTTGCAAACTACATATACTCCTTTGCTTTCTCTAGGTCGGATACAGCGGGTTGGAGGCGTCTCGCTGGCTTTGCAGGCTGTGCTTCAGCGCGTGCATCTGGTCGTGGCCCGCCTTCACCGCCTCGTAGTTCCGGCGCACCGTCTCGCGCGTGGTGGCCGAGATCTGGCCGTCGTGCAGGGCTCGCTCGAACTTCTGGGCGATATAGCCTTCACCGTTCTCGATGGATCCGACGACGGAGTCGTCGTTGCGCAGCAGGGCGTGTTTCACGTCCAGGAAGGCGCGGTGGGCCTTGGCCAGGATCGATCCCTCGGCCTCGGGGTCGCCGCCCATGCCGCGCACGGCGGCGGACAAGTCGTGGACGACCCGTTGACGTTCTTCCGCCCGGCGCTCGAACAGGGTCCGGTAGTGGGGATCGTCGGTCTCGCTGGCGGCCTCGCGGTAGCCGTCGGCGCTGTCCAGCGTGGTCTCGATCAGGCCGTTCAGGACTTTGATGTCGTGGTCATTGGGCGTGCTCATCTCGATCGCTCCTTTTGCGGTCGAGGATGAAACCCGGAGCGCCGGGGGCCGGTTGCGTCAAAGTTTCGTGCGCAACGACCATAGCTCGGGAAAGCAGCGCCGCGTCAGGGTCGAGGCCAGATAGGCCACGCCCTCGGTGCCGCCGGTGCCGCGCCGCCGCCCGATGATCCGCTCGACCGTGACGACGTGCTTGTGCCGCCAGGTCAGCAGGGCGTCGTCCAGATCGACCAGCTTCTCCGCCAACTGATACAGGGGCCACCAACGCTCGGTGTCGCGATAGACTTCCAGCCAGGCCGCCTCGACAGCTTCGGACGGCTCGTAAGGCTGGGTCACGTCGCGGTTCAGCACCTCGGTCGGGACGGGCAGGCCGGCGATGGCCAGTTGGGCCAGGGCGTCGTCGTAAAGGCTGGGCTGGGCCAGGGCCGCCTTCAGAGCCGCATGGGCCTCGGGTCGGTCTTCGTGGAACCGGAGGAAGGTCGGATCCTTCAGGCCCAGCAGGGTCTCGAAGCGCCGGAACTGGTCGCTCTGGAAGCCGGAGGAGGAGCCCAGGACGCCCCGGAACTTCAGATAGTCGGCCGGCGTCATGGTCGACAGGATGTCCCAGCTCTGGGTCATCACCGACTGGATGCGGCTGACGCGCGCCAGGCTCTTGTAGGCGGGCACCAGGTCGCCGACGCGGATCAGCGACTGGGCCAGGGCGACCTCGTGCAGAATCTGCTTGAGCCACAGCTCCTTGGTCTGGTGGATGATGACGAACAGCATCTCGTCGTGCTGGTCGGACAGCGGATGCTGGGTCGAGAGCAGGTCGTCCAACGCCAGATAGCCGGCGTAGGTCATGTCGCTGGAACGGGTCATGGCCCGCCTATCGCCCGGTCGCCCGACGCGCGCAAGGGCGGCGGGTCAGTCCAGGCCGGCCAGGAATTCGAAGATCGCGGCCTTGGCCTCCGCCTCGTCCAGCATGGGGGCGTGGCCGACGCCCGGAACCTGGGCGAAGGCCATGTCGGGGGCCGCCTTGCGCATCTTTTCCGCGATAGCGGGGCTAAGCAGGTCCGAGGTCTCGCCCCGGATCAGCAGGGTCGGGCGCTTCTTCGCCAGCCGCCGGAACCACGGCCACAGGTTGGGGACCAGCGCCTTGGCCCCCGCCGCGCGGATGGGCACGGAGATGTCCGGGTCGTAGTCCAGCACGATTTCGCCGTCCGGCTGCTGGCGGAAGACGCGGCGGGCGAAGGCGTCCCAGTCGTCCGGGCCATAGTGCGGAAAGGCGGCGCCGTTGGTGCGCTGGACATAGGCGGCGGCGTCGCCCCAGTCTCCGATCTCGACCGGCTGGCCGGTATAGGCGGCGATGCGGGCCAGGCCCTCGGGCGCGACCTCGGGACCGACGTCGTTCAGGATGGCGGCGGCGATGGCGCGCGGCTTGATCGCCGCCAGCGCCATGGTGATCAGCCCGCCCATCGACGTGCCCAGGAAGACCGCCCGGTCGATCCCGGCCTGATCCATCAGGGCCAGCACGTCCTTGGCGTATATGTCGGGCGTATAGGTCATCGGGTCCGGCGCGCGGTCCGACAGGCCCCGGCCGCGCACGTCGATCGCCAGGACACGCCGCCCGCTCTGGGCCAGCAGGGGCGCAACCGCGCCGAAGTCGGCGCTGTTGCGGGTCAGGCCGTGAATGGCGATGATCGGCGGCTTCGCGGCGCCCGAGCCGGGCGCATAGTCCCGCGCGAACAGGCTAAGGCCGTCCGGCGCGGTCCAGCGACGTTCGGCGACGTTCCCGGGCGCGGTCATGGCGTCATCTCCCTCGTTTTCCGCAAGCGTAATTCATCGCGCGCGGAAATGCGATGCGTCGGCCGTTCGGGCGGCCTCAGAGGCGCAGGCGCGTCCGAACGTAGGCGTCCAGGTCGCCGCCCTCGAACAGCAGGCCCTCAACGCCCGCCCGCCGCGCCGCCTCCATGTCGCTGTCCCGGTCGCCGATCAGGATGGAGCGCGCCGGGTCGATGTCGTGCTCGGCCACGGCGCGCAGTATCATGCCCGGATTGGGCTTGCGGTCGGGATGGTCCGGGTGGCGGAAGCGATCAATCACGGCGTCGGCGTGGAACGGGCAGGCGTAGACGGCGTCGATCCGCGCCCCGTCCTGCGCCAGACGCGCCGTCAGCAGGGCGTTGAAGGCGTGCATCCGGTCCTCGTCGAACAGGCCGCGCGCCACGCCGGACTGGTTGGTGACGATCACCGTGCGATAGCCGGCCGCGCTCAGCCGCCGCACCGCCGCCGCCGCGCCGGGGATCAGCCTCAGGTCCTCGTCCCGGTGCGGATAGCCGCTGTCCTCGATCAGCACGCCGTCGCGATCCAAAAAGGCGCCGGGAAGGCTCACCGCCCGGTCTCCAACAGGGCGCTGAAGGCGGTCATCAGGTGATAAAGCGTCGAGGCGGGCGCCGCCTTGTCGGCCGGGCGTCCGTCGGCGTCGTAGCTGTCCATCCACAGGCCCGGCGTTTCAGTGGCCAGATGGACCTCGAAGATCCGCCCGGTCAGGGCGACCGCCGCCTCCGGGTCGAACAGCAGGCAGGTGCGAAGGCCCTCGGTCTGGGCCCACAGCCGCCATCCGGCGTCGACCGGCCGGCCCTGGTCGTCCATCTCGCGGATCAGGAAGCCGTCGCGGCGGCCCTGGTCCCAGGCGCGGCGGTGCAGGACCGTCGCCGCCTCGGCCGTGTCCAGCCCCAGGCGCCCGGCCTGGGTCAGCAGCCAGGCCCACTCTTCCATGTGGCCCGGCTCGACGATGTGGCCGGTCTCGGGGTCCAGGTCCCAGGTCTCGGTGAAGAATTCGCGCAGGGCGCCGTCGATCTGGAAGTGTGTGCGGCTGAGGCGCAGGCTCTCGCGCGCCGCGGCTTCGAACGCCGGATCGGGAGCCGTCGCCTGCCACGCCAGCATGGCTTCCAGCAGGTGCATGTGCGGGTTCTGGCGGCGCGGCAGCCGGGCGGGCAAGGCTTCCTGCCAGCCGCCGTGAGGTGCGGCCATCAGCGCATTGATCGCCTTCAGGGTCTGCAGCGCCAGCGGCCGGGCGCGCGGATCGCCCAGCACCCGGTGCGCCGCCGCCAGGGCGAACAGCACGAACGCCATGTCGTAGAGGTCGGGCGTGGGATCCACCACGACGCCGGCGTCGTCCGTGGCCGACACCCACAGGCCGTCGTCGCGGCGGCAGGTCGCGATCAGTCCATCCAGGCCCGCGCGGGCGACCGCCCGGCCATCCTCGAAGCCCAAGGCGGCGGCTTCGCAGAAGACATAGACTTGGCGCGCCTGAACCCGCGTGCGTCGCTTGGCCCCGCGCACCGGCCGGCCGTCGAAGTCCAGCAACTCCCAGAACCGGCCCTGGTCGTCCGCGCCCCGCGCCGCCCACAGCGGCAGGGCCTGGTCGAACAGCCAATCGGCGACGCGCGTGCGGACAGGGGCGAGATCGGTCATGACCGACCGCTTAGGCGGTCCCGCGACGCCCGCCAAGGGGCCGTGTCTCCCAGCCGCCTCGTTGCAAAGGGCAACGCGAAGTGACGCCCGGCCGTTTGGTCCCTCGGCGTGGGTTTGCTAGGGACGACGATCCTTGCGGCCCCGATGCGCGCGCCGCCGCCCCGACTCTGCGTGGAGAGCGAACCATGATCCCCTTCATCGACCTTCAGGCCCAGCGCCTTCGCCTCGGCGGCAAGATCGAGGCCGCCGTTCAGGAAGCCGTCGTCGGCGGCGCCTGGGTCATGGGCCCGCAGGTGCGCCAGTTCGAGGCGGACCTGGCCGCCTTCGGCGAGGCGAAGCACGCCCTGGGCTGCGCCAACGGCACCGACGCCCTGGCCCTGCCGCTGATGGCGTGGGGGATCGGGCGCGGCGACGCCGTCTTCGTCCCCAGCTTCACCTTCGCCGCCACCGCCGAGGTCGTGCCCTGGTTCGACGCCGAGCCGGTCTTCGTCGACGTGGACGAAAACACCTACAACATGGACCCGGCGGCGCTGGAGGCCTTCCGTCATGCGCTGGCCGAGCCGAACGGCATCATCCTCGTCACCGGGCCGACCGGCTCGGGCAAGACGCTGCTGGCCCAGACGCTGGCGCGCATCATCGACGTGCCGTTCACCATGGCCGACGCCACGACGCTGACCGAAGCCGGCTACGTCGGTGAAGACGTCGAGAACATCATCCTGAAGCTTCTTCAGGCGTCCGACTACAACGTCGAGCGGGCCCAGCGCGGCATCGTCTACATCGACGAGATCGACAAGATTTCGCGCAAGTCGGACAACCCCTCGATCACCCGCGACGTCTCGGGCGAGGGCGTTCAGCAGGCCCTGCTGAAGATCATGGAAGGCACCGTCGCCTCCGTGCCGCCGCAGGGCGGGCGCAAGCATCCGCAGCAGGAGTTCCTGCAGGTCGACACCGCCAACATCCTGTTCATCGTCGGCGGCGCCTTCGCCGGCCTGGAGAAGGTGATCTCGGCGCGCGGCGAGGGGGCCTCGATCGGCTTCGGCGCCAAGGTCAAGGAGATCGACGAGCGTCGCACCGGCGAAATCCTGAAGCAGGTGGAACCCGACGACCTGATGCGCTTCGGCCTGATCCCCGAATTCATCGGCCGCCTGCCCGTGCTGGCGACGCTGGAAGATCTGGACGAGGCGGCGCTGGTCACCATCCTGACCGAGCCGAAGAACGCCTTGGTCAAGCAGTACAAGCGCCTGTTCGAGATGGAGAATGTCGAACTAACCTTCACCGACGACGCGCTGTCGGCGGTTGCGGCCAAGGCCATCAAGCGCAAGACCGGCGCGCGTGGCCTGCGTTCCATCCTGGAAGGCATCCTGCTGGAGACCATGTTCGAACTGCCGACCTTCGAGGGCGTCGAGGAGGTGGTGGTCAACGCCGAGGTGATCGACGGCAAGGCCCAGCCGCTGCTGATCTATTCGGAAGCCTCCAAGAAGAAGGCCGACGGCGCCGCCTGATCCGGGCGCTCCCGCGATGATTTGAAGGGCGCGGTCTTATGGCCGCGCCTTTTTCGCAACTAGCCGAAGGTGAAGGCGAAGACCTGGACGCCGGGATCGAGGAATTCGATCTCGAAGGTGCGTTCGCGCACCGGCCCCGACTGGCGCACCAGCTGATACAGGCGCTCTCCGTCGATGCGGCCGACGCCCTGGGCGTCGATGTCCGAGCCGGCGTCGGCGCCGGGGGCCTGGCCGTCGATGCGGACCCGGAAGCGCGGCGTGGCGCCCGGTACGGCGGGGGCCATGACCAGGTGCAGGTCGCGCGCCTTGAAGCGGAAGGCGACCCGGCCGCCGGCGGCTTGCAGATCGGCATGTTCGCGCGTCACGCGCCACTCGCCAGCCAGGCTCCAGTCGTTCAACGCCAGCGAGGCGGCCTGGTAGGTCTTGACCACGTCGCGGGCCAAGCCGCCGGGCGAGCGGAAGTTTTCGGCGCGCGCATAGCCTGTATAGGTTTCAGGCGAGGCGACTTGGGCGAAGTCGGCCGCCATCTCCGCGCCCGCCGTCGTCACTTGGACCGTCGAGGCGTCCACCTGAGCCCCCGCCTCCTTCAACAACTGCTGGATCACCCGCTCGGAGCCTTCGTAGTCGCCCTCTCCGAAGTGGTGGTGGCGGATGCGGCCCTGAGCGTCGATGAAGTAGTGGGCCGGCCAGTAGTTGTTCTTGAACGCCCGCCAGATGGCGTAGTCGTTGTCCATGGCGACCGGATAGGTCACGCTCAGCCGTTCCACGTTGCGACGCACGTTGGCCTGCGACTTCTCGAAGGCGAACTCGGGCGTGTGGACGCCGATCACGACCAGACCCTGGTCGCGGTATTTCTCGGCCCAGGCCTTCACATAAGGAATGGAGCGCAGGCAGTTGATGCAGGAGTAGGTCCAGAAATCGACCACCACCACCTTGCCCTTCAACTGCTCAGTCGTCAGCGGCGGGGAGTTTAGCCAGGTCGTGGCGCCCGTCAGGGGCGGCATGACGCCCTCGATCGGCAGGTTCGCCAGATCGGCTGGCGCGGCGTTGGTCGGGGCGCCCGCGCCGATGCGGGTCAGCAGCGCCTGTTCCACCCGCCCCGTGCCCGCCGCCGACACCCGGGTCAGCAGGCCCGTGTCCAGACCGAAGGCGATGACCGCGACGCCCACCAGGACCAGCGCGCCCAGGCCCCGACGGATCCATTCGCCCGCGCCCAGCGCACCCTTCATGGCGCGGAACACCCGGCCGCCGACCAGGAGAGCCAGGGCCAGCGAGGTGGCGGCGCCGGCGGCGTAGGCCAGCAGCAGCACCGTCGTTCCGACGCCGGCGCCCTGCAAGGCTGCGCCGGTGAGGATCAGTCCCAGGATCGGACCCGCACAGGGCGCCCACAACAGGCCCGTGGCCACACCCAGCAGAAGAGATGAACGCACGTCGCCCTCGTCGCCGGTGCGCCTTTCGGCGCGTTCCGTCAGCCAGGAGCCCAGAGACACGAGGGGGCGCATCAAACGGTCGCCGATGGCGGGCAGCAGCAGGCTGAGCCCCAGGACGGCCATCACCGCCAAGGCGATCCAGCGGCCCGCTTCATTCGCTCGCACCGCCCAGCCGCCACCCAGCGCCGCCAGGGTGGCGACTCCTGCAAAGGTCAGCGCCATTCCGACCAGCAGCGGAAATCCGTTCCGGATGAAAGGCTTGTCGGCGCGGGCGAAGACGAACGGCAGAACCGGCAGGATACAGGGACTGACGATGGTCAGAACGCCTGCGAGGTAGGACAGCAGAAACAGGATCATCGCGCGCCTTCGAAGGACTATCCGTCTAGATACGAACGAAAGAGCGCATCGGTTACCCGGCGCCGGGCGCAGCGTCCGGCGGGTCCCTTTTCGCCGTCGGCTCCGGCTCGGGGCGAGGCGGCGTGAAGGCCTGCGCCAGGCCGTGATACAGTCGTTGCTTGCACACCAGGCGCGCCGCCACGTCGGCCACGACGGCGGCGGCGAACAGCGGCAGGATCATGCCGCGATTGGCGGTCATCTCGGAGATGATGACCACCGCCGTCAGGGGCGCGCGCACCACGCCGACGAAATAGGCGATCATGCCCAGCAGCACGATGGCGCTCCGGCTGTCGTTGGGAAACAGGTTCGACATCAGGCCGCCCAGGCCGGCGCCGACCGACAGGGACGGGGCGAACACCCCGCCCGGCGCGCCCGACAGGCTGGAGGCCAGGGTGGAGACGAACTTCGCCGGCGCGAACCAGAAGGGTTGGCCTTCCCCCTCCACCAGGGTGCGGGCCGCCTCGTAGCCGGTGCCCCAGGTCAGGCCGGTCAGCACGCCGATCACGGCGACGACCAGGCCACAGACCAGCGCCGTCAGCATCGGTCGCCGCCCCAATGGCGAGTTCGCCGCCAGCAGCCGCAGCGATATCCGCGAGAACAGGCCGCCGGCGATCCCGCCCACGACGCCGACCACCAGGGCGATGGGCAGGGCCTTCACCCCGGACACGACCTCACGCACCACGCCGAAATAGACGTAGTCGCCCGCCAGGCTCAGCGGAACCAGGCCGGCGATCACCACCGCCGCCATCACCAGCAGCGTCATTCGCTGCTCATAGGCCGAGGCCAGTTCCTCCAGGGCGAAGGCCACGCCCGCGATGGGGGTGTTGAAGGCGGCCGCGACCCCGGCCGCGCCACCGGCGATGATGACCGCGCCATTGACCGGCACGCGCAGCAGCCGGTGGGTGGCGACCATGATCGAGGCGCCCAGTTGCACGGTCGGCCCCTCGCGACCGACCGATCCGCCGGCCAGAAGCGCGCCCAGGGTGGCGAAGGTCTTGAAGGCGCCGGTGCGGATCGACACCAGGCCGCCGGTGCGTCCGTTCTCGACATGGCGCGCCGCGGCGATGATCTGGGGAATGCCCGATCCGCGCGCCAGGGGCGCATAGCGCCGCGTCAACCAGGCCAGCAGCACGAACCCGGCGGGGGTGACGATCAGCGGCGCATAGGGCCAGGCCTGGGTCAGGCCAGTGAAGAGATGCTGCGCCCGGTCCGCGGCGTTGGCGAAGAACCAGGCGAACAGTCCCACCCCGACCGCGCCGCCGCCGGCAGCCAGTCGGCTTTTCCAGACGGGACCGATGTGTTCGCGCCAGGCGGCGCGCAGAGCCGCGCGGGAGGGGGAGGCCATTCTTGCTCTTTCATTCAGCGGGAGCCGTCCGGGCCTACGCTCTCAGGCGGATCAGGGCAAATGCCGGACGCCATGCGCCGGGCCCTCGAGCGGCGTTGCACACAGTTTGCCGACGCATAGCGCGCCGCGGGGGCTAGACTATCGGCGTCCGATCCCCGATTCGCAGAGCCATGACGATCCACGCCCCGCCGCCGGAAGGCGGTCGCATCATCGAAGAGCCGATGGAGACGGCGCTCAGCCGCCGTTACCTGGCCTACGCCCTGTCGACCATCACCAACCGCGCGCTGCCGGACGTGCGCGACGGCTTCAAGCCGGTTCACCGGCGCATCCTCTACGCCATGCACCAGATGCGGCTGAACCCGCAGGCGGCGGCGCGCAAATGCGCCAAGGTCGTCGGGGAGGTGATGGGGGGATACCACCCGCATGGCGACGCCTCGATCTACGAGGCGCTGGTGCGCCTGGCCCAGGATTTCGCCCAGCGCTATCCGCTGGTCGACGGTCAGGGCAATTTCGGCAATATCGACGGCGATAGCGCCGCGGCCATGCGCTACACCGAGTGCAAGCTGACGCCCGCCGCCGTGCTGCTGCTGGACGGCATCGACCAGGACGCCGTCGATTTCCGCGCCACCTACGACGACCAGGACGAGGAGCCCATCGTCCTGCCGGCCGGCTTCCCGAACCTGCTGGCGAACGGGTCTTCGGGCATCGCCGTGGGCATGGCGACGTCGATCCCGCCCCACAATGTCGGCGAATTGCTGGACGCCTGCCAACTGTTGCTGGAGCGGCCCGAGGCGACGACCGAGGAGTTGGTGCAGCGGGTTCCCGGCCCGGACTTCCCCACCGGCGGGGTGTCGGTCGAGGGGGCCGCCTCGATCCTGGACGCCTACCAGACGGGCCGGGGCGGCGTTCGGCTGCGCGCACGCTGGGAGACCGAGGACCTGGGCCGGGGCGTGTGGCGCATCGTCGTCACCGAAATGCCCTATCAGGTTCAGAAATCCAAGCTGATCGAGGGCCTGGCGGACCTGATCGAACAGAAAAAGGCCCCGCTGCTCGGCGACGTCCGCGACGAGTCGGCCGAGGACATCCGCCTGATCCTGGAGCCCAAGAACCGCACCATCGAGCCCGAAATGCTGATGGAGAGCCTGTTCAAGCTCTCGGACCTGGAGGTTCGCTTCCCGATCAACATGAACGTGCTGGACGCCAGCGGCACGCCGCGTGTCATGGGGCTGAAGGAGTGTCTGCGCGCCTTCCTGGACCATCGCCGCGAGGTGCTGAACCGCCGTTCCCAATGGCGGATCGCGCGCGTCGAGAAGCGGTTGCATCTGCTGGAAGGTCTGCGGATCGTCTTCCTGAACCTGGACGAGGTGATCCGCATCGTCCGCGAGGAGGAGCAGCCGAAGGCGGTGCTGATCGCGCGCTTCGGCCTGTCGGAGCTTCAGGCCGACTTCATCCTGGACACCCGGCTGCGCCAACTTGCGCGCCTGGAAGAGATGACGATCGAAAAGGAGTTCAAGGAACTTTCCGAGGAACTGGCGCAGCTGAAGGCGCTGACCTCGTCGGAAGGCAAGCAGTGGAAGGCGATCTCCAAGGAACTGGAAGCCGTGCGCAAGGCGCTGGTTTCGCCGCGCCGCACCACCATCGCCGAAGCGGTGGATACCTCGGCGTTCGTCGCGCCCGAAGCCTTCATTCCGCGCGAGGCGATCACCGTCATCCTGTCCGAACGTGGCTGGATCCGCGCCGCCAAGGGCAAGGTCGACGATCCCTCGGAGCTGAAGTTCAAGGAGGGCGACCAACTGGCCTTCCTGGTTCCGGGCTACACCACAGACAAGCTTCTGGTCGGCGCCTCGGACGGGCGGGTCTTCACCATAGGCGCGGACAAGCTGGCGTCCGGTCGGGGCCACGGCGAACCGCTGCGCCTGATGATCGACCTGGACGAGAGCGCCCAGATCGTGAACCTGGTGGCGCACCAGCCGGGGGCGAAGCTGCTGATCGCCTCGAAGGCCGGCTACGGCTTCGTCGCGCCGGAGGACGATCTTCTGGCGCAGAAGCGGGGCGGCAAGCAGGTGCTGAACGGCGAGATGTTGGCGATGCTGCGCGTTCCGCAGTCCCCGGCGGCCGACCACGTCGCCGCCATCGGCGAGAACATCAAGACCCTGATCTTCCCGCTCGCCGAACTGCCCGAGATGGGGCGCGGCAAGGGGGTCAAGCTGCAGACCTTCAAGCAGGGCGGCCTGGCCGATGTGGCGGTGTTCAACGCCGAAGCGGGACCGGAATGGGTCGACGGCGGCGGCCGCCGCCGCAACTGGCCCGACTGGAAGGACTGGCTGGGCAAGCGCGCCGGCGCCGGCCGCCAGGGGCCGCGCGGACTGCGAAAGTTCAGGTAGGGGCGGGGGCGGAGGGCTCTCAGCCCTCCAGCCGCATCCAGCCTTGGGGGCGTAAGGCCTCCATCGGCCGGAACTCGGCCTTGTAGTCCATCTTCTCGGAGCCCCGGACCCAATAGCCGAGGTACACGAAGGGCAGGCCGACCTGCTCCGCCTGCCGGACATGATCCAGGATGGCGAACCGCCCCAGACTGCGTCGATCCATCGTCGGATCGTAGAAGCTGTACACCATCGAAAGACCGTCGCGCAGCAGGTCGGTCAGCGTCACGGCCGCCAGGTCGCCAGGACCGCCGTCCGTCGACGGCAGGCGATATTCAATCAGGTGGGTGCGCACGGCCGTGTCCTCGACCATGGCGACATAGTCCAGCCAGCCCATGTCGCTCATGCCGCCCTGCGGATGGCGCGCGGTCAGATAGCGGCGCAGAAGCTGGAACTGCTCGGTCGTCGCTTCGGCCTCGACCAGATTGCGCGACAGGTCGTCGTTGCGCGCCAATACCTTGCGCTGGGAACGCGAGAAGGCGAAGTCGGCCACCGGAATCCGCACGGAAACGCACGCGTCGCACGCCTCGCACGCCGGCCGATAGGCGATGTTCTGGCTGCGGCGAAAGCCCGCGATGGTCAGTTCGTCGTTGACGTGGGCGCCGTCCGAGAAGGGCAGGTTGGCGAACACCTTGCGCTCGGTCTGGCCAGGCAGGTACGGGCACGGCGCGACCGAGGTCATGAAGAATCGAAGTTGCCGGGTCGGTACGTGCTGCGTCACGGCCTCAGGTCCGCATCCGATCTTGCCAATATTGCGACACTGCAACGCGCATCCCGCGATTTGGCGGCATTCGCCGCCCGGCCGCAAGCGCATCGGCGCCACAGCCGTCGGAGATCACAGCGAGGTGTCCATCGGCAGAACGGGCGCTTCCCGCAGCAGCACGATCGAGATGCGGCGGTTTCCGGCCAGGCTGGGGTCGTCCGGATACAGCGGATCGGAACCGGCCTTGCCCGCCACCGAATAGACGCGGTCCGGGTCGACGCCGGCGCCCTGCAGGACAAGACGAGAGGCGTTGGCGCGCGCCGACGACAGGGTCCAGTCTCCGGCGCTGCTGGCGCGGCCGGAACCGGCGACGGCGCTGGTGTGTCCGGTGATCGAGATGCGGTTGGGCAGCTGATTGATGACGCGGGCCACCGCGCGCAGAAGCACCTGGGCGCGCGCATTCGGCTGGGACGAGTTGTTGTCGAACATCGATCGGCCTTCCTGGTCGACCAACTGGATGCGAAGCCCCTCGGGCGTCTGGTCCACGATCAACTGCTTCGACAGTTCCGCCAGCTCCGGCATGGACTGCATCGCCTGACGCAGCGATTCCGCGGCGCTGGCGAACTGATCGGCTTCTCGACGGCGCATCTCGGCCTCGAGCGCGGCGTCGCTGGCCGAGGACAGGTTGGAGCTGGGGCCGGCTTCGGCAGCGTCGGGCGGGGCCTCGGGGGCCAACTGCTCGATCACCGACATGGAGCCCGAGCTCTTGGGGCCGTCGTCCCCCAACGCGGTGCCGCCCAGGATGCCGCCCGAACCCGATGTCGTCTCGGACACGCTGGCGGGCGCGAAATATTCCGCGATGCCCTTTTTCTGTTCCGGGTCTGTGGCGTTGACCAGCCACATCAGCAGGAAGAAGGCCATCATCGCAGTCACGAAGTCCGCATAGGCGACCTTCCACGCGCCGCCGTGGTGGCCGTGGCCGCCGCCCTTCTTCACCTTCTTGATGAGGATCGGACGATCGCTCACGGACATCGGCACGCACCCCTGAATTCTGCGCCGCATCATGACGCGGATAAGGTTAAGGCGTCCTTTCCCTTGCCCGGGCTGGACGACCGTCCTAGTCCGGCGACGAGCACGGGAGCCTTGTCATGAAGATCGCATTCGCCGGCCTGGGGGTGATGGGCGCGCCGATGGCGCGGCATCTGGTCGAGGCCGGTCATGAGGTGGCGGGCTACAACCGATCCCCGCCGAAGGCGCAGACCTGGGCGCAGGCGACGGGCGGCCGTTTCGCGACGACGGTCGTCGAGGCGGCGCAGGGCGCGGATCTGTTCATCCTGTGCGTCGGCAACGACGACGATGTGCGGGCGGTCGTCGCGGAGGCCTTGCCCGCGCTGGGGCCCGGCGCCGTGGTCGTGGACCACACCACCACCTCGGCCAAGGCGGCGCGCGAGATGGCCGATCTGGCGCGGTCGCAGGACAAGTTCTTCATCGACGCGCCCGTCTCTGGCGGGCAGGCCGGAGCCGAGAACGGACAGCTCAGCGTCATGGCCGGCGGCGACGCCGAGGCCCTGGCCAGGGCCGAGCCGGCGATCAAGGCCTATTCGAAGGCGATCCAGCACATGGGACCGGCGGGCGCGGGCCAACTGACCAAGATGGTCAACCAGATCGCCATAGCCGGCGTAGTCCAAGGTTTGGCCGAGGCAGTGCACTTCGCCCAGACCGCCGGCCTGGACACCGACAAGGCCTATGACGCCGTGTCCAAGGGCGCGGCGCAGAGCTGGCAGATGGACAATCGCTGGAAGACGGCGGCCAGGGGCGAGTTCGATTTCGGCTTCGCCGTCGACTGGATGCGCAAGGACCTGGGCCTGGTGCTGGACGAGGCCCGGTCCAACGGCGCGCGCCTGGCCCTGACCGCCCTGGTCGACCAGTTCTACGCCGAGGTCCAGGCGATGGGCGGAAATCGCTGGGACACCTCCAGCCTCAAGGCGCGCCTGCCGGGACCGGATAGGGCCTGAGCTTCAGACCTTGCGCACGAACTCCGCGCGCAGCACCAGGCCCTTGATGGTGGGATGGCGGCAGTCGATCTCCTGATCATCGCCGGTCAGGCGGATCGACTTGATGACGGTCCCGCGCTTCAGCGTCTGGCCCGCGCCCTTGACCGTCAGGTCCTTGATCAGGGTCACGGAGTCGCCGTCGTTCAGTTCGTTGCCGACGGAATCCACCACCTTGACCGTATTGGCGGCCGCCTTTTCGGCGGCCTCGGCCGGGCTCAGCCACTCGCCGGTGGCTTCGTCGTACACGTAGTCGTCGCTCATCCTCAGGCTCCCAGAAGCCGCGCCGCCTGGGGCGCGAAATAGGTCAGGACGCCCGCCGCGCCCGCGCGCTTGAAGGCGTGCAGCGTTTCCAGGATGGCGCGGTCCTCGTCCAGCCAGCCGTTGGCGATGGAGGCGCGCATCATCGCGTACTCGCCCGACACCTGGTAGGCGAAGGTCGGCACCCGGAAGGTCTCCGACACCTGCCGCACGATATCGAGATAGGGCATCCCCGGCTTGACCATTACGGCGTCGGCGCCTTCCGACAGGTCCATGGCCACTTCCTTCAGCGCTTCGTCGGCGTTGGCGTAGTCCATCTGATAGGTCTTCTTGTCTCCCGTCAGCGACTTCGACGAACCCACCGCGTCACGATAGGGGCCGTAGAAGCACGACGCGTATTTGGCGGCGTAGGCCAGGATCAGCGTGTCCTGGAAGCCGTTGGCCTCCAGCGCCTCGCGCACCGCCTGGATGCGGCCGTCCATCATGTCGGACGGGGCCACCACGTCCGCCCCGGCGTGGGCGTGGATGAAGGCCATCTCGGCCAGCCGCTCCAGCGTGGCGTCGTTGACGATCCGGCCGTCTTCCATCACCCCGTCGTGGCCGTGGTCGGTGTAGCAGTCCAGCGCCACGTCGGTGATGACGCCGATCTCCGGCGCGGCGTCCTTGATGGCGCGGATGACCTCGGGGATCAGGCCGTCCGGGTCGGTCGCGCCGGTCCCTTCGTTGTCTTTCGGGCCATTGATGTTGGGGAACAGCGCCACCGCCGGAATGCCCAGGTCGCTCGCCTCGACCGCCGCCTGGGCCGCGGCCTTGGGCGACAGGCGGAAGACGCCGGGCATGGAGGCGACGGGCGCGCGGTCGTCGGCGCCGTCATGGACGATCAGCGGCCAGATCAGATCGGCGGGGGTCAGCGTCGTCTCTGCGACCAGGCGGCGGATCCAGGGGCTGGACCGGAGCCGGCGGGGGCGAGCCAGGGGAAAGGGGGCGGGCTGGAAGGGAAGCATGGCGGACCTCGAATACGGGTGCTGGACTAAGCCCGACGCCGCGCCAGTGCAAATCGCGTCTTGCATCGCATCATTTCCGCCACGATCTGCTAATGAGGAGAAGGCGCGAGGCGCGCCGGGAGGAAAGAGATCATGTTTCATCGTCTGGGCGCCGTGGCGGCCCTCGCACTCACGGGCGCCGCTCTGTCGGGCTGCGTCGTCATCGCTTCCGAGGGCGGAGAGCGGACGGTCGTGACATCGGCCGCGCCTGCGGCCGTGCCTGCGCCTCAGGCCAGTTTCGCGGTCCTCTATCAGGACGCCGTCGCCGATCCGCGTCGCCCGGCCGAGGAGACCGCGCGCGATCCGCTGCGCCATCCGGCCGAAATGCTGGCCTTCGCCCAGGTGGCGCCGGGCGACCACATCGCCGACATCCGGCCGGGCGCGGGCTATTTCACGCGGCTGTTCGCCGACGTCGCCGGCCCCAACGGCCATGTCTACGCCTTCGTGCCCAACCGCACGGCGGAGCGGGAGAATCCCGGCGCCGACGCCCTGGCCCAGGCCTACCCCAATGTCAGCCGCGTCAACGGCGCGCTGGATGCGATGACCTTCGACGAACCGCTGGACCTGGTGTTCATGAGCCAGGAGTATCACGACTTCCACATCCCCCGCTTCGAGACGGACGTGGCGCGGATGAACGCGGCGGTGTTCGCGGCGCTGAAGCCGGGCGGCCGCTATGTCGTCATCGACCATCAGGCGGCGCCGGGCGCGGGCGTCTCGGCGGTGTCCACTCTTCACCGCATCGAGGGGGATTACCTGCGTCGCGAGGTCGAGGCGGCGGGGTTCGTCTTCGAGGGCGAGAGCCGCGCGGTGGCCAACCCCGCCGACGACCACAGCCTCAACGTCTTCGATGAGGCCATCCGCGGGCGCACCGACCAGTTCGTCTATCGGTTCCGCAAGCCGGCCTGAGCCCGGGGTCAGCGGGCGGTCGGCATTCCCGATCGGCGGCGCGGGTTCTGGGCGACGACTTCCACCCGCGTCACCGAGCCCCGGCCGGATATGCTGTTGGCGGCCGCGACCAGGGCGTTGGACAGGGCGCGCTCGTCCAGGCGCGTCCAGTCGCCGGGCACGGTGAAGGGGGTGCGGTGGGCGGCCTTCACCAGGGCGTCGCGGAAGAAGGCCTCCTTGGGCCGCATCTGTTCCACGGTCTTGCCTGCGCCCAGGTGCAGGCGCAGCGAGACGAAGACGTAGTTGCGCAGACGCCCGCCCTCGATCACGGGCAGGCCGACGCCGGCGACGCCAAGCGCGGGCGCCTCGGCCGATTCGGCCTTGGGCGAGGAGGCGCGGGCCGGGGCGGCGGCCAGGGCCAGGCCTCCGGCGGCGATGAGGGCGCGGCGGTTCATGGCCCCTGTCTGCCATGCCGGGGTTAGGATTCCCTTTCGGCTCAGCCGTGGGTCCAGCCCGCGCGCGCCAGGGTGATGGGCTGGCCGTCGTAGGTCACGGTCAGGCCCTGGCCGTCCGCGACCTCTCCGATCAGGGTCAGGCGGACCAGGCGGCGTTCCGCCTCGCGGCGCAGCAGATCCTCGTCGCGCGGGTCGGCGGTGAAGGCGATCTCGTAGTCGTCGCCGCCGGCGGCCAGTTCTTCCAGCGACAACTGGGGATCGACGCGATCGGCGAACCAGGCCTGGGCCGCCGCCGACAGGGGCAGGACGTTCAGGTTCAGCCGGACCTCAACGCCGCTTGCGCGGGCGATGTGGGCCAAGTCGGCGGCCAGGCCGTCCGAAACGTCGATGGCGGCGGTGGCGTGCTCGCGGACCATTTCGGCGAAGTCCAGGCGCGGGACGGGTGTGCGGTAGTGAGCGATCAGGGCGTCCAGCCGCTCGGGGTCGAGCGACAACTCCCCGCGCGCGGCGCGCAGCCCAAGCCGGCCGTCACCGATATGGCCGGTGACGAACACCCGGTCTCCAGGGCGCGCGCCAGAGCGAGGCACGGTCCGACCCGCCGGGGTCCATCCCAGGGCGGTCAGGGAGAAGGCGGCCGGGCCCGGCGTGGAGACGGTGTCGCCGCCCAGAAGATGCACCCCGAACTTCGCCTGGTCCTCGGCCAGGCCGGCGGCGAAGGCCTGGCGCTCGGGCCAGCCGCAGCGCTCGGACCACTGGCAGGCCAGGAGATAGCCGAACGGCTCCGCGCCCTTGGCGGCCAGGTCCGACAGGTTCACCCGCAACAGCTTGCGGGCCACGGTGTCCAGCGGGTCGTCGGGCAGGAAATGCACGCCCTCGACAATGGCGTCCTTGGTCAGGACCAGGTCGAAGCCGGGGCGGGAGGGCAGTGCGGCGACGTCGTCGGACAGCCCTCGCGCCCATTCGGGATGAGCCAGCGGCGCCAGGAGCTTGTCGATCGTCTCGAACTCGCCCGCCACGTCGAGGGCCGGCATCAGGCGCGGGCGTCGCGGGCGACGCCGTCCAGGGCGGCGTTGACGAAGCGGGCCTCGGCGTCGTCGAAGAAGGCCTTGGCCAATTCCACGTACTCGTCGATCACGACCTCGCGCGGCGTGTCCGGCTGCTTCAGCAGCTCCCAGGCGCCGGAGCGCAGCAGGGCGCGCAGGGTCGCGTCCAGCCGCTCAAGCCGCCAGTTGGAGGCCAGCCGGGCCTTCACGGCGGCGTCCAGTTCGCGCTGGTCGGTGACGACGCCGCGCACGATCTCAGCGAAATAGGCCTCGTCGGCCTCGGCCAGGGCCTCGCCCTCGATGTCGGAGTCGAAGCGATGGTTCGAGAATTCGGAAATCACCGTCTCCACGCCCTCGCCGGCCAACTCCATCTGATAGAGCGCCTGCACGGCGGCGAGGCGCGCCACGGTGCGGGCGCGGCGCTGCTTGGACGTCAGCTGCGGCTCGGCGCGTTGCCGGTCGGCCTCGGCCAACTGTTCGAGGACGGACTTCAGGCTGTTCGGTTCGGTCATGCGCCGAGGCCTAAGCGCAACCGCCGCCGCAATGCAATGAGGTCGAGGCAGGCTTTCGCCGCGCCGCCGCCCTTGTCGCCTTCGGAAAGCCGAGCGCGGGCCCAGGCCTGGTCCTCGTCCTCGGTGGTCAGGATGCCGTTGCCGATGGCCAGACCCTTGACGCCCAACTGCATGATGCCGGCGGCGGACTGGTCCGAGACGATCTCGAAATGATAGGTCTCGCCGCGGATCACGCAGCCCAGGGCGACGAAGCCGTCGTAACGCGGCGCAGTAGGATAGCGGCCGGCCTCGTCAGCCATGGCGATGGCGGTCGGAATCTCGAGGGCGCCGGGCACGGTGACGACATCGAAGTCGGCGCCGTGCGCCTTCAACGTCTCCTTGGCGCCCTCCAGCAGGGCGTCGGCCAGTTCGTCGTAGAAGCGCGCCTCGACGATCAGGATGCGTGGGGCGTCTCTCACTTCTGGTCCTCTCCGTCCATGTCGCGCCAGCCGACGATGCGCAGGCCGTAGCCCTCAAGCGCCGTCGGCTCGGGCCGCGTCGAACTCATTACGATCATGTCGCGTACGCCGAGATCCAGCAGGATCTGCGCACCGACGCCATAGGCCTTGAGCGAGCGATCCATGGCCGCCGGCTTGTCCGCCCCCGCCAGGCGCTCGGCCAGCGAATGCAGCGTCGGGTCGCGCAGGAAGACGACGACGCCCGGTCCGTCATGGTCGGTGATCTGTCTCAGCGCCTTGGGCACATAGTCCTGCCGCTGCTCGACATGGCCCAGCAGGTCGCAGGCGAAGTCCACCTGATGCATCCGCACCAGCGTCGGCTTGCCCGGCTCGATCCGCCCGTGGACCAGGGCGACGTGTTCGGCGCCTTCGATGGTGTTCTTGTAGAGCATCAGGCGGAACGGGCCGCCGTGCACGCTGTCGAAGGGCGTGTCCATGATCCGTTCGACGAAGCGTTCGGTGCGGCGGCGATAGGCGATCAGGTCGGCGATGGTGCCGATCTTCAGGCCGTGCAACTGGGCGAAGGCGACCAGGTCGGGCATCCGCGCCATGGTGCCGTCGTCGTTCATGATCTCGCAGATCACCCCGGCGGGCGTCAGGCCGGCCATGCGGCTGATGTCCACGGCCGCCTCGGTGTGGCCGGTGCGGACCAGCACGCCGCCGTCGCGCGCGACCAGCGGGAAGACGTGGCCGGGCGAAACGATGTCGTCGACGCCCCGGCTTGGGTCCGACGCCACCTGCACCGTGCGCGCGCGGTCGGCGGCCGAGATCCCGGTCGTGACGCCTTCCTTCGCCTCGATCGAGACGGTGAAGGCGGTGCTCATGCTCTCGCGGTTCTCGGCGGCCATCGGCGGCAGCCGCAGCTGGCGCGCGCGCTCGGCCGTCATCGCCAGACAGATCAGGCCGCGCGCGTGCTTGGCCATGAAGTTGATCTGGTCGGGCGTGGCGAACTGGGCGGGGATGATCACGTCGCCCTCGTTCTCGCGATCCTCGGCGTCCACCAGGATGTAGGGGCGGCCGTTGCGGGCGTCCTCCAGGATGTCCTCGATGGGACTGATCGGGCTGTCGTTCATGTTACTGGCTGCAAGCTGCATCATGCCGTCTCCTGCCACCGCGCGAGGTATCGCGCCAGCATGTCGATCTCCAGATTGACCGGATCGCCCGGATTCAGGCGTCCCAGCGTCGTCGCCTCCCACGTATGGGGGATGATGTTCAGGGAGAAGACCTGGCCGTCCACGGCGTTCACCGTCAGGGAAACCCCGTCGACGGTGATCGACCCCTTGGCCGCGATATAGCGGTGCAGGGGGGCGGGGGCCTCGACCTCTATGCGGTGGGAACCGCCTTCCGGCGTGATCGAGACGACCCGGCCCAGGCCGTCGACGTGGCCCGAGACGACATGGCCGCCCATTTCGTCGCCCAGCTTGGCGGCACGCTCAAGGTTGACGCCGTCGCCGGCCTTCCAGGCGCCAAGCGTGGTCTTGGACAGGGTTTCGTCGGACACCTCGACGGCGAACCAGCCCCCGCGCTCGTCCTGTCCCTTCTCGACGACCGTCAGGCAGCAGCCCGCGTGGCTGATGGATGCGCCCAGGTCGATGTCGGTCGTGTCCCAGGCGGTCTCGATCTCATAGCGGCGGTCGCGCTCCGTCTCGCGGACCTCTCGGACGCGGCCGATGTCGGTGACGATGCCGGTGAACATTACGCTCGGCCCCCTTCGGCCGCGAAAAACAGGGTGTGAATAGTCTGAATAGTGCAAAATCGACCGGTCGACGGCGCGTTCGGCGTCAAAGTCGGTCGTAGCGTTCCCACAGATCGTCTCCGACAGGCTCGACGCCCAGACGACGGAACTTGGGGGCGTCGGCCAGCTTTGCAAGCGCCAGGGAGGCGACGCAGGGACGCCCCTCCCCGCCCAGCAGGATCGGGGCGCGGAACCTCTCGATGGCGTCCACCGCCCCCGCCTGGATGAAGGAGGCGGCGACGCGGCCGCCGCCCTCGACCAGGACGGAGCCGATGTTGCGGGCGGCCAGCGCGTCGAGGACAGCGGGGATGGCCGGGCGGGCGCCGTCGGCAGCGACGGGGACGACTTCGGCGTGGCCAACGGCGTGGGGCGCGGTGGACGTGAGGATCAGGGTGTTGCCGGATGCGACCTTGGCCGTCGCGGGCGTACGGAGGCGGCTGTGTAGGAAAACACGGCCAATCTTCCTTCTCCCCTCGGGGGAGAAGGTGGGCGGCGGAGCCGCTCGGATGAGGGGGCGGGTGGAAATGGGCTTACGGTCAGCCCGTGTCGAGTGCGAGGCGAGCGTTCCCCTCATCCGTCTCGCTGCGCGAGCCACCTTCTCCC
>NZ_DLMO01000054.1:0-16635 GCF_002479325.1 Brevundimonas sp. UBA7534
GGCTCATAACCTGAAGGTCGTAGGTTCAAATCCTACTCCCGCACCCAAACATCAAACCCGCTATCCAAAAGAATAGAGGGTTTTTTATTGCCCGAATTCCGGCCCGAGACGTCCGACACCACCGCGGTGACGCCACCCAGCCGTCCGGGCGCGGCCGGCTAAAGACGGCGCGTGGATTGCCGCGGGATGAGCGAGGGGGTGGCGCGGCGAATGCGGGGCGCGTCGGGCGCGTCCGCCTGGACCAGCAACTCCATCGCCGTCGCGGCGATCTGGCCGAACGGGGTGCGAACCGTGGTCAGCGGCGTGGGCAGATGGCTGACGAGCGGAATGTCATTGTAGCCGACCACGGAAACATCGCCGGGGACGGAAAGCCCCTGCTGAGCCAAGGCCGACAGGGCGCCGAGCGCGGTGTTGTCGTTGATGGCGAAGATGGCGGTGGGGCGCTCGGCCAGGGTCATCAGCTCGCGCGCCGCCAGGCTGCCGGCTTCCAGGCTGAAACTGGAGGGCACGATCCACTCGGGCCGAACCGCCAAATCCGCTTCATCCATCGCGGCGCGATAGCCCTCGACCCGGCCCGCCGCGCTCGAGGCGTCGGCCGGCCCCGCCACCACCCCGATCTGGCGGTGGCCCAGGTCGATCAGGTGGCGTGTCGCCAGATAGCCGCCCAAGCGATCGTCGCCGACGGAGGAGGGATGCACGCCGTCCGTCCGAAGGGCGAGGACGAACCGAACGCCCTGGGCCGCAAGCCGCTCGGCCAGGCCATCCCCGGTCCGCGTCGTCGCCAGGACAAGCCCGTCGACCCCCCGCGCCATCAACATCTCGGCCGCCCGCTGGTTGGCGACCGGATCGTCGTTGGTCGTGGCGACGATGGTGAAACGCCCTGACTGACTCGCGGCGTGGGCCAGGGATTCATAGAGCATCGCCATGACCGTATCGGTCAGGCGCGGCACGATCACGCCGATCGTGCCCGTGGAGCCGCGCCGCAGATTGGCGGCCGAGACGTCGCGGACGTAGCCGAGCTCCGCGGCGACGCGGCGAACCAGACGCGCCGCTTCGGTGTCCGACGGCGACCGGTCGTCCAGGAACCGCGACACGCTGCTTTTCGACACGCCCGTGGCGCGCGAGATGTCGAGGATCGTCACCCGCCGCGCGCCGCCGCCCCGTCTTTGCTTCATCGAGATGATCCGCCTCCCTGTTGCAACCCGGCTTGACCCGCCGGCCGCGCGATGTAAAGTAGGGAACGTTCCCGGTATCGTTCCCGAACCCGGAAGGGTTCGCCAGAAAAAACTTCGGAGAGGAAATCCAATGAGCGTCATGGACCTTCGCGGCCTCAGCCCCGCGCCCGTCACCGTCTTCACCCGCGATGGAGAGGTCGACTACGCGGCCAATGCCCGCCTGGCCAAATGGCTGGTGTCGATCGAGGGCGTGAAGAGTCTGGTCATCCTGGGTCACGCGGGCGAAGGCACCTTCCTGACCCGCGAAGAGCGCCTCAAGCTGATCGAGACCTATGCTGAAGCCGTGGGCGGCGACGTGCCGATCATCGCCGGGATCACCGGCGAGGGCACCCGCGTCGCCGCCGAAGAGGCCAAGGCCTGTAAGGCGGCCGGTGCGACCGGAGCCCTGGTCTATCCGAACCACGGATGGCTACGGTTCGGCTTTCAAAAGGGCGCGCCTCAAGACCGGTACAGGGCGATCTGGCAGGAGTCCGGCCTGGAATGCATCCTGTTCCAGTACCCGGACGCGACCAAGGCTTCCTACGATCTGCAGACCCAGATCGACATCGCCACTCAGGAAGGCGTCGTCGCCACCAAGAACGGCGTGCGCAACATGAAGCGCTGGTACACCGAGATTCCCGAGCTGAAGAAAGCCGCGCCCGAACTGCAGGTGCTGTCGTGTCACGACGAATGGCTGCTGCCGACGATGTTCGATGTCGATGGTCTACTGGTCGGCTACGGCAACATCGCGCCGGAACTGCTGGTCAAACTGATCGCAGCGGGGAAGGCCCAGGATTATCCCGAGGCGCGCCGGATCTTCGAACAGCTGCTGCCCATCACCAAGGCGGTCTATCACCGTGGGTCGCACATGGAGGGCACGGTCGCCCTGAAGCTGGGCCTGGTGAAGCGCGGCGTCCTGGACCACGCCACGATCCGCGAGCCGCTGAAGAACCTGGGCGAGGCCGCCGAGCGCCAGATCTTCGAGGCCTTCGACGCCGCCGGCGTCGGTTCGGTCGAGGCGTCCGCGATCGCCGCAGAATAAGGATCAGGCCCCCGTGTCTTCCGACGCGGGGGCCGTTTCGCTTTCAGGCCTGGCGTGACCCGGCCCGACAAGCCTATCACCGCGCCGATGCCCCGTCAGAAGTGTCACGGCGCCTGGGAAGAAACACCCGGCGAGGACGGTCGCAGACCGCTCCGCCAGAAAGGTAAAGTCATGTCGCATCGTGACGTGCTCCCCGAGGCCGCGGCCGTGGCGGAAGCCCCCAAGGCCCCGTCGAAATCTCTGCTGACCAAGCTGGCGCTGGTCGGTCCCGCCTTCATCGCCGGCACCTGGCAGTTCGGGCCGGGCAATCTGACCTCTGCGATCGAGGCCGGCAGCGCCTTCGGCTATGCCCTGATCTGGGTCATCGTGCTGTCCACCGTGCTGATGATCGCCTTCACCGACATGAGCGTGCGCATCGGCATCGCCTCGCCGCTGTCGATGATCGGCACGATCAAGCAGACGCTGGGCAAGCCGACGGGCGTGGTCGCCGGGTTCGGCGTCTTCTTCATCACCCTGTGCTTCTCGGTAGGCAACGCCGCTGGGTCGGGTCTGGCGCTGTCGATGCTGTTCGGCGGCAATCCCGTTTTTTGGACCGCGATGGTCAGCCTGGCGGTGGCCTTCATTCTACTGGCCCGCAACGTGTTCCGCACCATCGAGCGCATCCTGATCGGCCTGGTGGCCACGATGGCGGTGGGCTTCGTCGCCAGCGCCTTCATGGCGCGGCCTGATTGGGCGGCGGGGCTCGCGGGCGGCCTGCCCAGCTTTCCGCCGGGAAGCGAACTTCTGATCGTCGCCCTGGTCGGGACCAACTTCTCGATCAACGCCGCCTTCTTCACCAGCTATGCGACCCAGGCTCACAAGACCCGGCCGGATCAGTATCGCGACGCCACCCTGACCGACACCATTCCCGGCATCGTCGCGCCGGGGATCATGACTGCCCTGGTCATCATGGTGGCTGCGGCGGTGCTGGGGCAGACCGGGCAGCGGGTCGAGACCCTGCCGCAGCTGGCGCGGATCTTCGAGCCGCTGGCGGGGCAGGTGGGCTATTACATCTTCACCCTGGGCTTCTTCGGCGCGGCCTTCTCGTCGATGCTGGCCAACGCCACCGCGGGGGGGACCCTGCTGTCCGACGGCCTGGGCTGGGGCGGGTCGTTCGAGGCCTTGCGGACCAAGGCGCTGGTCGGCGTGGTGTTGCTGTTCGGCGTGCTGGTCGTGGCCTTCGCGCCGGGATCGCGGGTTCAACTGATCATCATGGCCCAGGCCATGACGGTTCTGGTGGCGCCTCTGCTGGGCCTCCTTCTGGTCCTGACCGCCAACAATCGGCTGATGGGCGCGCTGAAGAACCGGCGGTGGCACAATATCCTGGCGGCGCTGGGTCTGGCGTCGATCTGCGCCTCCACCGTGCTGCTCGTGCTCAAGCTGACCGGCGTGACGCTCGGTTGACGTCGACGCCGGGCGACCGGCGTTCCAGATTCCCCGCGCGCCGCCTGCGCCCCGGCCGAGCCGGTGACGATGCCGGCGTGCGGCCCATCTCCAAGGCCTGTATGATGAAGACGACGCTTCTCCGTTTCACGGCGCCCGATCGCGCGCGCCGGCTCGGCGGTCCTATCCTTGGCCTCGCCGTCGCGAGTCTGCCCGTGATCGGGGGGCCCGCCCTGGCCCAGCCGGACGCAGCGCCGGCGGCGGGCGCGCCCTATCCTCGGGCCGGCGTCGGCGTGGGGCCTGTCGTGGCGGGCTACGCCGAGGCGCGCTGGGCCGAGGACTGGTCCGCCTACGCCGATCCCGCCCGCCGCAAGGACGCGCTGGACCGGCTGAAATACATCCCCCTGTCGCAAGATGGATCGGTCTGGCTGAGCCTATCGGGCGAGATGCGCGCCCGCACGGCGCTGACCACAAGTCCAGGCCTGCTTGACCGGGCGGACCAGCGCCTGGACACCCTGCGTCTGGTCGGTGGCGCGGACCTGCACCTGGGACGTCATGTGCGCGCCTACGGAGAAGTGGCGCACGGCGGATCCGGCGGCCGCAACGACCCCACGACGGTGGGCGCCCTGCGCAACGACCTGGTGGTGCAGCAGGCGTTCGTGGATGTCAGCGGCCAGGTCGATGACTTTGAATTGGGCGCACGACTGGGGCGCCAGTTCTTTATCGACGGCTCGCCCTATCTGATCAGCACCCGCAACGGCGCCACCATATTGACCCCGTTCAACGGCGTTCGCGCCTGGGTCCGCGGTTCGCGATGGAGAGCCGATGTCTTTGACCTGAAGGCCACGCGGCTGGGAACCGGGGGCGCGGACGACGACCGGACCGACGATGCGCGTCGCTTTCGGGGCGTGACGGCGGGCATGGTGGTTCCCCGCGACTGGTTCGGCGGGTCAAAGCTGTTTTTCGATCCTTTCCTGTGGCGCACCACTGACGCTGACCGGCGTTGGGGCGCGCAGACCGCGCGCGAAAGCCGCGACTATGTCGGCGCGCGGCTGTGGGGCGAGATGGGGCCGGCCAACATCGACTGGACGGTGGCCAGACAGACGGGCCGGTTCGGCGACCGGCGCATCGAGGCGCTGCACGTCTTCACCCAGCAGAGCGTCAGCCTGGGCCACGGAGCCGGCGCGCCGCGCCTGGGCGTCAGGATCGACTATGGCTCCGGCGGCGGGTCCTATGACGGTGGAACCCTGCGGACGGCGGTCACGCCCCAGGGCGTACCGACCTTCTACAGCTATCAGAACGTCTTCGGCCCGGTGAACATGATCGCCGTCGCGCCTAACATCTCGATCCGGCGCGGACGCACGACGCTCAGCGGCGAAGTACAGGGAACCTGGCGGGCGTCGGAGCGCGATGCGGTCTATCGCGCCACGGACCTGCCCTATGCGGGGACCCAGGCTGTGGACGGACGCCGCGTCGGCGAGGTCTGGCGCGTGCAGGCCGCCCACAGCGTGTCGCCGCGCACGAGCCTGATCGCGCGCTATGAGCACCTGGCGGCCGGGCCGGTGCTGAAGGACGCCGGTTACGCCAGTTCCGATTACCTGACCGCCTGGATCAACTTCCGCTTCTGATCGCGGGCGAAGGAGGGGCGGCGGCTCACCAGACCCCGATCTTCTCCGCCTCGGCGTGGCTGATCGGATGACCCTGCTTCTTGTGGTCTTCCTCGGCCAGGAAACGGGCGGCTTCCAGCGCCGCCATGCAGCCCATGCCGGCGGCGGTGACGGCCTGGCGATAGACGTCGTCGGTCACGTCGCCGGCGGCCCAGACGCCTTCGATGGCGGTCGCCGCCGTACCGGGCGTGACGCGGAGATAGCCGCCGGCGTTGGTTTCCAACTGGCCCTTGAACAGCTCCGACGACGGCGCGTGGCCGATGGCGATGAAGACGCCGTCGGCCGGGATTTCACGGGTGGAGCCGTCCTGGACGTTCTTCAGCCGCACGCCGGTGACGTTCCGGGCCACGCCATCGACGACGCCCAGCACCTCTTCCACGGCGTGATTCCAGATCACCTCGACCTTCGGGTGAGCGAACAGGCGGTCCTGCAGGATTTTCTCGGCGCGGAACTCGTCGCGGCGGTGGACCACGGTGACCTTCGAGGCGAAGTTGGTCAGGAACAAAGCCTCTTCCACGGCGGTGTTGCCGCCCCCGACGACAACGACCTCCTTGCCGCGATAGAAGAAGCCGTCGCAGGTGGCGCAAGCCGAGACGCCGAAGCCCTGGTAGGCCGCCTCGGACTCCAGCCCCAGCCACTTGGCCTGCGCGCCGGTGGAGATGATGACCGTCTCGGCCAGCAGTTCGTCGCCGCTGTCCAGCGTCAGGCGGAACGGGCGCTGCGACAGGTCGGCCGACACGACGATGTCATGGATCACCTCTGTGCCGACGTGAAGGGCCTGGGCCTGCATCTGCTCCATAAGCCAGGGGCCCTGGATGGCTTCGGCGAAGCCGGGATAGTTCTCGACGTCCGTGGTGATGGTCAGTTGACCGCCGGGCTGCAGACCGGCGATCACCACGGGGTTCAGGGACGCGCGGGCGGCGTAGATGGCGGCGGTCCAGCCGGCGGGGCCGGAACCGATGATGGCGAGGCGGACGGAACGGGGCGTGCTCATGGCCCCTATTTAGGGGCTGATTCCGCTTCGCGCGATGCTATCGTGGCCGCAGCCACAAAGGAGACGGGGATGAAGGACAAGGGCGCTGCGTTTTTCGCAGGCGGGATCGGCATGGGCGTCGCCATTGGCGTGGCCCTCGGCATCGCGCTCGACAATCTGGCGTTGGGGATCGCGCTCGGCGTCGCCATCGGCGCGGGCCTCGGCTCGGCGGGTATGGCGGCCCGCAAGCCGAAACCGGACGAGGACAAGCCGGGGGGCGATCCGACAGACGAAGCCCGCTAGCCTGACTGCATGAAGACCGAATCCGCGTCCGCCCGCGAAAACCGAAACATCGCGCGTCGCGCGCTGGCCGCCGCCCGCCTGGGGGTGGACCATTCGGTGGTCGCGCTGTCGGTCTATGACAACGGCGGCCTGACCGGCCGCTATCTGATGATGACGGTGATCTCGGCGGCGATCGCCGCGCTGGGATTGATGCTGGGGTCGCCGGCCGTGGTGATCGGCGCCATGCTGGTTTCGCCGATGATGGGGCCGATCGTGGCCCTGGGTTTTTCGCTGGCCCTGCTGGACTGGGAAGAGCTGAAACGGTCGGTGAAGGCGCTGGCGGTCGGGGTCGGCGTAGCCCTGGCGGTGGCCATCCTGCTGACCCTGTTGTCGCCGTTGAAGGAGCCGACCAGCGAGATCCTGGCGCGGACGCGGCCCAATTTCTTCGACCTGCTGATCGCCGTCTTCTCGGGCGTGGCAGGCGCCTACGCCGTGATCCGCCAACGGGGGGAGACCATCATCGGCGTGGCCATCGCCACCGCCCTGATGCCGCCAGTGGCGACCGTGGGATTCGGCCTTGGCACCGGCGACCTGAGGATCGCAGGCGGCGCGGTCTTCCTGTTCATGACCAACCTGGTGGCCATCGCCCTGGCTGCGACCCTGACGGCGGGCTTCTACGGCTTTCGTCCTCGCCTTCTGGAGCGGCCGGCGCCGTGGCGGGGCGTGGCGGTGGTGGTGGTCTTCGTGCTGCTGTCGATCCCGCTGGCGCTTTCGCTGCGCTCGATCGGGCTGGAGAGCCGCGCCACCGCCGAGACGCGGCTGGCGGTCAACGACATCTTCTCCGGCGCCGACTCGCGCGTGACCCTGCTGGACGCACGGGCGGATGGCGACAGGGTCACGGTCTCGGCTTTGGTCAGCACCCGCGCCCTGGTCGCCGACGCCCAGGCACGGCTTCAGGAACGGTTGACGGCGGCGCTGCACGTGCCGGTCGAGGCGACGCTGGATCAGATCGTCGTCGCCGATCCCCAGGCCGCAGCCCGTGCGGTCCAGGCCAGCGCGGCTTCCGCGCCGGATCCGGTCGCGGCCCTGCGTGGTCGGCTGTCGGACTCTGTCCCCTTCGCCACGGACGCCCTGATGGTCGACGGGGAGGGGCGACGGGCGGTGGTGCTGCTGCGGCCGGACGCGGGACTGGACCTGTCCAGCGCCTTCGCCCTGGAGAAGGCGTTAAGAGCCAAGTTCGAGGGCGTGGACGTCTGGGTCACGCCGCCGCTGGAGGGCCTGGCCGCCGTCGATCTGGCGAACGTCGACGCGCGCGCCCAGGCGGCGTGGGCGCTGTCCCGGTGGCGGGCGCGTCCGCAGATCCGGTTCTGCAGGCCTGATCCGGCGCCGGCGGTCGGCGAAGGCGAGACCGCCCAGCCGGACGCGCGCGAACGCTTTCTGGCCGAACTGGCGGCGACGGGCGTGTCCGTGGCCGGAGAGGACGGGCCGGCCTGCCGCTCGGGCGACCGCAATCTGGCGCGTATCGCCCTGACCTGACGGCTCAGCCGACCTGGGCGCGGTGGCGCAGGAAGGCGTCGGCCAGGACGCAGGCCGCCATCGCCTCCACCACCGGCACGGCCCGCAGGGCGACGCACGGGTCGTGGCGGCCCTTGGTGCGCAGGTCCGTTTCCTCCCCGTCGCGCGTGATGGTCTGGCGCGGCGTCAGGATGGAGGAGGTCGGCTTGAACGCCACCCGCGCCGTCACCGGCTGGCCGGTCGATATGCCGCCCAGCACGCCGCCCGCCCTGTTCGACAGGAAGCCCGGCTGCTTGTTGAGGTCCAGCCGCATCTCGTCGGCGTTCTCTTCGCCCGACAGTTCGGCCGCGCCGAAGCCCGCGCCGATCTCGACGCCCTTGGCGGCGTTGATGGACATCAGGGCGGCGGCCAGTTCGGCGTCCAGTTTGCCATAGAGCGGCGCGCCCCAGCCGACGGGCACGCCCGTGACCTCCAACGCGACGACGGCGCCGATGGACGAGCCGGCCTTGCGAACGCCGTCGAGATAGGACTCCCATTCGGGAACGACGGCGCTGGAGGCCGCGAACAGCGGATTGCCGCCGACCGCGTCGAAATCGATGGCGTCCGGGGTGATCCGGTGCGGGCCGATCTGGACCACGCCGGCGCGGATGCGCACGCCGTCGCCGAGAATGCGCCGGGCCACGGCGCCGGCGGCGACGCGACTGGCGGTCTCACGCGCCGACGACCGACCGCCGCCCCGATGGTCCCGGACACCGTATTTGGCCTGATAGGCGAAGTCCGCATGGCCTGGCCGAAAGGCGCGGGCGATCTCGCCATAGTCCTTGGACCGCTGGTCCTCGTTGCGGATCATGATGGAGATGGGCGTGCCGGTGGTGACCGGGCCGTCGCCGTCGTCGAACACGCCCGACAGGATCTGGGCGGTGTCGCTCTCCTGCCGCTGGGTGACGAAGCGTGAGCCGCCGGGTTTCCGCTGGTCCAGCCAGGGCTGGATGTCCGCCTCGGTGAGGGGGATCAACGGCGGGCAGCCGTCCACGACACAGCCGATCGCCGGACCGTGGCTTTCGCCCCAGGTGGTGACGCGGAACAGATGACCGAAGGTGTTGTGCGACATGGGCCGACTTAGGCCGCCAGACGCTCCGCCGTCCAGACCCGGTTGAACCGCATCAGGAGGTCCTCGGCCGCGGACGGCGTGTCTTCGCAGGGCTCCAGGGTGACGATCAGCCGTCCTGCGGGCCGGGCGCCGCGGGCGGGCAGGCCCAGGCCGCGCAGGCTGAGTCGTACGGGGGACGACAATCCCGGCGTGATCCAGGCCGAGCGCGGACCGGCGTGGGTCTGGATTTCGAGGCGCCCGCCGTCGGCCAGGATGCGCTCGCTGGCGGGGGCGGTCATGAACAGGTCGTCGCCCAGGACCGACAGGCCCTCGGCCGGGCGGATCAGGACGCGCAGATAGAGGTCGCCGCCGTCCGGGCCCGCGCCCTTCAAACGCAGATGCTGGCCGGTTCGCATCCCGGCGGGAACGGAGAGGCGCAGGCGGCGGGCGCCCATCCGAATGTCGATCCGAGCGCCGGCCACGGCCTGGCGCGGCGTCAGGGTCGCGACGGGCGGCGGCGCCGCGCGCACCACGGGGGCCGCCAGGGCGAACCGCGCCGTCCCTTGCGCCTGCAGCAGTCGATAGGCGGCGATGACCTGGCGGAAACGATCGGCGTCGCCGCCGGCCTGATCGGGTCGGGCCGCCTTCACCGCCGCGCGGAAAGCCGCCTTCAACGAGGCGGCGTCGTGCTCCATCGTCTCCAGGCCCAGCAGCGCCAGGGCCTCGCGGACGGCGGGATCGGAAGCGGACGGGGACACGCGCATGACCCGAAATCTGGCGCGACATGGTCAAGAGCGGGTTAACCGTGGCGTAAAAAGCCGCCTTTGATCCGCATCATTTCCACGACGGAGGGAAGGGGCTAGACCGACGGCATGACCGCCCCCGTGATCCCGCCCAGCCCGTCGCGAGAGGACTATGCTCGCGACTACGCCGCCGCCCTGGCCGCCAACAGCGACGACGCCGCGTTCGAGCGGGCGGAGCCCATCGGCCTGTTCATCGACTGGCTGGCCGATGCGCGCGCGCACGAGGTCAACGACGCCAACGCCATGACGCTGTCGACCCTGGACGCCGAGGGGCTGCCGGACGCGCGGATCGTGTTGTTAAAGGATGTCGATGGGCGCGGCTTCACCTTCTACTCCAACCGCGAGAGCGCCAAGGGCGTGGAACTGGACGCCCATCCCGTCGCGGCCCTGACCTTCCACTGGAAGTCGCTGCGCCGTCAGGTGCGGGTGCGCGGCGTGGTCCAGCCGGTCGGCCGGGAAGAGGCGGACGCCTATTTCGCCAGCCGCGCGCGGGAGAGCCGCATCGGGGCCTGGGCCTCGGATCAGTCGCGCCCGCTGCCGGATCGGGCGGCGCTGGAGGCCGCCGTGGCGCGCGAGACGTCGCGGTTCGACGGCCAGGACGTCCCGCGCCCCGAACGCTGGACCGGCTGGCGCGTCGTTCCTTCGTCGGTCGAGTTCTGGCGCGACCGGCCGTTTCGTCTGCATGACCGCATGAGGTTCGTTCGGGACGGCGAGGGCTGGGTTAAGATCCGGCTGTGGCCCTGAGCGGGGATCGCCCCTTTCCCTTTCGATGCTGGGCCTTTATGTCCGCCCCTCACTTTACGTATCGCTGGAGATCGCGATGAGACCGGATGTCGAGGCCATGAAGGCCGACATCGAGCAGAGCGTCGCTCTGCTCAGGAGGCGTCTTTGACTGGGATGTCGCTCTAAGGAAGCTCGACGAGCTGAACGCGCGGGTCGAGGACCCGACCCTGTGGGACAATCCGGACGAGGCCCAGGCCGTCAGCCGCGACCGTTCGCGCCTGGAAGGCCAAGTCAACGCCGTCAAGGAGATGGAGCAGGGCCTCGAAGACGGGGTCATGCTGGCCGAGATGGCGGACGAGGAGGGCGATGAGGCGGCTCTCGAAGACGCTCGCGCCCAGCTGAAGGCCATCAAGGACCGCGCCGCGCGCGCCGAGCTGGAAGCCCTGCTTTCGGGCGAGGCGGACGGCAACGACGCCTATCTGGAAGTGAATTCAGGCGCCGGCGGCACCGAGTCGAACGACTGGGCCGGCATGCTACTGCGCATGTATTCGCGCTGGGCCAAGGCGCACGGCTACGAGGTCGAGGTCGAGGCGGAGGAAGGCGGCGAGCAGGCCGGCATCAAATCCGCGACGATCCAGGTGAAGGGGCCGAACGCCTATGGCTGGCTGAAGTCGGAATCGGGCGTGCATCGCCTGGTTCGCATCAGCCCCTATGACGCGGCGGCCAAGCGTCACACCAGCTTCGCCTCCATCGGCGTGTCGCCGGTGGTGGATGACGCCATCGAGATCGACATCAATCCGGCGGATGTCCGCACCGACACCTATCGGGCGTCGGGCGCGGGCGGTCAGCACATCAACAAGACCGACTCGGCGGTGCGCCTGACGCACGTGCCCACCAACACCGTCGTGGCCTGTCAGGCGGGGCGGTCGCAGCACCAGAACCGCGAGCAGGCGTGGAAGATGCTGCGGGCGCGGCTCTACGAGCTGGAGCTGCAGAAGCGCGAGGCGGCGGCGCAGGCGCTGGCCGACGCCAAGACCGACATCGGCTGGGGCCACCAGATCCGATCCTACGTCCTGCAGCCGTATCAGATGGTCAAGGACCTGCGGACCGAGGTGGAGACGTCGGACACGCAAGGGGTGCTGGACGGCGACCTGGACCAGTTCATGGGCGCGGCGCTGGCGGCGCGGGTCGGCGAGACGCGCGGATCGACCGCGGAATGAGGAAAGGGGCGGTCCGACGGGCCGCCCCTTTTCTTTGGATCAGGCGGGGGCCTTTTCCTTTGCGTCGGCCTTCTTCTCGGCCGGCGGTTCCAGCATCGAGGCGCCCGGCGTGTCGCGCTTGGCCTGGTTGCAGCGGCCCTGGAACCAGGCGCCCTGCTCGACCGACAGCTGCTCCTGGGTGATGTCGCCCTCGACGCGCGAGGTGGCGTAGAGGCGGACCTGCTTGGCCACGATGGCCCCGGTGACGCGACCGCGCACGTCCAGCACGTCGGCGTGGACGGTGCCCTCGACCGAGCCGCCTTCGCCGATGGTGACGCGGGCGACGCGGACGTCGCCCTTGAGCGAGCCCTCGATCTGGAGGTCGCCGGCGCCGGAGATGTTGCCTTCGTACTTCACGCCGGCCGAAAGGGTGGACAGGCTGCTGGAGCGCGGCGCGGCGGCCGGGCGGGGCGGTTCGGGCGCGCGGGCGACAGGCGCCGCCGGGGCGGGCGCCGGGGCCGGGCTGGCCGCCGGACCAGGAGCCGCAGGCTTGGGATCCGGGGCGGGGGGTATGCCCATGCCGCCGTTGTCGTTGGGTTTGCTCTTGGTGAACATGGTGCGCTCCGCATCTGCCAGCCAAGGCCGGCCTCTACCCCAAAGCCCTCGGTCGCGATTTAGGGGGGCGGCGAGGGCCAAGGTCAAGCATCGCTTTCGAACCCCGCTCGGCGATCACGGACCCTTGAGCGCCTCCAGGACGGCCTCGGCGTGGCCGGCCACGCGGACATTGCGCCAGGCGTGGACGATGTTCCCGTCGGCGCCGACCAGAAAGGTGGCGCGCTCGATCCCCATGTATTCGCGGCCGTAGAGCTTCTTCTGGACCCAGACGCCCCAGGCGTCGCAGGCGGCGCCGTCCGCGTCCGACGCCAGGACGACCTTGAGGTCGTGCTTGGCCTTGAAGCGGTCGAGCTTCTTCACGGAATCCTTCGACACGGCGATGACCGTAGCGTCCAGGGCCGCGAAGTCGTCGATCAGCGCGGAGAAGTCCTTGCCCTCGTTGGTGCAGCCCGGGGTGTCGGCCTTGGGGTAGAAGTAGACGACGACGGGCTTGCCCTTGAGCGCGGCCAGCGAGACCCGGCCGCCGCCGTCGGTTGGCAGGTCGAGGGCGGGGGCGGGCTGGCCTTCGGCGACTTCCGGCATCTCACATCTCCGAGCGGGTTAGAGGGGGCGCACCAGCACGATCTTCTTCTTGCCGGCGGCGAGCTTGATGACGCCGTCGGCGACGTCGGCTTCGGTCAGCAACTGGGCGCCGTCGGAGACGGGGGCGTCGTTCAGGCGCAGACCGCCACCCTGGGCCAGGCGACGGGCCTCGCCGTTCGAGGCGGTCAGGCCGGTCTTGGTCACGACGGCGGCGATCATGGCGCCGAAGACTTCGGCCGAGGGCAGTTCGACCGTCGGCAGGTCGGCGGAGACCTGACCCTTCTCGAAGGCGCTTTCGGCGGCCGCGCGCGCCTTGTCCGCTTCGTCCTTGCCGTGGAGCAGGGTCGTGGCGGCGTCGGCCAGGGCCTTCTTGGCGTCGTTGATCGCGGCGCCCTCCAGGGCCTCGTACTCGGCGATCCGGTCAAGGGGCAGGTCGGTGAACAGGCGCATGAAGCGGCCGACGTCGGCGTCCTCGGCGTTGCGCCAGAACTGCCAATAGTCATAGGGCGACAGCTGTTCGGCGTTCAGCCAGACCGCGCCCTGCGCCGTCTTGCCCATCTTGCCGCCCGAGGCGGTGGTCAGCAGCGGCGTGGTCAGGCCGAAGGCGGCCTTCTGATCCACGCGGCGGACCAGGTCGACGCCGGAAGTGATGTTGCCCCACTGGTCCGAGCCGCCCATCTGCAGCGTCACGCCGTGGGCGCGGTTCAGCTCCAGGAAGTCCACCGACTGCATCAGCATGTAGTTGAACTCGAGGAAGGTCATCGGCTGCTCGCGCTCGAGCCGCAGCTTGACCGAGTCGAAGCTCAGCATCCGGTTGACGGTGAAATGCGTGCCGAAGTCGCGCAGGAACTGGATGTAGCCGTAGGTCGACAGCCAATCGTCGTTGTTGACCATCACCGCATCGGTCGGGCCGTCGCCGAAGGTCAGGAAGCGGGCGAAGACTTTCTGGATGCCGTCGATGTTGGCCCGGATGGTCTCGTCGGTCAGCTGCGGGCGCGAGGCGTCCTTGCCGGTCGGGTCGCCGACCTTGGTGGTGCCGCCGCCCATCAGCACGATCGGCTTGTGACCCGCCTGCTGCAACCGGCGCAGCATCATGATCTGGATCAGGCTGCCGACGTGCAGCGACGGCGCCGTGGCGTCGAAGCCGATATAGGCCGTAACCACGCCCGAGGCGGCCGCCTCGTCCAGTTCGGTCGGGTGGGTGACCTGGTGGATGTAGCCCCGCGCCTGCAGGGTTTTCAGGAAGTCGGACTTGAAGGCTTGGTCTGTCATGGCGGTGGGTCGTTAGCAGGCTTGCCGTCGGTCGTCTTCCCCTTCGGCGGGCGACGGCGACGGAGGAAGGACAGCCGGCGCGAAAAACACAGTCTGAATAGTCTGAATAGTGCAAAATCCGGTAGGGGCGTACCCTTGGCTGAGGCGCGGCTTTCTCCGCGGCGAGGCCCAGCATTATACGTCAGCCCGAAGGCGTGTGAGGTCGATCGGCTGGCGAGCGCGCCGCGTCGTTGTTTTGATACGGAAAAGTCAAAGGGAATGCGCGCGCAGCGGCGGGCGGTCCGTCGAGCCGTCGTTGACCCGGCGCACGCCTGCGATACGAATGGCCGATGCGTCTGCCCCTGATCCCCCACCCGACCACCGCCGCCGTGCACGGCCTGACGCTGGAGGTCGAGGCGCGGCGGGCGGGTGGGGTGCTTAGCCTGGAATACAGCCTGGGCGGGCCAGTGGAGACAGTGCTGTGGCCGGAACCGGCTGGGAGGGTGCACACCGACGAACTGTGGCGCACGACCTGTTTCGAGGCGTTCGCGCGGACGGCGGGCGGCTATGTCGAATACAATCTGTCGCCGTCGGGGGCGTGGGCGGCCTATGGCTTCGACGGCTATCGCGAGGGGATGCGAAACCTGGCGGTCCCGGCGCTCTTCATCGTCACGCGGACGGCGCCGGGGCGGTTTGTCCTGACCACAGACGTCGAATTGCCGGAGGATGCGACGGGGGCGGTCGGCCTGACGGCGGTGATCGAGCGGCTGGACGGGTCGATCCTGTATTGGGCGCTGACGCATCCGTCGCCCGAGCCGGATTTTCATCACCGGGATTCCTTGGCGGCCGAGGTTTAGCGCGCGGGGAGTTGTGACCCGCCTTCGGGTCGGGCATTCCAGCAAGAGAATCCGGGAGCCCGCCGCATGAACTTCGGCCTTGACCGCCTGTTGTCCGACGACGCCCTGCGCGCCCAGTTGAAAGGGCGGCGCGTGGCGCTACTGGCGCATCCAGCATCCGTGACGAAGGACCTGGTCCACGCTGTCGACGCCCTGGCCGCCTGTCCCGAAGTTGAACTGACCGCCGCCTTCGGCCCGCAGCACGGCATGAAGGGCGATCTGCAGGACAATATGATGGAGAGCCCGGATTATCGCGATCCGGTCCACGGCTTTCCCGTCTTCAGCCTGTACGGCGAGGTGCGCCGGCCCCGGGACGAGTGGATGGAGACGTTCGACGTCATCCTGATCGACCTTCAGGACCTGGGGTGCCGCATCTACACCTATGTGACGACGCTGCTCTATGTGCTGGAGGCGGCGGCGAAGCACGGCAAGACGGTGTGGGTGCTGGACCGCCCCAATCCCGCCGGGCGGCCGGTCGAGGGCCTGACGCTGAAGCCGGGGTTCGAAAGCTTCGTCGGGGCCGGGCCGATGCCGATGCGGCACGGGATGACCATGGGCGAGCTGGGCCTGTGGTTCATCGACCATTTCAAGCTGGACGTCGACTATCGCGTGATCGAGATGCAGGGCTGGGCGCCGGAGGCGGGGCCGGGATACGGCTGGCCGCTGCTGGAGCGGGCCTGGGTCAACCCCAGTCCGAATGCGCCGAACCTGAGCATGGCGCGCGCCTACGCCGGCACGGTGATGCTGGAGGGGGCGACCCTGTCGGAAGGGCGGGGCACGACCCGGCCGCTGGAGCTGTTCGGGGCCCCCGACATCGACGCGCGGGCGGTGATCTTCGAGATGCGGTCTCTGGCGCCGGAGTGGCTGAAGGGCTGCGTGCTGCGCGAATGCTGGTTCCAGCCGACCTTCCACAAGCATGTGGGGCAGCTGTGTTCGGGCGTGGAAATCCACGTCGAGGGCGCCCATTACGACCACGCCGCGTTCCGGCCGTGGCGGGTTCAGGCCCTGGGGTTCAAGGCGATCCGGCGGCTGTATCCCGACTACGATCTGTGGCGGGACTTCCCCTATGAATACGCCTTCGACCGCCTGCCCATCGACACCATCAACGGTGGACCGGGCTTGCGCGAGTGGGTGGACGACGCAGACGCGACGCCGGACGACCTGGATGAGGCGACGCAGCCGGACGAGGCGGCGTGGCTGGAAGCGCGAGCGTCGTACCTGATCTACTAGGTTCAATCGCCGTCATTCCGGGGCGTCCCCTGGACGAACCCGGAAGCCAGGAGGATGGCGTCAGGCGCTGGAATGGATCTGGCAGCGCGAGTTTGGCCCTAGCTTCCGGGCTCTTCGCTACGCTCAGCCCC
>NZ_DLMO01000054.1:16696-17228 GCF_002479325.1 Brevundimonas sp. UBA7534
CTCAGCCCCGGAATGACGGGTTTATGTCGATGCTGCGCCGCAGAATATGGGGACTTGCAGCCCCTCGATGTCGATGCGAGCCGCGTGGCAAGCGCCTGCCAACGCAAAGGATTTATGTATAAACGCAGTTTATTGTGCATCTGCAAATAAGTGATTGGGCTTATCCGTCCGAGTCGGCTAGAAGGACCTCCTCCCCAATCACCTCAGCCTATGGATTTCGCATGGCCCTCATCAACACGCCCATCAAGCCGTTCACGGCGACCGCCTACAAGCAAGGCAAATTCGTCGAGATTTCCGACGCCGACGTGAAGGGCAAGTGGGGCGTCTTCTTCTTCTATCCGGCCGACTTCACCTTCGTGTGCCCGACCGAGCTGGAAGACCTGGCCGGCATCTATCCGACCCTGCAGGGCATGGACGTCGAGGTGTTCTCGGTCTCGACCGACACCCACTTCAGCCACAAGGCCTGGCACGACACCTCGCCCGCGATCGGCAAGATCGACTACTACATGGTCGGCGACCAGTCGGGCACGAT
>NZ_DLMO01000054.1:17318-21049 GCF_002479325.1 Brevundimonas sp. UBA7534
TTCACCAACAACTTTGACGTGATGCGTCCCGGCGTGGGCCTGGCCGACCGCGCGACCTTCCTGGTCGATCCGGACGGCGTGATCCAGTTCATGGAGATCACCTCGGAAGGCGTGGGCCGCAACGCCGCCGAGCTGCTGCGCAAGATCAAGGCCGCCCAGTACGTGCGTTCGCACCCGGGCGAAGTCTGCCCGGCCAAGTGGGAAGAGGGTGAGGCCACCCTGGCCCCGTCGCTGGACCTGGTCGGCAAGATCTAAGCCCGACGACCCAGACAGACCGGCGGCGCGTCGCGTTTTCGCCGCCGGTTCCCGGCGCCCGGTCCGACCGGGCGTCGCACGAGGCCGCGGGGTGCATGTAGTGTTTCCGTCCCCGCGGCCTTTTTGCGTCCGCTCCTCGCCCGCAGCGGCTGGAGGACGGCGCAGTCCACCCGAGATTTTGTGAGGTTCCGATGCTCGACGCCAATCTGAAAACCCAGCTGGAAGGCTATCTGAAGAACATCGTGCATCCGGTCGAGCTGGTCGCCTCGCTGGGGGCCGGGCCGAAGTCGCAGGAGCTGAAGGCCCTGCTGGAGGACATCGTCTCGGTCTCGCACGGCAAGGTGGAGATGGGCCGCGACTTCGACGACGTGCGCCAGCCCAGCTTCCTGATCCGCCGCAAGGGGACCGACATCGGCGTGCGCTTCGCCGGCATTCCGCTGGGCCACGAGTTCACCTCGCTGGTGCTGGCCCTGCTGCACGTCGGCGGCCATCCGTCCAAGGCGGCGCAGGAGGTGATCCAGCAGGTCAAGGACCTGGACGGCGACTACCTGTTCGAGACCTATTTCTCGCTGTCGTGCCAGAACTGCCCCGACGTGGTGCAGGCGCTGAACCTGATGAGCGTGCTGAACCCGCGTATCAAGCACGTCGCCATCGAGGGCGGCCTGTTCAAGGACGAGGTGGAGGCGCGCAAGGTCATGGCTGTGCCGACCGTCTTCCTGAACGGAGAACTGTTCGGGCAGGGGCGGATGGAGCTGGAGCAGATCGTCGCCCGGATCGACAGCGGCGCCGATGCCAAGGCGGCCGAGAAGATCAAGGCCAAGGATCCGTTCGACGTCCTGGTGGTCGGCGGCGGTCCCGCCGGCGCGGCGGCGGCCATCTACACCGCCCGCAAGGGCATCCGCACCGGCGTCGCGGCCGAGCGGTTCGGCGGCCAGGTGCTGGATACGATGGCGATCGAGAACTTCATCTCGGTGCCGCACACCGAGGGGCCGAAGCTGGCCGCCCACCTGGAACAGCACGTCCGCGAATACGAGGTGGACATCATGAACCTGCAGCGGGCGTCGCGGCTGATCCCGTCCAAGGTTCCGGGCGGCCTGCACGAGGTGCAGCTGGAGAACGGCGCCAGCCTGAAGGCGCGCACCGTGATCCTGTCGACCGGCGCGCGCTGGCGGCAGATGAACGTGCCGGGCGAGGACCAGTATCGGAACAAGGGCGTGGCCTATTGCCCGCACTGCGACGGGCCGCTGTTCAAGGGCAAGCGCGTGGCGGTGATCGGCGGCGGCAACTCGGGCGTCGAGGCGGCCATCGACCTGGCGGGCATCGTGGCCCACGTCACCCTGATCGAGTTCGACAGCGAACTGCGGGCCGATGCGGTGTTGCAGAGGAAGCTGGCGACCCTGCCGAACGTGAAGATCGTCACCTCGGCCCTGACGACCGAGGTGATGGGCGACGGCGAGAAGGTGACGGGCCTGGTCTACAAGGACCGCAACTCGGATGCGGTGCACGAGGTCCAGCTGGAAGGCGTGTTCGTTCAGATCGGTCTGGTCCCGAACACCGAATGGCTGCACGGCGCGGTGGCCCTGACGCCGCGCGGCGAGATCGAGGTCGATCATCGGGGCGAAACGAGCCAGCCGGGGATCTTCGCGGCGGGCGATGCGACGACGACGCCCTACAAGCAGATCGTGATCGCCATGGGCGAAGGCTCCAAAGCCGGCCTGTCGGCCTTCGACTACCTGATCCGCACCGTGCCGGCGGAAGAGGCGGCCGAGGCGGCGTAAGTCCGTCCGCGCCCCGTCCGGTTTCGCCGGACGGGGCTTTCGGGCCTTAGTGCAGCTTCAAACGGCCGGAGACGCGGCGGTGAAGCAGGCGCGACAGGGCCAGAAGCGCCGTGCGGCGCACGCCGATGATGGCGCGGTGGTGGTCCAGGTGCAGGGCCATATAGGCCCACTTGGCCAACAGACCTTCGATCAGGAAGTTCGGCCCCATCAGCCCGCCCATCAGCGAGCCGACGCCGCGGCCTTCGCCCAGGGACACCAGCGAGCCCCGGTCGCGATAGACGTAGGGGCCGGGATCACGATCCGGGCGCGCCAGCGCCTTGGCCAGATAGACCGCCTGCTGGGCGGCGGCCTGGGCGCGGGCGGGCACGGGGCGTGCCTCGGGACCTGGCGCCTGGGCGCAGTCGCCCATCGCATAAATGCCGGACGCCGAGGTCCGCAGATGGTCGTCGACGACGAACTGGTTGAGGCGGCCGGTCTCCAGCCCAAAGCCGCGATTGGCGTCGTCGGCCTTCACTCCGGCGGCCCAGACGATCAGGTCGGCGGAGACGTCGCCCCGGCTGGTCTCGACCCGGTCGGCGTGGACGGCCTGGACATTGGCGTCGGTGAGCAGGCGCACGCCCTTGGCCTGGAGCGCCCGGGCCGCCTTTTCCGCCACGTCCGGCGACAGCCCGCCCAGGATGCGGGGCGCAGCCTCGATCAGCGTGACGGACAGGGCGAAGCGCTGGTCCTCGGTCAGGCCGGCGGACAGTTCGTCGTGCCCCTCGATCAGTTCGGTGGACAGCTCGACGCCGGTGGCGCCGGCGCCGACGATGGCGATGTCCAGGGTCCGCTCGTCCGAATAGGCGGCGGCCAGGAAGGCGGCGGTCAGACGCTTGTTGAAGCTCTCGGCGTCGGCGACGTCCTCGAGCAGATGGGCGTGCTCGGCCGCGCCCGGCGTATCGAACAGATTGGATCCGCTGCCCGTGGCCAGGACCAGGGTGCGAAAGGCCAGCTGGCGGGCCGGGATCAGCTGTTCGTCGTCGTCGTCGCGGACTTCGGCCAGGGTCAGGGTTCGGCCTTCAGGGTCGAGGGCCTCCAGATCGCCGAAGGCGAAGCTGAAGTGATTGCGCCGCGCCAGAACGGGATAGGACAGACCCTCCTGGTGGCTGTCCAACGAACCGGCGGCCACCTCGTGCAGGCTGGGCTTCCACAGGTGGAAGATGGATCGGTCGATCAGAAGGACACGGCGACGCCCTTCGCGCGGGCCGAACCGACGCCCCAGGCGGGCGGCGAGCTCAAGCCCGCCGGCGCCGCCGCCGATGATGACGATGTCGTGCTTCATCCGGGCCTCCAAGGTGCGACCCGAAGATGGGATCAGGCCGGGTTTTCTTCCAGGCGCTTGTCCAGATAGGCGCCGACGCGGCGGTCGACGGCGTCGAGGTGGTCCTGCCAGAAGTGGCTGGCGCCCTCTTCCAGTTCGTAGTCGATGACGATGCCCTTCTGGGTGCGCAGCTTGTTGACCACGCGCTCCACCTCGATCGGGGGCACGATGGTGTCGGCCGTGCCGTGCAGGAACAGGCCGGACGCCGGGCAGGGGGCCAGGAAGCTGAAGTCATAGATGTTCGACGGCGGCGACACCGAGATGAAGCCGTCGGTCTCGGGGCGGCGCATCAGCAGTTGCATCCCGATATAGGCGCCGAACTGATAGCCCGCGACCCA
>NZ_DLMO01000057.1 GCF_002479325.1 Brevundimonas sp. UBA7534
AGCACCGTGCCGGCCCAGTCCGGATCGACCACGGCGCGGCCGGCCATGGCGGTGAAGGGCAGGGCGATCAGGGCGACCAGGGCGGCCAGCAGGGCGCCGAGCAGGGTCACGATCTCGCTGACGCCCCCGCGCACCCAGCCGGCGGCGGCCGAGAACAGCAGAACCACGATGACGAAGACGTCGTATCCGGTCACGCGGCGGGGGTCCTGGCGGGGTTCACAGCTCTCTAATACCGGTTCTGCGAGATTCGTTCGACCACTTCGGACAGGCGCGTGGCCGCCGTGGTCTTCACGCCCTTGGTCCTGGCCGAAAGCGGCGGTGACAGGACTTGGTCGAAGCCCAGCTTCTGGGCCTCGCGCAGGCGGGCCTCGGCGCGGCCGACGCTGCGGACCTCGCCCGACAGGCCGATCTCGCCGAACACGACGCAGCCTTGCGGCAGGGGCATGTCCAGAGCCGAGCTGATCAGCGCCGCCGCCGCGGCCAGGTCCGCCGCCGGCTCGTTGATGCGCAGCCCCCCCGCGACGTTCAGATAGACGTCCTTGTCGCCGAACCCCAGGCCGCAGCGCGCCTCCAGCACCGCCAGCAGCATGGCGAGACGGCCGGAATCCCAGCCGACCACGGCCCGGCGCGGCGTGCCATAGGCGGAGGGCGCGACCAGCGCCTGCATTTCCACCAACACGGGCCGCGAGCCCTCGATGCCGGCGAAGACGGCCGCGCCCGGCGCGCGGTCCTTGCCCTCGCCCAGGAACAGGGCCGAAGGGTTGGCGACCTCGCGCAGGCCGCTGTCGCCCATCTCGAACACGCCGATCTCGTCGGTGGCGCCGAAGCGGTTCTTGCCGGCGCGCAAAATGCGGAAGGGATAGCCGCGCTCGCCCTCGAAGGTCATGACGGCGTCGACCATGTGTTCGACCACCCGTGGACCGGCGACCTGCCCGTCCTTGGTGACGTGGCCGACCAGGACCACCGCCGGGCCGCCGTTCTTGGCCAACCGCACCAGCTCCCCGGCGCAAGCCCGGACCTGGGTGATGGAGCCCGGTCCGCTTTCATGCACGTCGGACCACAGCGTCTGGACCGAATCGACGATGACGATGTCGAAGGTCTCGCGCTTCAGCGTGCCCAGAATGTCACGCAGGGCCGTGGCCGCCGCCAGCTCGACCGGCGCGTCGGCCAGGCCCATCCGCTTGGCCCGCGCGCGAATCTGCTCCACCGCCTCCTCGCCGGAGATGTAGGCGACCCTGGCGCCCCGCAACGCCGCCTTGGCCGTGACCTCCAGCAACAACGTCGACTTGCCGACGCCGGGATCGCCCGACAGCAGGATGGCCGAGCCCGGAACCACGCCGCCGCCGCACACGCGGTCGAATTCCGCGACACCGGTGATGATGCGCGGCGGTTCGGGCGTGTCGGACTGCAGCGTCTCGAACTGGACGCCCCGGCCGCGCGCGGCGGCGGACGCGGTCGGCTTGATGGCGCCGGGCGGGGCGGACCGGCTCTCTTCGCTCAGCGTGTTCCACTGGCCGCACGATCCGCACTGGCCGGACCACTTGCCGTGAACCGTGCCGCAGGACTGACAGACATAAAGAGCGGTGTCGCGAGCCATTACGCCTCTCTAGCAGATGCGCGGGCGGGGGCTATCCGCCGGCTGCGGGCCTGCGACCGGGAATGACGTGCGTGCCGAAATGAGACTGACTCTCAGCACCTTGCATATATGGCCAAGCCGGGGTCAGTATGCCGCACCCTGTTCTCCCAGCCCCCAGAGCGCCCTCCATGACCGACCAGCCGAGCCAACCCGCCGTCGATCCCGCCCTGGTGGCGCGGGTCAAGGGCATCCTGCTGCAGCCCCGGGCGGAGTGGGAGCGGATTGATGGCGAGTTCGCCACGACCCAGACCCTGTTCACCCGCTACGCCATGATCCTGGCCGCCATCGGCCCGGTGTGCAGCCTGCTGGGCGGCCAACTGCTGCCGATCTTCGGGATGCGGATGCCGATCACGGCGGCGCTGGTGGTGGCCGTGGTCAGCTATCTGCTGTCGCTGCTGGGCGTCTTCCTGCTGGGCCTCATCATCAACGCCCTGGCCCCCAGCTTCGGCTCCACGCCCAGCAAGATCCAGGCGATGAAGGTGGCGGTCTATTCGTGGACGGCCGCCTGGTTGGCCGGGGTTTTCGGCCTGGTTCCGGCGCTGGGCGTCCTGGCCATCCTGGGGCTTTACAGCTTCTACCTGCTGTTCGTGGGCCTGCCGATCCTGATGAAGACGCCGGAGGACAAGAAGGTCGGCTATTTCATCGTCACGCTGATCCTCAGCATCCTGGTCTATTTCATCATCAGCGCCGTCATCGGCAGCATCAGCATGATGTTCGTCGCCAGCACGGCGGCCATGAGCGGCCTGGCCGGTCTCTGATCCGCCAGCGTCAATCCGCATAGACGCGCGGGACGCGGGGGGTGATGGAGGTCAGCAGTTCGTAGGCGATGGTGCCGGCCGCCGCCGCGGCGTCGTCCAGCCGGCGGTGGGGGCCGAACAACTCGACCCGGTCGCCGACGGCGACGTCCAGGCCCGTGACGTCGACGGCGCAGACGTCCATCGAGACGCGGCCCAGCAGGGGGCGCGTCTGGCCCGCCACCCAGGCCGCCCCGCGCGGACTGTAGGAGCGCAGCAGGCCGTCGGCGTAGCCGGTCGCCGCGGTGGCGACCCGCACCGGCGCCTCGGCCAGAAAGCCGCGCGAATAGCCGATGCTCTCGCCCGCCGGGACGTCGCGGACCTGCAGCACCTCCGCCGACAGGGTGGCGACGGGCGCGATGCGGTCGTCGGTGCGCCCCTCCGGCCCGCCGCCGTAAAGGCAGATGCCCGGCCGCACGGCGTCGAAGGCGAAGTCCGGCCCCAGGAAACAACCGCCGGAATTGGCGAAGGAGCGGATCGCGCCGGGGTAGCGCTGGGCGGTCGCGGCGAAGAGGTCGCGCTGGCGACGGTTCATCGGCTGGGCCGGTTCGTCGGCGCAGGCCAGGTGGCTCATCACCAAGGACAGGCCGTCGAACGGCTCGGGCGCGTCCTCGGGGCGGAAGCCCAGGCGGTTCATGCCCGTGTCGATCTGCAGGCCGCAGGGGCCGCCGCCGGCCTGGCGCCAGGCGTCGATCTGGCGCGGCTGGTTCAACACCGGCCGCAGGTTGGCCGCCTTGAGGTCGGCAGCCTCGCCGTCATGGCAGCCGTCCAGCACATAGATCGTCGGCTCGGGGCCGAGGTTCGCGCGCAGGGCCATGCCCTCGGCCGCGCGCGCCACGAAGAAGGTCCGCGCGCCCTCGGCCGCCAGCCGCGTCGCGCAGGCGCGGGCGCCCAGGCCGTAGCTGTCGGCCTTGACCACCGGATGAACGGCGGCGCCGGTCAGGGCCTGAAGCGCGTGGAAATTGCGCGCGAGGGCGCCGAGATCGACAAAAAGCGTGGCGGGGGAGGGCATCGGGCTCTTATGACGCAAGTTTCTTGCAATGGAAGGGCGGCGGGCCCGAGCCAGCCCGAAAAACACAGTCTGAATAGTGCGAATAGTGCGAAATCCGGCTCGGGAGCGACGCCGCGACCGCACGGTTCGCAAAAAACACAGTCTGAATAGTGCGAATAGTGTGAAATCCGATGTTGGCTTTCCGCAGTCCGGAGCCAGACCATCATAGCCGATCACGGGGGTGCGTGAGGTCGATCGCCGGAGCGTCAACTTAGGGCGTTGTCCCGGAACCGGAAATGTCCAGGAATTAGGATGGCCGGGACGGCATGCGCCCCGCGGGACCTATTCGTAGCTGTCCTGGTAGCGTCCGTCGTGGGCCAGATTGCCGAACTTGGTGGTGTCGGCGTCGAAGGCCAGTTTGACGATGCCGATGGGGCCGTGGCGCTGCTTGCCGATGACGACCTCGGCCTGGTGCTGCAGGCGGTCCATGTCCTGTTGCCACTGGAGGTGTTCCTCGGTGCCCTCGCGCGGTTCGGCGCGGCCGAGATAGTAGCTTTCGCGATAGACGAACATGACGCAGTCGGCGTCCTGTTCGATCGAGCCGGATTCACGCAGGTCGGACAACTGGGGCCGCTTGTCCTCGCGCTGCTCGACCTGACGCGACAGCTGCGACAGGGCGATGATCGGCACCGACAGCTCCTTGGCCAGGGCCTTCAGCCCGCCGGTGATCTCGGACACCTCCTGCACCCGGTTCTTCTGGCTGTTCTCGCCGGTGGTCACGAGCTGGAGGTAGTCGACGATGATCAGGTCCAGCCCGTGCTCCATCCGCTTCAGCCGGCGCGCGCGGGCGGCCAGCTTGGAGATGGACAGGCCGCCGGTGGCGTCGATGTAGAGGGGGCTTTCGCCGATCTCGACGGCGGCGTCGCGGATCTTGCCGAAGTCGGTGGCGTCGATCTCGCCCTTGCGCAGCTTGTCCGACGACACGCCCGAGGCGTCGGCCAGGATACGCATGGCCAGCTGTTCGGCGCTCATTTCCAGGGAATAGAAGGCGACGACGCCGCCGTTGACGGTCTTGCGGCCCTCCGGCGTCGGTTCCCACTGATAGTTGCGCGCCACGTTGAAGGCGATGTTGGTCGCCAGCGCGGTCTTGCCCATCGACGGACGGCCCGCGAGGATCAGCAGGTCGGACGGGTGCAGGCCCCCCAGCTTGGAATCGAGGTCGTTCAGATGGGTGGCCAGGCCGGCCAGCTTGCCGTCGCGCTGATACGCTTCGGCCGCCATCTGAACCGCGCCGGACAAGGCATGGGAAAAGCTGACGAAACCGGACGACGGCTTGCCCGTCTCCGCCAGCGAATACAGGGTCTGTTCGGCCTGTTCGATCTGTTCGTCGGCGGGCGTCTCGGGGTTCGGCGCCTCCTTGATGATGTCGCCGCCGATGCGGATCAGGTCACGACGCAGGGCCAGGTCATAGACGACGCGGGCGTAGTCGGGCGCATTGGCGGCGGGCGGCGCACGGTCCACCAGGTCGGCCAGGTAGCGCAGGCCGCCGAACTCCTGGAACGCCGGGTCCTGCTTGAACCGCTCCATCAGGATGGTGGGCTCGGCCAGCATCCCCTGGCGGATGTGGTCCTCGATCGCCTCGAACAGGCGCTGGTGGAACGGCTCGTAGAAGTGAGAGCCCCGCAGCCGGTCGCTGAGCCGCTCGAACACGGCGTTGTCGAACATCAGCGAGCCCAGCAGCGCCTGCTCGGCCTCCAGATTGTGCGGCATCGACGAGACGCCGCCGGGATCGGTGGGCGAGGCGGAGAAGGGCAGAGGGGCGAAGGCGTTCATGTCGGTTAAGGCTTTAGCCCTCTCACGCGCCTACGTCAGAGAGGGACGCCGCTTCCGCCGTGGACAGATCGTCCGGGCTGGGGACGAACGGAAATTGTCCAATCGTGACGAGGGGCCGCTGGAGCCCGATCCTTTTTTCTTGGCTAGGCGTCGCTCAGCAGCGCCGAAAGCGCGAAGACCCAGAAGAGCAGCTTCAGTCCCACAGCCTGACAGATCGCCCGCGCGAGAGACGACGGGCGTTCGATCAGGTATGCCCCGCTGACAACCGCGATGATCCAGATTGACGTTGAGAGACCCAGCCACCCGTTGTCCCAATGGATGATGGGGCCGTAGGTCGCCGCCCCTATCGCGGCGCCTAGGCCAGGTCGCCGCCACAACCGACGTGTCGCCTCGATGGGCAGGATCGTGAAAACGACCGCCTCCAGCACCATGACGCCGAAGCCTACGACGGCGAGGACTGCGGGTGTCTGGGTCAGATCGTCGATATCAGGTGCGGCGCCGGGCGAAACCATTCCGAGAAGAATGATGCCGCCTAGCAGCAGTAGGGCGGCTATCGCGAAGACGAACGCCGAGCGCCCGCGAGAAGGTCGCAGGAACCACGTGGTCCGATGCGATGTGCTTTCGAGCATCGACGCCTCTTGCGGGTTCCTGAGTCTGGTCTGGTTAAGGCAAGTCACTCCCGACAAAAAGGGGCGCTCCAGAAGGAACGCCCCCTTGTGCCTTCAGGCCTGGGCCGGGATCACCAGTTCAGGCTGACCCGCGCATAGGCGTAGCGGCCGTTGAAGCCGAAGGGCGAATAGAAGGGGAAGCCCAGCACGCCGTTGGAATTCAGTGCGGCCGGCACATAGTCCGGGTATTCGTCGAAGACGTTGTCGACGCCCAGCGCCAGGCCGATGCGGTCGGTCAGCTGATAGCGGCCTTCCAGATCCACCACCGTCTTGGCGCCGGTCGAATAGTCGCTGGCGGCGGTCGAGCCAGGTTGCAGAACGTCGCCGTAGTAGGTGGCCTTCAGCGTGGCCCCCCACTGGTTCAGACGCCAGTCGGCCGAGGCCGAGACCTTGGTGTCGGGCGTGCCGTCCTCGATGGTCAGGATGCGCTGGCGGGCGAACAGGGTCGGAACCGGGTTGAGCACCGACGAGGAGGTCGGCAGGCTGGTCACCGAGACATCGTTGAAGTTCGCCGCGACCGTGAAGTCGAAGTCGCCGATCGCCTCGGTGGGCAGGCGATAGCGGCCCACGACGTCCACGCCTTCGGTTTCGGTGGACACGCCGTTCAGGAAGAAGCGGGCGGCCTGGATGCCCAGCGGATCCAGCAGGCTGGCGACCTGGGGCGAGAAGCTGCGGTTAATCAGTTCGGACAGGACGATCTGGTCGTCGATGTCGATCTTGTAGGCGTCGACCGTCAGGTTGAAGTCACCCAGCCGCAGCACAGCGCCCAAGGAATAGTTTGTCGAGGTCTCCGCCTTCAGCGGGCGCGCGCCCAGGGCGGAGGCGACGGCGCTGGTGGCCGGGAAGGTGCCTGTCTCGACCACCGCGCCGTTCTGGATCACCGAAGAGGTCGAGGTGAAGAAGGACTGCTGCAGGGACGGCGCGCGGAAGCCGGTCGAGATCGAGCCGCGCAGGGCGAAGGCGCGGGTGAAGTCGTAGCGGGCGCTGAACTTGCCGGTCTGGGTGTCGCCGAAGTCGGAATAGTCCTCGAAGCGCACGGCGCCTTCCACGGTCAGCTTTTCGGTGAGCGGGATTTCGACGTCGGCGTAGGCGGCGAAGTTGTCGCGGTCGGCGTCGACCTCGTTCGACGGCTGGAAGCCGACGAAGCCCTGGGCGCCGCCGGCGAGGGCGGTGTTGGCGCCCAAGGGGCCGCGATTGTAGCTTTCGGGCTGACCGGCCTCGATCTTGTAGCCCTCCCAGCGCTGCTCCAGACCCCAGGCGAAGTTCAACGGGCCGGCCGACAGGCCCACGTCGAAGGCCTGGCTGAAGTCGGCGCCCAGAACCAGCTGATCATAGATCAGGGAGCCGGAATCGAAGGTGGTCGGCGAGGCCGAGCCATAGGTCGAGTTCAGGGACTCCCGGGTCTCGAAATCGAGGGCGTTGCGGCCATAGACCAGGCTGATCTCGGCGTCCCAGCCGCCCAGCTGGCCGCGCACGCCGCCGGCGGCCGAGACGTCCTGGCTGTCCACGCCGATCTTGGGCAGGAAGCCGTTCGGGTAGATGGCCGCCACATTGTTCACATTGTCGGACAGGCGGGGGAAGGCGGCGCTTTCGCTCTGGCGGTCCTGATAGCCGGCCCAGCCGAACGCCTCCCAGCCATTGCCCAGCGGCTTTCCGGCGTTGGCGAAGACGGTCCACTGCTCGACCTCGGGGTCGCCGGCGCGGGCGGTGATGGCGCCGTTGGCGGCGGCGCGCGGATCGTAGTCGGAGCGGTTGGTCGGGTCGCGCTGGAGATATTCCGCCGACAGGGTCAGATAGCCGTCCGATCCCACGGCCAGCCCCTGCCAGGCCGAGGCGGTGACGGTCTGGCCGTCATGCTCGTCACGCTCGCCGCGCGCGGTCTCCACGGTGGTCAGATACTGGCCGTAGGTGACGCTGGCGCCGCCGCCGCTGGAGGCCTCCTTCAGGCGCAGGTTGACCACGCCGGCGATGGCGTCGGAGCCATATTGGGCCGAGGCGCCGTCGCGCAGCACCTCGACGCGGTCCAGGGCGCCGGTCGGGATGGCGTTCAGGTCCACCGCGGCCGAGCCGCGGCCGATCGAGCCGTTGACGTTGACCAGCGCCGAGGCGTGGCGACGCGTGCCGTTCAGCAGGACCAGCGTCTGGTCGGGCGACAGGCCGCGCAGGGTCGCCGGGCGAACCGAGTCGGTGCCGTCCACCACGGTCGGGCGAGCGAAGGTCAGCGAGGGCACGGTCTGCGACAGGGCGGCGGCGAACTCGGTGGTGCCGCGCTGCTGCAGGGTCTCGCTGGTCACGACGTCGACCGGGGCCAGGGTGTCCAGGCGCGAACGGTTCGGCACGCGCGTGCCCGTCACGACGATGTCCTCGACCGTGGCGGTCGGATCGGCGTCGGGGGTGGTCTGGGCCAGGGCGGGGGCGGCGCCGAACAGGGCGATCACGGACGCGGCGCTCAGCAGGGTGGAAAGGCGGGAGGTCATGGAGAAGTCCTTTGGGGAGACGCGAGAGAGCATCCGGCGGTCTTGCTGCGCCGCCGGTTGGGAGAGGTCAGGATTGGAAACGGGACGTGCGGCGGTCTCAGCCGCGGCGACATCGTCGGGCGCGACAGGCGTTTCGGAACAGGCTGTGGCGCATGAGGCCCTCCAGGCGCGGCACAGGGGAGGCGTGTCGCGGCAAGGGCGATATTGAGACCGTATCGAGGCGCGTCAATCCGGGCCATGCGCCAGATTTTCTGGCCGGGTCTTTAGAAATCCTTACGCCGCGGGCCGGCCGGGCTGACCCGTGGACAGGAAAAAGGGCGCGTCCCGTGCGGAACGCGCCCTTGTCCTAGTCGTCGATCCGGTCGGGATCAGGCTTCGTCGCCGAAGCCTTCCTGTTGACCGGCGCCGCCTTCGATCAGCTCCTGGGCCGATTGCTCGGCGGCCTGGCGCTCATCGTCGAACTGGCTGCGGATGACGTCTTCACCCTTGGCCTGACGCTCGGCTTCGTCTTGCGAGCGGGCGATGTTGACCTTGACCGTGGCGCGAACCTCGGCGTGCAGGCGGACCAGCACTTCGTGGACGCCCAGGGTCTTGATCGCCGTGTTCAGCACGACCTGCGAACGCTCGACCTTGCCGCCTTCGGCCTGGATGGCCTCGGCGACGTCGCGGCCCGCGACCGAACCGTACAGCTGGCCGGTTTCGCCGGCCTGGCGGATCATGACGTAGGTTTCGCCGTCGATCTTGTCGGCGACCTTCTGCGCGTCGGCCTTGTTCTTTTCGTTGCGCTGCTCGATGGCGGCGCGGTCGAGTTCGAAGGCCTTCAGGTTGGCGGCGGTGGCCCGGCGGGCCTTGTCGCGCGGCAGAAGGAAGTTGCGGGCGAAGCCGTCCTTGACGGACACGACGTCGCCGATGGCGCCGAGGTTCTCGACGCGTTCCAGCAGAACGACCTTCATCTTACTTCACCACGTACGGCAGGAGGGCCAGATAGCGGGCGCGCTTGATGGCCTTGGCCAGTTCGCGCTGCTTCTTCTGCGAGACGGCGGTGATGCGCGAAGGCACGATCTTGCCGCGTTCGGAGACGTAGCGCTGCAGCAGCTTCACGTCCTTGTAGTCGATCTTCGGCGCGTTGGCGCCCGAGAACGGGCACACCTTGCGGCGACGATAGAAGGGGCGACGGGCCGGGCCGGAGCCGGCCGGAGCGCCCGGGGTGGGGGCAGTCGTATCGGTCATGTCCGGTTTCCTTATTCGGCGTCGGAGGAAGCGTCGTCGCGCGGGGTGCGCTCGCGCTCACGCTCGCGTTCACGCTCGCGGCGGGCCAGCAGGGGCGACAGTTCCAGGTCGAGTTCCTCGACCTTGACGGTCAGCCAACGCAGGACGTCCTCGTTGATCGACAGCTGACGCTCGACCTCGGCCATGGCGGCCGGGGGGGCGTCGACGGCCAGCAGCGAATAGTGAGCCTTGCGGTTCTTCTTCACGCGGTAGGTCAGGTTGCGCAGACCCCAGTATTCGATCTTGGCGACCGAGCCGCCGCCGGCGACGATCAGATCCTTGATGGTGTCATTCAGCGCTTCGGCCTGCTGCGCCGAGATGTCCTGGCGCGTCATGACCGTGTGCTCGTAAAGAGCCATGCGGTAGTCTCCCTTGTGGGCGTCGGCGCGGAAACGACCGGGTAAGTCGATCTCCACGATGGCTCCTGGCGCGGCGGCCGGACCGAGCGTCCGTCCCTTTGGCGTTCCGCGACAGGACCGAAGCCCTGGAAAGCGGGCGCGTATAGGGGAAAAGGCGTCGTGAGGCAAGGCGGCGCAGGCGCTTGTGGCGCACAACCAGCCCGCCTAAACCGTCCCCATGCCGAAACTGACGTCAGCGGTCGATCCGCAGAGCCCGCAATACAAGTCTCTGCACGCGCACAACAGCGCCCTGGCCGCCGAACTTCGCGAGCGCGTGGCCCAGGCGGCGCGCGGCGGGTCGGACAAGGCGCGCGAGCGGCACGTCTCGCGCGGCAAGCTGCTGCCGCGCGACCGGGTGGAGCGGCTGCTGGACCCCGGCTCGCCCTTTCTGGAGGTGGGGCAACTGGCGGCGAACGGCATGTATGACGACGAGGCGCCGGGCGCCGGCGTGATCGCCGGGATCGGGCGCGTCTCGGGCCGCGAGGTGATGATCGTCGCCAACGACCCGACGGTGAAGGGCGGCGCCTATTTCCCGATGACGGTGAAGAAGCACCTGCGCGCCCAGGAGATCGCCGAACAGAACCGCCTGCCGTGCGTCTATCTGGTCGACAGCGGCGGGGCCAACCTGCCGCACCAGGCCGAGGTGTTTCCCGACCGCGACCATTTCGGCCGCATCTTCTTCAACCAGGCCCGGATGAGCGCCAAGGGGATCGCACAGATCGCCTGCGTCATGGGCCTGTCGACCGCCGGCGGGGCCTATGTGCCGGCCATGTCGGACGAGACGGTCATCGTCAGGAACCAGGGCGCCATCTTCCTGGCCGGGCCGCCGCTGGTGAAGGCCGCGACGGGCGAGGTGATCACCGCCGAGGAGCTGGGCGGGGCCGAGACCCACGGGCGGCGGTCGGGGGTGGTCGACCACGTGGCCGAGAACGACGAGCACGCGCTGGAGATCGTACGGTCCATCGTGGCCAACCTGAACACCACCAAGGCCGTCGAGACGGACGTGCGCGAACCGCGCGCGCCGGCCTTCGATCCGGAGGAGCTGTACGGCCTGATCCCCGAGGACGTGCGCGCGCCCTATGACGTGCGAGAGGTGATCGCCCGCATCGTCGACGGGTCGGAGTTCGACGAGTTCAAGACCCTGTACGGATCGACCCTGGTGTGCGGCTTCGCCCGCATATGGGGGTATCCGGTGGCGATCCTGGCCAACAACGGGGTGATCTTTTCCGAGAGCGCGCAGAAGGGGGCGCACTTCATCGAGCTGGCGTGCAAGCGCAAGATCCCGCTGCTGTTCCTGCAGAACATCTCCGGCTTCATGGT
>NZ_DLMO01000075.1:0-6498 GCF_002479325.1 Brevundimonas sp. UBA7534
GGTGCTGTTCGAGGGGGCGCAAGGCGCCTTTTTGGACGTGGATCACGGCACCTACCCTTACGTGACCAGCTCCAACACCGTGGCGGGGCAGGCGGCGGCGGGGTCGGGCGTCGGGCCCAAGGGCGTCGGATATGTGCTGGGGATCGTGAAGGCCTATACGACCCGCGTGGGCGAGGGGCCGTTCGCCTGCGAACTGAACGACGCGGTGGGCCAGCATCTGGCGACCGTGGGGCGCGAGGTCGGGGTCAACACCGGCCGGGCCCGGCGCTGCGGCTGGTTCGACGCGGTGCTGGTGCGCCAGTCGGTGGCGATCAACGGCATCGACGGCATCGCGCTGACCAAGCTGGACGTGCTGGACGGGCTGGAGACGCTGAAGATCTGCGTCGGCTATAGGGTCAACGGCGAGGTGCTGGACTATCTGCCGTCCAGCCTGAAGGACCAGGCGGCGGCCGAGCCGGTGTTCGAGGAGCTGGAAGGCTGGAGCGAAAGCACCGCCAGCTCGCGCAGCTTCAAGGACATCAACGCCAACGCCATCAAATACGTGCGACGTATCGAGGAGCTGATCGGAGCACCGGTTGCGCTGCTGTCGACCAGCCCGGAGCGGGACGACACGATTCTGATGCGCGACCCTTTCCAGGGATGACGGCGTTCAACGGGTCTTAACGGTGTTGAGGTTAAGGGTAATCCCCTAGCCAGGGAGCCAGACCGTGTTCACCGCCGACTCCAAGACCCTGAGTCGCCTCGCGCCCGTCGTCAGACGGGTGGTCGTCGTCGATCCGAACGCCTCCGCCGCGCGCCTGATGACCGACATCGTCAAGGGGTTCGGCGCGCGCGAGGTCTATGTCGAGGGCGACGAAGATCTGGCGATGGAGCTGATCCGCGACGTCGAGCCCGGCGTCATCTTCATCGAACATTCGGGGCCGACGCTGAACGGCGAAAGCCTGGCGCGCAAGGTGCGCCGCTCGCACATGACGTGCCGCACCGCGCCGATCATCATGGTCACGGCCGAGGCGACCGCCGCGACGATCCGAGGCGCGCGCGACGCGGGCGTGCACGAGTTCCTGAGAAAGCCCTTCACGACCGGCGACCTGTTCAAGCGGGTCGAGAACGTCGCCCTGAAGCCCCGTCCCTGGGTCGAGGCGGTCGGCTATGTCGGGCCGGACCGACGCCGGTTCAACTCGGGCGAATACAGCGGCGCCAAGAAGCGGCGCGGCGACACAGACGGCGGCAGCGTGGTGGACGTCCGCGATCAGGCGACGCGCATCCTGGTGGCGGCCATGACCCAGTTCGACCAGGACCCGATGCAGGCCGTGCGGGCCATTCGCCAGCAGGCGGAGACGCTGAAGGGGCTGGCGGTGCGGACCGCCGACGCCAAGCTGGCCATCGCCGCCGCCGCGCTGGAGGGCTATCTGGCCTCTGGATCGCCGAACAAGACCGGACTGGCCCAACCCATCGGGGCGATCCTGTCGCTGAACCCGAACGCGCCGGCGCCGGCCCGGCAGGCCGGCTGACCCGCGCGCCGTCAGGCGTCGACCAGGTTTCGTTCCTCGGCGGCCGCGCGCATGGCCTTCTGCAGCTTTTCGAAGGCGCGAACCTCGATCTGACGCACGCGTTCGCGACTGACGCCGTACTGGCCGGCCAGTTCTTCCAGGGTGACCGGATCGTCCTTGAGGCGGCGCTCGGTCAGGATGTGCTTTTCGCGGTCGGTCAGCTCCTCCATGGCTTCCTGGAGCAGGCCCATGCGGATACCCTTTTCCTCGTCCTCGGCGAGTTGGGTCTCCTGCGAGACGGCCGTGTCGTCGGCCAGCCAGTCCTGCCACTCGCTTTCGCCGTCGGCGCGCAGCGGCGCGTTCAGCGAAGCGTCGCCGCCCAGGCGGCGGTTCATGTCGGTGACTTCCTGCTCCGACACGCCCAGCTTGGTGGCGATGGCGGACAGGTGCTCCGGGTGCAGGTCGCCTTCCTCGAAGGCCGAGATCTGGCTCTTGGCCTTGCGCAGGTTGAAGAACAGCTTCTTCTGCGCCGCCGTGGTGCCCATCTTCACGAGCGACCAGCTGCGCAGGATGTATTCCTGGATCGAGGCGCGGATCCACCACATGGCGTAGGTGGCCAGGCGGAAGCCCTTGTCCGGGTCGAATTTCTTGACGGCCTGCATCAGGCCGACGTTGCCTTCGGAAATCACTTCGCCGATCGGCAGGCCGTAGCCGCGATAGCCCATGGCGATCTTGGCCACCAGGCGAAGATGGGACGTGACGAGACGATGCGCGGCCTCGGGGTCCTGATGCTCGGACCAGCGCTTGGCGAGCATGAACTCCTCGTCCTTGGTCAGCATCGGAAACTTGCGGATTTCCGTCAGATAGCGCGACAGGCCCTGTTCGGGCGACATGATCGCGAGCGTGTTGTTGGCAGCCATATGGTCCCTCCGACCGTCTTGAACGAGCGGGCGCTTCGCCGTCGACCACGATCGTGCATCGACGCCTCTCCCCTCAACCGGACAAGTGGCGATGGGTTGCGGCCTTTTTTAGGGGCGCTTCGTCACACGAAAGCGTGACCGTGGCCCGGACGCCACTCGTGCCGATCGAAATCCAATATAGAACAAAGGCGGTTGCTATTCAAGGCCGGGAGCGACAGGGGGCGACGCAACTAGCGGAAGGAGGCGCGGATGCGCGCGACGGCCTGGTCCCAGGCGGTCGGATCGCCGTCGTGCTTATCCGGATGAAGCCGCTGAAGATCGCGGACGGCGGCGGCGGTCGCCGCCGGATCGGCCGGGGAGGCCGCAGGAGACAGCCCTTCGACAGCGGCGAAGGCGGCCAGGGCGGCGGCGTCCTGAACCGTCGGGTTCGGCGCCGCGGCCGCTTCCGTCCGGCCGCCCGTCCAGCGGATGGCCTCGACGATCTGGCGCCGGAACCGCGGGTCGTCCCAGGTCGAGGGCGTGTGGCCCAGGTTGGTGTAGAACAGCCGGCCCTGGCCCACTTGGCGCACCCAGGTCACCGGAACGGGGTAGGGCCGGCGCAAAGGACCGGCGGTCATGTCCAGCGCCTGAAGGACGCGGACCCGCCCAGGCTCGAAGCCCGAATACTGGTAGATTTCTTCGGCGTAGTCGGTCACGGCTGCCCACATGGCGGTCAGCGGATGGCCGGGCTCGAGATTGGCCAGACGGATCGGCGTCCCCTGCGTCCAGGGATGGCCGTCGAACAGCCCGCCGATCAGATCGACATAGACCTGTCGTCCGCCCTCGAAATCGAGGGCCGTATCCGCGGCGCTGTGAACGCCGACGAAGCCGCCGCGACCGCGGTCGATCCAGGCGACGATCGTCGCCCAGGTCGGCTGGTCGATCGGCAGGGCGCCGGTGGTTGAGAAGACCAGGACGTCCAAGTCCGCGAGGCGGGCGGGGGTGATGTCGCGGGCGTCCTGGGTCAGTTCAACGGTGAAGGCGCCGCTGTCGCGGGCCATGGCCTGCAGCGCCCGTTCGGACGGCGCCAGGCCGTCGGACGGGCGCCGGACGGTCTCGTGGACGAAGCCGACCGACTGGCTGAGGTAGAGGACGCGCAGGGGCCGATCCTGCGCGTCGGCCTCGCCCGCGAACAGTCCGAAGACGAACAGCAGGCCGAGCAGCCGACGAAGCATAGCGCTAGATTCCCAGGATGCCGCGATAGGTCGGATGGACCACGTCGGCGTGCTCGGGGTGTTTCTGGAGATAGGCCGAAAAGAAGGGGCAGACCGGCAGGATCAGCAGGTCGCGCGCCTTGGCGTCGGCGAGCACATGCTTGGCCAGGCGGCTGGCGATGCCGCGTCCCTCGAGCCGTTGGGGCACCAGGGTCTCGGTGATCATCAGATTGGGGGGCGACAGGTTGTAGGTGACGACGGCCAGCTCGCCGTCGATGGGCAGTTCGTACTGGTGGCGGTCGGGATTGTCGCGGATTTCCGGGTCGGTCATCGACGGCTCCTCAAAGCTGCGACAGCAGCTGCTCCAGCCGCATCATATCAGCGGGCGGCGCGGTTTCGAAGCGCAGGCTTTCGCCGGTGACGGGATGGACGAAGCCCAGGATGGCCGCGTGCAGCGCCTGGCGCCCCAGGCCTGCCTGGGCGATCGCGGCGCGGACGGGGGCGGCCGGGCTGCCCGAGCCATAGGTCGGGTCGCCGAGCAGGGGCGCGCCCCGTGAGGCCATATGCACGCGGATCTGGTGGGTGCGTCCACTTTGCAGGGTGCAGGCGACGCGGGCGGCCATCGGCGCGCCGCCTGGTCTGGCGGGTCGGCCGAACGCGGACTGGACGACATAGTCGGTGATCGCCTCGCGCCCGCCGGCGCGCAGGACGGCCATCTTCTTGCGGTCGGCGGTCGAGCGGCCGATACGGGTCTGGATGCGGTCGCGGGCGGGCGAGGGGGCGCCGCGCGTCAGGGCGATGTAGGTGCGCTCGATGTCGTGGGCGGCGAACAGGGCCGAAAGGCCCGCGTGGGCCCGGTCGGTCTTGGCCGCGACCATGACGCCGGAGGTGTCCTTGTCCAGGCGATGGACGATGCCGGGCCGCGCCACCCCGCCGATGCCGGACAGGCTGTCGCCGCAATGGGCCAGAAGGGCGTTGACCAGGGTGCCGGTCTCGGATCCCGGCGCCGAATGGGCGGCCATGCCGGCGGGTTTGTCGATCACGATCAGGTCCGCGTCCTCGTACAGGACGGTCAGCGGGATGGCTTCGGCTTGCGGATCGGCGGGGGCGACGGGCGGCAGGGCGACGGCGTAGAGGCCGGGCTGGGCCTTGGCCGATCCACTGGTCAGGACGACGCCGTCGCGGCTGACGGCGCCGGCGGCCAGCAGGGCCTGGAGGCGCGCGCGCGACAGGGTCGGAAAAACGTCGGCCAGCGCCTTGTCCAGTCGGACGCCGGGCGCGTCGATAGGCGCCTCCAGCACTTCGGCCGGGGCGTCGTCATCGTCTTCGATGGGATCAGGGGCGGGCACGGGTACTCCCTAGCACGGCACATCGCTTGCGCGAGCGGTGACGCCGTTCGATAGTTGAGGCGGGGGCGTGGGGACATACCAATGGGACGGACCATGATCGCCGCCGGGCTGGTCGCGGCGGCGTTGCTGCTAGGCAGTTGCACGACGATGAGCAAGGATGAGTGCCTGGCCGGCGCCTGGGGCGAGAAGGGTTATGCCGACGGGATGGCCGGCTATCCAATGACGCGTCTGGACGACCATGCGCAGGCCTGCGCCAGGTATCAGGTGGCGCCGAACCCGGGGGCCTATGAATCCGCGCGTGAGGACGGCCTGCGAGGCTATTGCACCGTCGAGCGCGGCTGGTCCGAAGGGCGATCAGGCAATGCCTATAATGGCGTCTGTCGCCCGCAAGAGGAGGCGGCCTTCCTGCCGGCCTATCGCGACGGGCAGCAACTGCATGCCGTCGAAGCGGCTGTGGAGAGCGCCGAGAGCGCGTTGAACAGCGCCGAGGCCCGGATCGTCGATCGGGAGGAAAAGCTGGACGCCAAGCAGCGCGAATTGCGCGGCGAGGGCCTGACCGACGAGGAGAAGGAGCGGATACGCGATCGCATCCAGGAGGTGCGGGGCGAGATTCGGGATGCACGCCGGAGCGCCCGCGAGGCGCGCGACGCGCTGGATCTCGCCGAATGGGACCTGCACCGGGTGCGGCGCGAACTGGTCGGCCGCTACCCGGTCTGACGGTCGATCAGGCGGCCTTGACCGCGGCGCCCCGGAAGGACGGGTCCAGGTCGCCGGAGGCGTAGCGGCGGGCCATCTGGGCGGTGGAGAGGGGGCGGATCCGGGAGGCCTGGCCCTCGCACCCGAACTGCTGGTAGCGCTCCATGCAGAGCTTCTTCATCGCCTCCTTGGCCGGCTTCAGATAGGCGCGGGGGTCGAACTCGCCCGGCTTCTCGGCCAGCACCTTGCGGATGGCGCCGGTGATGGCCATGCGGTTGTCGGTGTCGATGTTGACCTTGCGCACGCCGTGCTTGATGCCGCGCTGAATCTCCTCGACCGGCACGCCCCAGGTCTGGGGCATCTGGCCGCCGTACTGATTGATGATGTCCTGAAGGTCCTGCGGCACCGAGGAGGAGCCGTGCATCACCAGGTGGGTGTTGGGCAGGCGGCGGTGGATGTCCTCGATTACGTTCATGGCCAGGATGTCGCCGTCCGGCTTCTTGGTGAACTTGTAGGCGCCGTGGCTGGTGCCCATGGCGATGGCCAGGGCGTCGACCTTGGTGGCTGCGACGAACTCGACCGCCTGATCCGGGTCGGTCAGCAGCTGGGAGTGGTCCAGCTTGCCCTCGAAGCCGTGGCCGTCCTCGGCTTCGCCCATGCCGGTTTCCAGGCTGCCCAGCACGCCCAGTTCGCCTTCCACCGAGACGCCGCAGGCGTGCGCCATCTCGACCACCCGGCGGGTGACGTCGAGATTGTACTCGTAGGAGGCCGGGGTCTTGGCGTCCTCTTCCAGCGAACCGTCCATCATGACGCTGGTGAAGCCGTATTGGATGGCGGTGGCGCAGGTGGC
>NZ_DLMO01000075.1:6732-10266 GCF_002479325.1 Brevundimonas sp. UBA7534
TCCATGTTGTTGATGTTGTAGGCGGGGAGGCCGTAGTCGTTCTCCGCCGCATGGTCGAGCAGCTGTCGCAGCGTGATGCGCGCCATTGGGTAATCTCCTGAGCCGATAGTCTTTTTTGTTGGCCGAATCTTAGCGCCGACCACGCCCCAAGTCACGCCGGGTTACAGGCGAGTCGGGACGCGACATCTTATAGCTCAGTCTGGCGGCTCGGGTTGCGTCGGGGACGAAAATCCCCGGCTGCGTCACGCGCGCAACGCCTCGACGCCGGGCAGGGCCTTGCCCTCCATCCATTCCAGGAAGGCGCCGCCGGCGGTGGAGACGAAGGTCATGTCGTCCGCGACCCCGGCGTGGTTCAGGGCCGCGACCGTGTCGCCGCCGCCCGCGACCGCGACCAGGGCGCCCGACTTGGCCAGGTCGGCGGCGGCCTTTGCGGCCTTGACGGTGGCGGCGTCGAACGGCGGAACCTCGAACACGCCCAGCGGGCCGTTCCAGATCAGGGTCTTGGACAGAGCCATCGCCTTGATCAGCTTCTCGACCGTCAGCGGGCCGGCGTCGAGAATCTTTTCCTCGTCGCCGATTTCCTCGCGAGCCAGGACGGTGCGGGTGTCGGCGCCCGGCTTGACGTCGGTGGCGACGACCACGTCGATCGGCAGCAGGATTTCGCAGCCCTTCGCCTCGGCCTCAGTCAGGATGTCACGGGCCGTGTCGGCCATGTCCTTTTCCGCCAACGAGCCGCCGATATCGACGCCCTGCGCATAGAGGAAGGTGTTGGCCATGCCGCCGCCGATGGCCAGGCGGTCCAGCTTGCCGACCAGGTTCTTCAAGAGGTCCAGCTTGGTCGAGACCTTGGAGCCGCCGACGATGCCCAGCACGGGCTTCTGCGGATTGCCGAGCGCGGCGTCCAGCGCCTCCAGTTCACGACGCATGGATTCGCCGGCGTAGGCGGGGATGTGATGGGCGACGCCCTCGGTCGAGGCGTGGGCGCGGTGGGCGGCCGAGAAGGCGTCGTTGACGTAGAGGTCGCCGAGGTCCGCCAGCTTTTCGGCGAAGACTGGGTCGTTGGCCTCTTCCGCAGCGTGGAAGCGAACGTTTTCCAGCAGCAGCACGCCGCCCGGATCCAGGTCGCGGATGGCCTCGACCGCCGGGGCGCCGATGCAGTCGTCGGCGAAGCGGATGGGCGCGCCCAGGACGTTCTCAAGCGGTTCGACCACGGGCTTCAGGCTCATCGAGGGGACGCGCTGGCCCTTGGGGCGGTCGAAGTGGGCCAGCAGAACCACCTTGGCGCCCGCGTCGCGCAGCCGCTGGATCGTCGGCACGGCGACCCGCAACCGGGTGTCGTCCGTGATCTTGCCGTTCTCCATCGGAACGTTGAAGTCCACGCGGACCAGGGCCGTCTTGCCCGAGATGTCCTTGGCGTCGTCGAGGGTGCGGAAGGTCATGTGATCTCCTCCCGCTCATCCCGGCGAAAGCCGGGCCCCAGTCCTTCGCAAACACGACGGCCAGGATCATGAGCGGTGCGAAACGGTCGGGCTGGATCGCCCATCGAACTGGGTCCCGGCTTTCGCCGGGATGAGCGGAAACGAAGGACTTACAGGAACTTCGCCATCTGCAGGGCGGTGTCGCTCATGCGCGTCGCGAAGCCCCACTCGTTGTCGTACCAGCTGAGCACGCGGGCCAGTTTGCCGTCGACGACCTGGGTCTGGGGCAGGGCGGCGGTGGACGAGGCGGCGATGTGGTTCAGGTCGTGCGAGACCAGCGGGTCGCTGGTCGTGAACAGGACGCCCTTCATCGGACCGTCGGCGGCGGCCTGCAGGGCCTCGTTGATTTCGGCGACCGTGACCTCGCGGCCGGCGACGACCTTCAAATCCACCACCGAGACGTTCGGGGTGGGGACGCGGATCGACGAGCCGTCCAGCTTGCCCTTCAGTTCCGGCAGGACCAGGCCCAGGGCCTTGGCGGCGCCGGTCGAGGTCGGGATCATCGACAGGGCGGCGGCGCGGGCGCGGTACAGGTCCTTGTGCATCGTATCCAGCGTCGGTTGGTCGCCGGTGTAGGAGTGGATTGTGGTCATGTAGCCGCGCTCGATGCCGAACAGGTCGTTCAGCACCTTGGCGACCGGGGCCAGGGCGTTGGTCGTGCACGAGCCGTTGGACACGACGATGTCGTCGGCGGTCAGCGTCTCGTGGTTGACCTTGTAGACGATGGTCTTGTCGGCGCCGTCGGCGGGGGCTGAGACCAGGACGCGCTTGGCGCCGGCCTTCAGGTGGGCCGAGGCCTTATCCTTGGAGGTGAAGATGCCCGTGCATTCCAGGGCGATGTCCACCTTAAGCTCGGCGTGGGGCAGGTTGGCCGGGTCGCGCTCAGCCGTGACCTTGATCTTGCCCGTGCCGACGTCGATCCAGTCCTCGCCCGAGGTGACCGTGCCGGGGAAGCGGCCGTGGACCGAATCGTAGCGGAACAGGTGGGCGTTGGTTTCCACCGGGCCCAGGTCGTTGATCGCCACGACCTCGATGTCCTTGCGGCCGTGCTCGACGATCGAGCGGAGGACAAGGCGGCCGATGCGGCCGAAGCCGTTGATGGCGACGCGAACGGTCATGGACGGGGTTCCTCTGAGCGGTTTGTTGATTGGGCGTTTCAATGAGCCGCGATGCGGCCGGTTTCAACCCCGCGACCGTCACATCGCACGTCCAAACGTTGCGGTTTTCAGCGCGGCGGCAAGAAACACCCCTTCGAAGACGATTTTCGGACGGGAGAGCAAAATTCTTGCAGAGAGCGCTTGCGCCGGCCCCACGCCTATGGTTTCTTGGCGTCAGAACAGGGAGCCCGCCGTGGCCACGATGACGCGCGACATGATGAAGGGACGCACCGCGAAGGCGGTGGCGGCCGTTCGCGCGCCGGACCCCGCTCAGGCGCTGTTCGTAACCCTCATTACCGTACTCCTTGGCCTGCTTACGCAAGCGGCGTGGATGCACGCGACCTGACCTAAACGCACTCAGGATCGCCTCGCACCACCCCGCTCCCGAAAGGAAGCGGGGTTTTTCGTGCTTGGCGGTTCGAACCGAACCGGACCGATGACGCAAGATTCTACCTCTCAGCCCCGTAAGCCGAACGCGCGCAGCGCGGCGGTGACGCACGGCCCGAACCGGGCCGCGGCGCGCTCCTATCTGCGGGCCGCCGGAATGCGCGATGAGGATTTCGAAAAGCCGATGATCGGCATCGTCAACACCTGGTCGACGGTGACGCCCTGCAACATGCACCTGGATCGTCTGGCCAAGGACGTGCGCGCCGGCATCATCGCGGCGGGCGGCTATCCGGTCGATTTCAACACCATCGTCGTGACCGACGGCATCTCGATGGGCACCGAGGGCATGAAGGCCTCGCTGATCAGCCGCGAGGTCGTAGCCGACAGCATCGAACTGGCCATCGAGGGCCACCAGCTGGACGGCGTGGTCTGCATCGTCGGGTGCGACAAGACGATCCCGGCGGCGGCCATGGCCCTGGCGCGTATGGATAGCCCCGGCCTGGTCTATTACG
>NZ_DLMO01000075.1:10469-14478 GCF_002479325.1 Brevundimonas sp. UBA7534
GCGGTCGAGAGCGCGGTCTGCCCCGGCGCCGGCGCCTGCGGCGGCCAGTTCACCGCCAACACCATGGCCATGGCCCTGTCGGTCATGGGCATTTCGCCGATGGGCGCCAACGACGTGCCGGCCGTCGATCCGGCCAAGGGCGAGCAGGGCGAACGCTGCGGCCGGCTGATCGTCGAACGGGTCTTCGCCGGCGACACCGCGCGCAAATACATCACCAAGGCCAGCCTGAAGAACGCGGCCGTGGCGGTCTCGGCCTCGGGCGGTTCGACCAATGCGGTCATGCACCTGACCGCCATCGCCGCCGAGGCGGGCGTCGAGTTCGGCGTCGAGGATTGCCACCAGGCCTGTGTTGAGGCGCCGGTCATCTGCGACCTGAAGCCGGGCGGCCGCTTCCTGGCCTCGCACCTGTACGCCGCGGGCGGCACGCGGCTGGTGGCCCAGCGGCTGGCCGAGGCCGGCAAGATCGTCAACACGCCGACCGTTAGCGGCCGCAGCCTGTTTGTCGAGGCCAGCGAGGCCGAGGAGACGCCGGGCCAGCAGGTCGTGACCGACTTCGAGGCCCCGGTCATGGCGCGCGGCTCGTTCGCCGTCATCTACGGCGACGTGGCCCCCGAGGGCGCTGTCATCAAGCTGACGGGCCATAAGGTCGACAAGTTCGAAGGCCCCGCCTGCGTCTTCGACAGCGAGGAGGACGCCTTCCACGCGGTTCAGGACGGATCGGTCGGCGAGGGCGACGTCATCATCATCCGCTACGAAGGGCCCAAGGGCGGGCCCGGCATGCGCGAGATGCTGCAGGTCACCGCCGCCCTGAAGGGCCGCAAGATCGACAACGTCGCCCTGCTGACCGACGGCCGCTTCTCGGGCGCCAGCTACGGCTTCGTCGCCGGCCACGTCTCGCCGGAGGCCGCCGTGGGCGGCCCGATCGCCCTCATTCGCGATGGTGACCGCATCACCATCGACGTCACCAACCGCCGGATCGACGCCAACATCGATCTGGCGACGCGCCGGGCGGGCTTTACGCCCCACGTGGTCCGCCCGGCGCGAGGCGTCTTCGCCAAGTACCGCGCCTCGGTGGCCTCGGCCGCGCAGGGCGCGGTCACCATTCCCAACCCGCCGCCGGCGCAAATCCCGGCCTCTCACAAATCCGCTGCTGCTCAGGACGCCTGAATTCTCATGGCCATCACCATCTACACCAACGAAGACATCAAGCCGGGCGCCATCGCCGGTCAGCGCATCGCCATCATCGGCTATGGCTCGCAGGGCCGGGCGCACGCCCAGAACCTGAAGGACAGCGGCCATGACGTGGTCGTCGGCGTCCGTCACGGCGGCACGGGCTGGAAACACGCCACCGCCGACGGTGTCCCGACCGCCGAACCGGCCGAGGCCGTCAAGGGCGCCGACATCATCGCCATCCTGACCCCCGACATGGTCCAGGGCGAGGTCTATCGCGACATCATCGAGCCGAACGCCAAGGAAGGCTCGGCCCTGCTGTTCGCCCACGGCTTCTCGATCATCTACGAGCGCATCACCCCGCGTCCCGACATGGACGTGATCCTGGTCGCGCCCAAGGGACCGGGCGACCTGGTCCGTCGCGAGTTCCAGCGCGGCCGCGGCGTGCCTTCGCTGTTCGCCATCGAGAAGGACGTCACCGGCAAGGCGCGCGACCGGGCCATGGGCTACGCCAAGGGCAACGGCGGCGCGACCGGCGGTCTGCTGGAGACCACCTTCCGCGAAGAGACCGAGACCGATCTGTTCGGAGAACAGGCCGTCCTGTGCGGCGGCGCCAAGGAACTGGTCATGCAAGGGTTCAACACCCTGGTCGAGGCCGGCTACCAGCCCGAGATCGCCTATTTCGAATGCCTGCACGAGCTGAAGCTGATCGTGGACCTGTTCTACGAAGGCGGCATCTCGAAGATGCACCACTTCATCTCGGAGACGGCCAAATACGGCGCCGTCGCCAGCGGCCCGCGCGTCGTGACCGAAGAGACCAAGGCCCGGATGAAGACCATCCTGGACGAAATCCAGGACGGAACCTTCGCGCGCAACTGGATCGCCGAGAACGAGGCCGGCAAGCCGCAATATGAAGCCTGGCTGAAGGCCGATCGCGAGAGCCAGATCGAGCAGGTCGGCGCGCGCCTGCGCGAGCGCATGGCCTGGCTGAACACGCCCAAGGCCGAAGCGGCCTGATCTTCAAAGCCCGCTCCCTCGGATGACCGCGATGACCGCCCCCGCCCTGAAACCCCAAGCCGAGGCCGCCCCCCAGTCGGGGGCGCGGCTGCTGGTCTCCACCCTGGAGCGGCTGGGGGTGGAGGTCGTGTTCGGCTATCCGGGCGGGGCGATCATGCCCGTCTATGACGCCTTAGCCGGATCGAAGCTGAAGCACGTGCTGGTCCGCCACGAGCAGGGCGCCGCCTTCGCCGCCGACGCCTATGCGCGCATGAGCGGCCGGGTCGGCGTCTGCATGGCGACCTCGGGGCCGGGCGCCACCAACCTGATCACCGGCATCGCCAACGCGATGATGGATTCGGTGCCCATGGTCTGCATCACCGGCAACGTGCCGCAGGGCGTGATGGGCACCGACGCCTTCCAGGAGATCGACATCCTGGGCGTCACCTTGCCGATCGTGAAACATTCGATCCTGGTGCGCGACGCCGCCGAGGTGCCGGCCGCGGTGGAAGAGGCCTTCCACATCGCCGCTTCGGGCCGGCCGGGCCCTGTCCTGGTCGACCTGCCCAAGGACGTCCAGTTCGCCACCACGAGCGACGACTTCGGCTTTCACATTCCCAACGAGACGCCGACGGTCGATCACGACGCGATCGCCGCCGCCGAGGCCGCGATCCGCGCCGCGAGGAAGCCGCTGGTCTATATCGGCGGCGGGGTGAAGATCGGCGGCGCGACGCAGGCGGTGCGCGATTTCGTGCGCGCCACCAACATCCCGCAGGTCTCGACCCTGAACGCCCTGGGCACCGTGCCCACCGACGCGCCCGGAATGCTGGGGATGCTGGGGATGCACGGGACGCGCGCCGCCAACGAAGCGGTCCAGGAGGCGGATCTGCTGATCGTCGTCGGCGCCCGTTTCGACGACCGCGCGACGGGCAAGCTGGCCGAGTTCGCGCCCAAAGCCCGCGTCGTCCACTTCGACATCGACGCCTCGGAGGTCGGCAAGCTGCGCGCCGCCAATGTCGCCGTGGTCGGCGAGCTGAAGGCGGGGGTCGAGGCGCTGACCCAGCGGATGCGCGCCGGCGCCGCCCTGGACATCCAGCCCTGGACGGTCGATTGCGCCCGCGCCGCGGCGGCCGGCGCCCACCGCTACGATGCGCCGGGCGAGGGGGTCTATGCCCCGGCCCTGCTGAAGGAAATCTCCGAAGCCGCCGGCGACGCCTTCGTCGCGGCCTGCGACGTGGGCCAGCACCAGATGTGGGCGGCCCAGCACTGCCGCTTCGCCCGCCCGGAAGCCCACATCACCTCGGGCGGCCTGGGCGCGATGGGCTTCGGCCTGCCGGCCGGCATCGGCGCCAAGATGGCCCGCCCGGACGCGACCGTCGTGACCATCGCCGGCGACGGCGGCTTCATGATGAACATCCAGGAGCTGGCGACGCTGAAGCGCTACGGCGTGCCGCTGAAAATCGTGCTGATCGACAACTCCAGCCTGGGCTTGGTGCGCCAGTGGCAGGAGCTGTTCTTCGCCGAGAACTATTCCGAGATCGACCTGTCCGACAATCCGGACTTCGTGAAGGTGGCCGAAGCCTTCGGCATCGAAGCCTTCCGCATCGATCGCCGCGATCAGGTGTCGGACGGCGTCCAGCGCCTGCTGGCCGCCGACGGTCCCTGCCTGGCCCATGTGGTCATCGACCCCCGAGACAATGTCTGGCCGCTGGTTCCGCCGGGCAAGAGCAACGCCGAAATGATGGAGGGCTCCTGAGATGAGCGACACGATCCACATCCAGATCGACCGTGCGGACGGTTCGCTTCAGCGTCTCATCGGCCTGGTGGAGCGCCGCGGCTTCCA
>NZ_DLMO01000075.1:14583-46398 GCF_002479325.1 Brevundimonas sp. UBA7534
GCTGTTCGGCGTCCGCCGCATCTCCAACGACATCATCCAGTCCGAGGCCGCGTGATGAGCCCCGAAAACATTCGAGTACCTGGCGTAAGCCGCACCGCGGAGATCGCGGCCGATCCGAACCGCGTCATCATCTTCGACACGACGATGCGGGACGGAGAACAGGCCCCCGGCTTCTCCATGACCGCCACCGCCAAGGTGAAGATGGCCCAGGTCCTGAGGGACCTGGGCGTCGATGTTATCGAGGCCGGTTTCGCCGCCGCCTCTCCGGGCGACGAGGAGGCCATCCGACGCGTGGCGGGCGAGGTCGAGGGACCGATCTTCTGTTCCTTGTCGCGCGCCAACGAGAAGGACATCGACGCCACTTTCCGCGCCCTGTCCCCGGCGCCCAAGTCGCATCGGCGCTGCCATACCTTCATCGGCACCAGCCCGATCCATCGGTCGGCCAAGCTGAAGATGTCGACCAACGAGGTGCTGTCCACGGCCGTGCGGTCGGTGGAGTACGCCGCCAGCCTGTTCGACGATGTGGAGTTCTCGGCCGAGGACGCCTTCCGCACCGAGCCGGAGTTCCTGGCCGATGTGCTGGAGGCCGCCGCCGACGCGGGCGCACGCACGCTGAACGTGCCCGACACCGTCGGCTATGCGACGCCGGAGGAGGTGCGGGCGCGGTTCGCCTTCCTGGCCGAGCGGATCAAGAAGCGTCATCCGCACGTGATCTTCTCGGCCCACTGCCACGATGATCTGGGCATGGCGGTCGCCAACTCGCTGGGGGCGGTCGAGGGCGGGGCGCGTCAGATCGAGGGCGCGATCAACGGCATCGGCGAGCGCGCCGGCAACTGTTCGATCGAAGAGGTCATCATGGCGCTGAAGGTGCGCGAGGACCGCTATGGCGTCACCACCGCCGCCGACAGCCGCCATCTGGTGCGCGCCTCCAAGATCCTGTGCGAGATCACCGAGACGGTGATCGCCCGCAACAAGTCGGTGGTGGGCGTCAATGCCTTCGCCCACGAGGCCGGGATCCACCAGCACGGCATGCTGGCCGACAGCCGCACCTATGAGATCATGCGTCCGCAGGACGTGGGTTTCGAGGGCAGCTGGTTCGTGCTGGGCAAGCACTCGGGCCGTCACGCCATCGCCAAGCGCGCCGAGACCATCGGCCGCCCCATCGAGGGCGAGCGTCTGGCCGCGGTGGTGGCCGGCTTCAAGCAACGCGCCGACCAGATCGGCGAGATCAACGATGCGGAACTGATCGCCATCATCGACCGGGTCGACGGCGTGTCGGTGGAACAGGAAGAAGTCTATGCAGCCGCTGGCTGAGAATATCTGGATCAACGGCGAACTGACGCCGTGGGCCGACGCCAAGATCCACGTCATGAGCCACGCGCTCCACTATGGCACCTCGGTGTTCGAGGGCATCCGGGTCTATGACACGCCGAACGGCCCGTGCGGCTTCCGCCTGCGCGAGCACGTGCGCCGCCTGTTCGACAGCGCGCGCATCTATCATATCCAGCTGCCCTACACCGAGGACGAGCTGGTCGAGGCCTGCAACGCCGTGGTGCGGTCCGAAGGGCTGCGCTCGGCCTATATCCGGCCCATCGCCTTCCTGGGCCAGTGCGGCATGGGCGTGACCCCCGCCGCCGCCAACATGAATGTCGATATCGCCATCGCCGCCTTCCCCTGGGGCGCATATCTGGGCGAGGAGGCGCTGGAGAAGGGCGTGGACGCCTGCGTGTCCAGCTGGAATCGTACGGCGCCGAACACCACCCCGTCGGCGGCCAAGGCGGGCGGCAACTATCTGTCGTCCTATCTGATCGGGCGCGAAGCCCGCGTCGGCGGCTTCGGCGAGGGCATCGCCCTGGGCGTAGACGGCCGTTTGTCAGAAGGGGCGGGCGAGAACCTGTTCGTGGTCAAGGACGGCAAGGTCATGACCCCGCCGGCCGCCAACTCCATCCTGATGGGCATCACCCGCGACAGCGTCATCAAGCTGGCCAAGGCCCAAGGCCATGAGGTGGTCGAACAGGCCATGCCGCGCGAGGCCCTGTATCTGGCCGACGAAATCTTCATGACCGGCACCGCCGCCGAAATCACCCCCGTCCGCTCGGTGGACGGCATCACCACACGCGCGGCCGGGCCGGGGCCGGTGACCAAGGCGATCAACGCGGCCTTCCGCGGTCTGTTTACCGGCGAGACCCCGGATGCGTTTGGCTGGCTGGAACCGATCGGAGCAGCGGTGGAGAAACGGGCCCCTGAGTATGCCTAAGACCCTGTTCGACAAGGTCTGGGACGCTCACGTCGTGCGCCAGGAGACGGCCGATACGCCGGGCGTGCTGTATGTCGACCTGCATCTGGTGCACGAGGTCACCAGCCCTCAGGCCTTCAGCGAGATCGAGGCGCGCGGACTGAAGGTCCGCCGACCCGACCGCACCTACGCCACCCTGGACCATTCGACCCCGACCCTGTCGGCCGGGCCGGACGGGACCAAGCCCTATGTCACCGCCCAGGCCGAGGCCCAGGTGCATACGCTGGAGCGGAACTGCGTCGCCCACGGCGTGCCGCTGGCGGGCTGGGGCTCGGAAGACCGGGGGGTGGTGCACGTCATGGGGCCGGAACTGGGATTGACCCAGCCGGGCATGACGGTGGTCTGTGGCGACAGCCATACGGCGACCCACGGCGCCTTCGGCGCCCTGGCCTTCGGCATCGGCACCTCGGAAGTCGGCCATGTGCTGGCGACCCAGTGCCTGCTGCAGCGCAAGGCCAAGGCCATGCGGGTGACCGTGAACGGCCGCTTGCAGCCGGGCGTGTCGGGCAAGGATTTGGCCCTGGCGGTCATCGCCGCCATCGGCTTCGGCGGCGGCACCGGATACGTCATCGAATACGCCGGCGAGGCGGTGCGGTCCCTGGACATGGAAGGGCGCATGACCCTGTGCAACATGTCCATCGAGGCGGGCGCGCGCGCGGGCATGATCGCCCCGGACCGGACCACCATCGACTGGCTGCGCGGGCGCAAGCACGTCCCCGCCGACTATGAGGCGGCGGCGGCCGAATGGCTGAAGCTGGCGACTGACCCGGGCGCGGTCTTCGACAAGGAGGTCGTGCTGGACGGCGCGACCATCCGGCCGATGGCGACCTGGGGCACGACGCCCGACGCCGGCGCGCCGATCGGTTCGCCCGTGCCGCAGCCGCAATCCGATTCCGACCGCAAGGCCATCGCCTACATGGGGTTCACCGCCGGCGAGGCGACGACCAGCCAGCCGGTGGACGTGGTCTTCATCGGCTCCTGCACCAACGGCCGTCTGCCCGATCTGCGCGCCGCCGCCGAGGTTCTGCGCGGACGCAAGGTCAAGCCGGGTCTGCGGATGCTGGTGGTCCCGGGGTCCGAGGCCGTGCGTCGCGACGCCGAGGCCGAAGGCCTGGATCAGGTCTTCATCGCCGCGGGGGCCGAATGGCGCATTCCCGGCTGTTCCATGTGCATCGCCATGAACGGTGATTTCGTCGCGCCGGGCCAACTGGCTGTATCCACGTCGAACCGCAATTTCGAAGGCCGTCAGGGCAAGGACGCCCGCACCATCCTGGCCAGTCCTGCGACGGCGGCGGCGACGGCGGTGGCCGGCGTGCTGACCGATCCGCGCGTCTATCTGAACGAGGTCGAAAGTGTCTGAACCCTTCCAGGTCCTGACTTCCAAAACGGTGACGCTCAGCCAGGCCAATATCGACACCGACCAGATCATTCCGGCGCGATTCCTGACGACGACGACGCGCGAGGGGCTGGGCAAGGCCGCCTTCTACGACTGGCGCTACGAGGCGGACGGGTCGGAGAAGCCCGAGGCCATCCTGAATCGCATCGACCCGGCCGAGCATCGCATCCTGCTGGCGGGCCGCAACTTCGCCTGCGGCTCGTCGCGCGAGCACGCCCCCTGGGCGCTGCTGGACTATGGCTTTCGGGCGGTGATCTCGACCGAGATCGCTGACATTTTTACATCGAACGCGCTGAAAAACGGCCTGCTGCCGATCGTGGTCAGCCAGGCGGTGTGGGACGATCTGGCCGCACAGCCGGACCAGCCCGTGACGATCGACCTTCAGGCGAACGAGATCCGGCGCGGCAATGCGCATCCCGTGCCGTTCGGGGTCGAATCCTTCGCCCGCCAGTGCCTGCTGGACGGGGTGGACACCCTGGGCTGGCTGCAATCAAACCTGCCCGAGATCGAAGCCTACGAGCGATCGAGAGAGACCGCCTGATGACCCACGCCTCCCCCAAGACCTACAACATCGTTCTGCTGCCCGGCGACGGGGTCGGGCCGGAGGTTACCCGCGCCGCGCGCGACGTGCTGTCGGTCATCGGCGACTTCTACGGCCACACCTTCAGCTTCACCGAGCATCTGATCGGCGGGGCGGCCATCGACGAGACGGGCGATCCGCTGCCCGAGGCGACGCGGGCGGCCTGCGTCGCGGCCGACGCCGTGCTGCTGGGCGCGGTGGGCGGACCCAAGTGGGACGGCGGCAAGGCGAGGCCTGAGCAGGGGCTGCTGGCGATCCGCAAGGCGATGGGCCTGTTCGCCAACCTGCGGCCGCTGCAGGTCTCGCCGGTTCTGGCGCATCGGTCGCCGCTGAAGAAGGAGATCGTCGAGGGCGTCGATCTGATCGTCTTTCGCGAACTGACAGGCGGCGTCTATTTCGGCAAGAAGACCCGTGACGACAAGGGCGCGACCGACCTGTGCGAATATACGGTGGTCGAGATCGAGCGCGTTACCCGCGCCGCCTTCCAGACCGCCCGCCAGCGGCGCGGCAAGGTCACCTCGGTCGACAAGGCCAACGTCATGGAGACCAGCCGCCTGTGGCGCGAGGTCGTCACCCGGATCCATGCGGAGGAGTTCCCCGAGATCGAGCTGGAGCACGCCCTGGTCGATTCCATGGCCATGCACCTGATCCGCAAGCCGCGCGACTACGACGTCATCCTGACCGAGAACATGTTCGGCGACATCCTGTCGGACGAGATCTCGGTGCTGGGCGGTTCAATCGGCCTGCTGCCCTCGGCTTCGCTGGGGACCCAGGGGCCGGGCCTGTTCGAGCCGATCCACGGCTCCGCGCCGGACATCGCCGGTCAGGACCTGGCCAATCCGGTGGGCACCATCCTGTCGGCGGCCCTGCTGCTGCGTCACAGCCTGAAGCTGGAGGACGAGGCGGATTCCATCGAGGCCGCCGTCGCCGCCGTGCTGGCGGCCGGCGCCGTGACCGCCGACCTGGGCGGCGAGTTGGGAACCCGCGCGGCGACCGAGGCCGTCATCGACGCCATTCGCGCCATCCACTGGGCGGCGGCGCACCGGGTGCAGATGCACTGGGCCTGACGTTATTCAAGCGCTGAATAACTTGGCGCAGAACGGCGTTCACTGGGAACGAATCCTTGGCTGAAGCGCCTCCGTTCGCAATGATCTTGCGAGACTAAACTTTTGATACGTGAGCGTTGCAAGAAAGTTGCACCGTTCACGGTCAAGCCTCTTGCGCGTTTCGCAAATGCGGTAAAAGTTCGCATCTGCGAGATTGCATAGGGGGTACTAGCTTATGTCGCAGGTCGGAAATCGACTCCTCGGGGCCGCGGGGCTCCTTCTTCCAGCAATGTGTCTCCTTGGCGCGGGAGCGGCCGCCGCTCAGGACGCCGCGCCGGCCTTGCTGGGCCATCAGGCCGCGCTTGAACTGGATGGCGCGGGCACGGCCTGGCTGGGCACGTCCACGGCGCTGGTGCTGCTGATGACCCTGCCGGGCCTGGCGCTGTTCTACGGCGGCATGGTGCGGCGCAAGAACGTGATCGCGACGATCACCCAGTCCGTCGGCGTCTTCGCCGTGGTGTCCCTGGTATGGTTCATCGCCGGCTACAGCCTGGCGTTCGGCGCCAATCCGTCGGAGGGGCTGCAGCCCTTCATCGGCAGCCTGGACATGCTGTTCCTGAACAATGTGTCGCTGCAGACGGCCAACGGCCTGCTGCCGGGCATCCCCGAATTCCTGTTCATCTCCTTCCAGATGACCTTCGCCATCATCACGCCGGCGCTGGTCACCGGGGCCTTCGCCGAACGGATGAAGTATTCGGCGCTGCTGCTGTTCACCGCCCTGTGGTCGCTGCTGGTCTATGCGCCGATCTGCCACTGGGTGTGGGGCGGCGGCTTCCTGGGCTCGGCCGGCGTGCTGGACTTCGCCGGGGGCGCGGTCGTTCACGTCAACTCGGGCGTGGCAGGCCTCGTCTGCGCGATCTTCCTGGGCCGTCGCAAGGGATACGGAGTCGAGCCGATCGTGGCGCACAACCCGGTCCTGACCATGATCGGCGCCTCGCTGCTGCTGGTCGGCTGGATCGGCTTCAATGCGGGCTCGGCCGGCGCCGCCAACGATCTGATGGGCGTGGCGCTGCTGAACACCATCCTGGCCGCCGCCGCCGCCGCCCTGACCTGGAAGATCGTCGAATACATCGAGAAGAAGAAGGTCTCGCTGATCGGCATGTTGTCCGGCGTGGTGGCCGGCCTGGTCGCCATCACCCCGGCCGCCGGTTTCGTCGATCCGAAGGGCGCGGTCATCATCGGCCTGATCGCCGGACCGGTCTGCTACGCCTCGTCGGTGTGGATCAAGAAGCTGCTGCGCTACGACGACTCGCTGGACGCCTTCGGCATTCACGGCGCGGGCGGCCTGATCGGCGCCCTGCTGACCGGCGTGTTCGCCTCCACCGCGATCAACAGCCTGTCGGAAGGCGCCAACATCGGCGCCCAGGCCTATGGCCTGATCGGCACCATCATCTACAGCGCCATCGGCACCCTGGTGATCCTGTTCATCTGCAAGTTCACCACCGGCCTGCGGGTCAGCGAGGCGGAAGAGACCGCCGGCCTGGACACCTCGCTGCACGGCGAGGCCCTGGAAAGCGTCTGACGCCTTCTATCCCCGGGATGCGGCTCTCCCCGCGTCCCGGATCCCGCCTCGTGCGGGCTCTCTCGACAACAATCATAAACAAGGGGATTCTGTAATGAGCGTAGCTAAGTTCCGCATGGCCGCCGCTGCGATCGCGGCCGGCCTGGTTTCCCTGGCGGCGCCGGCCTGGGCCCAGACGGACGTGGATGTGGCCTTCAACGTCGGCGTGGTCAGCGACTATGTCTTCCGCGGCGTCAGCCAGACCGACGAGGAGCCGGCCATCCAGGGCGGCATCGACATTACCGCCGGCAGCTTCTACGCCGGGGTGTGGGGCTCCAACGTCGATTTCTTCGACGACACCGACGCCGAGGTCGACTTCTACGGCGGCTTCCGCGGCGAGGCCGGCGGCTTCGCCCTGGACGGCGGCGTCATCTTCTACGCCTACGTCAACGAGCCCAACTTCGCCGACTACAACTATACGGAGTTCAAGCTGGCGGCGTCGCGCGCCGTCGGCCCCGCCAGCGTCGGCGCGGCGGTCTATTATTCGCCGGACTTCTTCGGCGTGGACGAGACCGCGACCTATTACGAGGTCAACGGCAGCTTCGCGCCGATGGACAAGCTGACCGTCTCCGGCGCCGTGGGCCAGCAGACGCTGGACGTGTCCGACGACTATGTGACCTGGAACATCGGGGCCACCTACGCCCTGACGGACAATCTGGCCATCGACGTCCGCTACCACGATACCGATGTGGACGGCGCCGCGGCCTATGAGGACCGCATCGTCGGCGGGCTGAAGGTCGTCTTCTAAGACCGATCCCGTCGGATCGGAAAAGGCCCCGGAGAGCGATCTCCGGGGCCTTTGTCGTCAGCGGGCGTAGCGATCCTCGACCGGGGCGTAGCGATCCCAGACCTGGCCGTCGGCCAGGGACCGCAGCAGCTTCAGATACTCCGCGTGGGTCCAGGCTAGGGGCGTGGCCGAGTCGGTGTTCTGGCCCAGGGCGTAGTTCTTGGCGGTCGGGTCGCCGACGCCGTCCCACACCTGTTCGGCCAGCATCAGCCCGTCGTTGGCGAACCGCTCCATGCCCCGGACATAGGTCTGACGGATGGCGTCGATGTCGGCCGGCGACGGGGTTCCGTTCACGCTGGCGCGCGCCAGCTCATAGTGACCGCGCTCGCCGGTGAAGAAGGGCCAGACGCGGCCGCGCTGGCCGGGGCTCATCTCGCCGCCGACGCCGTAGTTGGCCCCGGTCCGCCAGTCCTCGCCGTAGCCGTCGACGCCGTAACGACGCCAGCCCGGCGTCTTGTCGTCTTCGGGACCGAAGTCGTAGCGGACGCGGTACAGGTCTTCGAGGCCCTGATCGTCATAGATGGGCAGGGTGGCGACGATGTGCGGATCGTCCGCCTTCCTGACGCCATAGCGGACCAGTTCCAGGAAGCCGCCGTCGACCACGCGGTCCTCGGGCGGGGCGATCTGGCCATTGGCGGCGCCGATGGAGGCCTTGTCGTTCGGGTTCTCGTTCTGGGTGATGCGGATGAAGTAGCGTCCGTCGCCGAAGTCGCCGTTGGTGGTGAACATCCGCGCTTCGACCTTGCCGGCGTAGTCGTCGGCGGCGGCTTGGTATCGGTTCGCGTCGGCGGCGTCGCCCGCGGCCCGCGCCATCTCGGCCGCGACCGTAAGACCCGCGACCACGGCGGCCGTGGTCGACGGGGAATAGCCCTGCTGCTCTTCCCAGCGTTCCTGCTGGGTGAAGGGCGGCGTGATCTCGGCGTCGTTCCACAGCAGACCGACCTTGCCGCCGTCGACCAGGAAGTCGGCCGCCGGCTTCAGCATCGTGTGGAAATGCTCGGCCATTTCGGCGTCGGACAGCCACCCCAGCTTCCACAGGCGATAACCCAGCATGATCGGCATGGCGGTCTGGTCCAGCTGAACCGCGACCCATTCGAGCTCGCCATCGACGTGGGTCTTCTGCAGGAACCAGCCGCCGACGCCGGTGTTGCCCGGCGTATTCGCACCGACCTGCACCTGGGGCAGGTAGTTGAAGGCGGTCAGCGGCGTCTGCTTGTCGCCCAGCGCCGCCAGGGCCATCGCCACCTGGTAGAAGTCGCGCGGCCAGACGGCCTTGTAGCCGGTCGAGGACTTGGAGGCGTCGACCGTGTCGCCCCACGGGTTCGACAGGCTGGCGATCAGGGCGCCGGCGTGGGTGCGGTCTTCCTGCACCTTCAGCATCAGGGCCGAGGCGTAGGCCAGCTTGCCGCCGTCGGTCGCCTGCTCGGCGATGCGCGGCAGTTCGCTCAGCGACGCCATGTAGTCGCGCCAGCCCACGCGGTCGCCCTCGCCGACGAAACGAGCCAGCACCTCGTCCAGCCCGGTCTGGAACGATCCGTCCGCCGCCGCCTGGGCGGCCTCGGCGGTGTCGCCGAAGCCGATGACGAAGTCGCGCGTCAGGCTCTGGCCCATGCGCAGGGTCGGCAGGGCGCCGGTCATCATCGTATTGCCGGCGGCGTCCCCGGTGGAGGCGTAGGTCCAGTCCAGCTTGCCGTCCTTCAGGTCGGTCAGGCCGTCGGACGCGCCGACGAAGCCGACGCTGGCCGCCTCGAAGGCGTCGGAGGGCTTCAGCACCAGATGGGTGTCGCCTTCCCAGGCGTGGAAGGCGTCGGTCGTCACCTGGCCGCGGTCGTCGACGCCGGTGTTGGCGATGTGCGGCTCCAGCAGCAGGTAGGGCGTGACCTCGCCGCTGAGCGCCTTGATCTCAACGCGCAGGACCAGGGCGTTGCGATCCGGGTCGCTGTAGATGCGCTTGACGATCTCGTAGCGGCCGGACGTGTCTCGGGTGGTCACCTTGTAGGCCGGCGCCAGGGGGCGGCCCTGGTCGTCGGTGTCGATGTATTCGGTGCGGGCGGTGGTGTCGTCGCCCTCCAGCGAAATGCCTTCCGGCGTGACCAGGGCGAAGCGCAGCGCCTTGATCTGGGCCTCGTGGATCAGGCCGTACATGGTCTCGGTCAGGATACCGTCGGCGATGGAATACCAGACCTTGGACACCGGGCCGGTCGGGCCGCCGTCGAGGTACTGGCCGTCGACGTAGGCTTCGTAGGACGAGCCGGCGCCGGTCTTGGCGGCGCTGGACCAGACGGGCGCATCGCCCGGCGCTCCGGGGGCGACGCCGCTTTGGGCGCTCGCGGCGGAGGCGAGGACGAGGCCGGCGGCGGTCGCCAGGCTCAGGGTCTTGAACTTACGCATGGGGGAACCTCACGAGGTTTGCGTGGGGGAAGGGAAGTGTTCGCGCACGCGCAGCGCGCTGATCGCGGCGAGGACGAAAGAGGCGGCGCCCAGCACCAGGGCCCAGATCGCCTGGCCGTCGAACAGGCTTCTCAGGATCAGACCCAGCACGGTCGCGGCCAGCAGTTGGGGCACGACGATGAAGATGTTGAAGACGCCCATATAGACGCCCATCTTGCGGCCCGGCACCGCCGCCGACAGGATGGCGTACGGCATGGAGACGATCGAGGCCCAGGCGAACCCTACGCCGATCATCGGCAACCACAGCAGGCCCGGATCGCGGATGGCGAAGACGCCGAACAGGCCGACGGCGCCCAGAAGCAGCATGACCGCGTGGGTCGCCTTGCGACCGATCCGCTTGGCCAGAACGGGCAGGGCGAAGGCGGCCAGGGCCGCGACGCCGTTGTAGACCCCCATCAGCACCCCGACCCAGTCGGCGCCTTGGGCATAGGCCGTGGAGGTCGTGTCCGTGGTTGCGTAATGGACGCTGGTGACGGCCGCGGTGGTGTAGATCCACATGGCGAACAGGGCGAACCAGCTGAAGAACTGGACGACCGCAAGGCCGCGCATCGTCTCGGGCATGCGGAATATGTCGTTGAGGATCTCGGTGGCGGCGTTGGTCATGCCGCGCCGCTGCATCATCCCGACCGCGATCATCAGCAAGCCGAAGCCGGCGATGAACCCCGCCAGGATAAGAAGCTCCTTCTCCAGGCCGAAGCCCGCGATCAGGACAAAGCCGAGCAGGCCGGCCACGGCGCAGCCCAGCCCCGCCCCCAGCCAGCCGCGCACCGACTTGGCGGGCGGTTCGGGGATGTCGTCCACGGCAGCGGCGGCGCCCAGGCGGGCGCGCTCGAAGGCGGCGATCTGTTCGGGGCTGTATTCGCGGGTGCTGAGCACCGTCCACAGGACCGCGCCGAACAGGCCCGCGGCGCCGACGTAGAAGGCGATCTTGACCGACAGAGGCACGACACCCGCCTCGGCGGTGGAGGCGACGTGGAAGACGTTGGAGAGCAGCCACGGCAGGACCGAGGCGAACACCGCCCCCGCGCCGATGAAGAAGCTCTGCATCGCATAGCCGGCGGTGCGCTGTTCCTCCGGCAGGTTGTCGCCGACGAAGGCGCGGAACGGCTCCATCGTGATGTTGATCGAGGCGTCCATGATCCACAGCATGGCCGCGGCGAACCACAGGCTGGGGCTGTTCGGCATGGCGATCAGCGCCAGTGTGGTCAGGATCGCCCCGACCAGGAAATAGGGGCGGCGACGGCCGAACCGCGTCCAGGTGCGGTCGCTGAAATGGCCGATGATCGGCTGGACCAGCAGGCCCGTCAGCGGCGCGGCGATCCACAGGATGGCCAAGGTGTCGACCTCGGCGCCCAGGGTCTGGAAGATGCGGCTGGTGTTGGCGTTCTGAAGGCCGAAGCCGATCTGGATGCCGAAGAAGCCGACGCACATGTTCCAGATCGCCAGGCCGGACAGGCGCGGGCGGTGAGCGTGGATCAGTTCGGGCGTCGCGCTGCTCATCTGCGGGCGCGTCCGATCGGCACGAAGCGGATCGCCTGACCGCCGCCGGGGGCAAGCGCCAGCGTCAGCACGTCGGCCGCGGTGACTTCGCGCTGTTCGATGACGATGTCCTCGCGCTTGCCCTTGTAGTCGGCGTCCGGGCCGTCACGATAGATTTCGGCGCGGTAGCGGCGCCCGGCGTCCAGGAAGTCCAGGTCAGCGGTCAGGACGCGCGGGTTCTCGTCGGTGATGGCGCCCAGGGCCCAGATGTCCGAGCCGCGTTCCTTGCGGGCGATCACGACATAGTCGCCCAGTTCGGCGGCCAGGGTGCGGCTCTCTTCCCAGTCGACCGGAACGTCCTTGATGAACTGGAACGGGCCGGGATTGGCCTCGTAGTTGACCAGAAGGTCGGCGGCCATCTGGATCGGCGAATAGATGACGACGTAATAGGCCAATTGCTTGGCCCAGGTCGTCTGCACGCCCTGCGGGCTGCGCGTCTCCATGCCGAAGATGCCCGGCGTATAGTCCATCGGCCCCGCCAGAAGTCGGGTGAAGACCAGGTTCGGCACGTGTTCGGGCGGGTTCGACGGATTGCCCCAGGCCGAATATTCCATGCCGCGCTGGCCTTCGCGGCTGATGATGTTCGGATAGGTCCGGCGCAGGCCCGTGTCCTTGAACGGCTCGTGGGCGTTGATCGCCACCTTGTGACGGGCGCCGGCCTCCACGACCTTCATGTGGTGCTGAGCCATCGCCTGGCTCTCGTGCCAGGCCATGACCATCTGGCCGTCCGGCCCTGCGACGCGGGCGCCTTGAGCGTCGGCGACATAGCCGGTCTTCACTGAATGGACGCCGAGCCGCTCGTACAGCGCCATCGCGGGCTCCAACTGCTGCTCGTAGTGGAAGGCGTTGCCGCCGGTCTCGTGGTGGCCGATCAGCTGCACGCCCTTGGCGCGGGCGTGGGTGCAGACCGCCTCGATGTCGAAGTCGGGATAGGCTTCGGTGAAGCTGAAGTCAGAGCCGTTGGCGAACCACTGGCCGTCCCAGCCCTTGTTCCACCCCTCGACCAGCACGCCGCCGAAGCCGTGCTTGGCCGCGAAGTCGATGTGCTTGATGGCGTTCTCGGTTGTGGCGCCGTGCTTGGGGCCGGAGTTCCAGCTCTTCAGCTCCAGGTGCATTTCCCACCAGACGCCGACGTATTTCATCGGCCTGAACCAGCTGACGTCGCCCAGCTTGTTGGGCTCGTTCAGGTTCAGGATCAGGCTGGAATCGATCAGGCCCGCGCCCGTGTCGGCGATCTGCAGCGTGCGCCACGGCGTGTTGAACGGCGCCTGGCGGACCACGGCCGCGTTGGTCAGGCCGGGCGTCAGCTGGGCGCGGAAGCTGGTCCCCTCCGACCGGCGCAGGTTCATGCCGGCGTAGTCGATGCAGGCCGCCTCGTGGATCGAGACGTGAAGGCCGGACCGGCCCTTGACGGTCATCGGCGTCTGGGCGCTGCCGACCGCGTCGATCGGCGTGCGGTTGTAGAGGTATTCCTCGCGGTTCCATTCCCAGGCCGGGCACCACAGGGCCTCGCCGTTTTCGGCCAGGTTGAACTCGGTGATCTCCGAGCCGATGCGAACGGTCTTCAGCGCCGGCTGGTCCGGGAATTCGTAGCGGAAACCCAAACCGTCGTCATAGAGGCGGAAGACCACGTCGACGCGGCGCTGCAGCCCGGCGGTCTCGGCGTAGGTCACGCGCCATTCGTTGTAATGATTGCGAATGACCCGGCGCTCGCCCCAGGGCTGCTCCCAGGTTTCGTCCACCGTCACCGGCTGGCCGGCGGTGATGGCCAGGCCGCGCTCGATGGCCGGGGCGTCGGTCAGGAGGAAGCCCAGCTTGGACGGCGCGACGACCGGCCGGCCCTGGCGCAGCACCGAATACATCGGCCGGCCGTCGTTGTCGGTGAAGGCCTCGACCGTCAGCATCCCGCCGGGCGAGCTGGCGCGGGCGTGGGCCGGCGTGGTCTGGGCCCGGACGCCGGTCGCGCCGAAGGCCAGGATCGAGACGCCGCCGAGGGCCAGGAAGGATCTGCGCTTCATCATGGAATCTCCGTTACGCCGCCTCTTGCCAACCGATGCGAACGGTGGCTGAAATATTTGCAGAAAAATTTGCAGCGCCGAAACGCTGTGACGAGGACCCGCGACCTTGAGCCGCAAGACCACCCGACTGGAAGACATCGCCCGGCTGGCCGGCGTGTCCATCGCTACAGCCTCGCGCGCGCTGAACGACAGCCCCGCCGTCAACGACCGCACCAAGCAGACGATCTGGAAGCTGGCGAAGGAGCACGACTACCCCTTCCGCCGCCATATGCCCGCCGGACCGATCGGCGCGCAGGGCACGATCGCCCTGGTCACGCCGCGACCCCAGGGGCGGGAGGGGCGCATCTCCGACCCCTTCTTCCTGGAGCTTCTGGCCGGGGTGGGCGAGGCGGCGCGCGAACGCGGCTGCGACCTGCTGATGAGCCACATCTCGCCCGCCAACTATGACGAGCTGTCCGCCGCGCTGAACACCAGCCGGGCGGACGGGGTGATCTTCCTGGGCCAGTCCAGCCTGCATTCGGCCTTCAACCGGCTGGTGGACGCCGACCATCGCTTCGTCGTCTGGGGCGCCGAACTGCCGGAACAGGACTACTGCTCCATCGGCTCGGACAACATCTCGGGCGGCCGACGCGCGACGCTGCATCTGGCGCGACTGGGGCGAAAGCGCATCCTCTTCCTGGGCGACCTCGACCCGCCGGAGGCCATGCAGCGGCATCGCGGCTATCTGGACGCCCTGGGCCAGGCGGGCGTGGAGATCGACGCCGACCTGATCGCGCCCGCCCACTTCGAGGTCGAATCGGCCGAGGCGGCCGTGGACGCCTTGATCCGGCGCGGGCTGGACTTCGACGGCGTGGTCGCCGCCTCCGACCAGATCGCGCTGGGCGCCGTGCGCGCCCTGTTGCACGCGGGCGTCGACGTGCCCGGACAGGTGTCGGTCATCGGCTTCGACAACGTGCCGTTCAGCCGCTACTCGCGTCCGGCCCTGTCGACCATCGCCCAAGACACGATGAAGGCCGGCCGCCTGATGGTCTCCAAGCTGCTGGATCACGGGGGCGCCACCGCCGGCCGGTCCGAGCGCGTTCCGACCGAACTGATCGTGCGCGAAACCTGCGGCGGCTGAGACCCTCATCCAGCGACCAAGAAGAGCAGGCCGGCCAGAGGCGGCAGCCTTGACCCCTCGGCCTCGGACCAGTTGACCGCCTCGATCCGGCGCGCGCCGGCGGGCGGGGTCCAGTCGATGGCGTCATGGCCCAGGTTGAAGACGCACAGCAGCCGCTCGCCCCCGTCCGCCCGCTCGAACCGTTCGAACACCAGCAGGTCGGTCGCCTGGACCCGTTCCAGACCGCCATAGCGGAGGGCCGGATGGGCGTGGCGCAGGGCGATCAGGCGGCGCGCCACGTGCAGGGTCGCCTTTGGATCGGCCTCCTGAGCGTCCACCGCCAGAGCAAGGTGGCGGGGATCGACCGGCAGCCAGGGCTCGACGGCGGAGAAGCCGGCGTGGGGCGCGGACGCTGTCCACGGGATCGGCGTGCGGGCGCCGTCGCGGCCCAGGGTCTGGGGCCAGTTGGCGATGGCCTCGGGATCGACCAGTCGGTCGAACGGCACCTCGGCCTGGGGCAGGCCCAACTCCTCGCCCTGATAGACGAAGACGTTGCCGCGCAGGCACATCAGCAGCAGCAGGGCCATCTCGGCGAAGGCCTTTTCGTCGCGCCCTTGCGCCCAACGTGACACCGCGCGCGGCGCGTCGTGGTTCGAGAAGGTCCAGGACGGCCAGCCCTCGCCCTGCCTGTCGGGCCACATGGCGTCGCCCACGCCGATCAGTTCGCTGCGCAGCGAGTCGGCGTAGAGGTAGAGGAAGCCGTAGGCGGAATGCAGCCGGTCGGACCCGGCGGTGTATTCCTTCATCTCGCGGTCGGCGTGATCGCCGCCGACCTCCGCCACGGTGAAGCGGGCGTCGTAGCTGTCGGTCAGACCCCGGATACGGTTCAGGAAGCCGATGATCTCGGGCTGGCTCTGGTTGTGGATCTTGTCCTGGAAGTCGAAGGGGCGGGTGCGCTTCTTGCCGTCGTTGATCGGCGGGTTGTCGGTCAGCTTCGGGTCGTGGATGGCGAAGTTGATGGCGTCCAGGCGGAAGCCGTCCACGCCGCGATCCAGCCAGAAACGGGCGGCGGCGATCAGGGCGTCCTGAACCTCGGGATTACGCACGTTCAGCTGCGGCTGCGAGGCCAGGAAGTTGTGCATGTAGTACTGGCCGCGCCGCGCATCCCACGTCCAGGCCGGGCCGCCAAACACGGACTGCCAGTTCGACGGCGGCGAGCCGTCCGGCTTGGCGTCGGCCCAGACATACCAGTCGGCGTGCGGGCCGCTGCGACCCGCGCGGCTGTCGACGAACCACGGATGTTCGTCCGAGGTGTGGGAGAAGACCTGGTCGATGACGACCTTCAGGCCCAGCGCATGGGCCCGGGCGACCAGGGCGTCGAAGTCGGCCAGCGTCCCGAAGATCGGATCGACGTCGCAATAGTCCGAGACGTCGTAGCCGAAGTCCTTCATCGGCGACCTGAAGAAGGGAGACAGCCAGACGCCGTCCACGCCCAAGGACGCGACGTGATCCAGGTGTTGGGTGATGCCCCTAAGGTCGCCGACGCCGTCGTCGTTCGAGTCGGCGAAGCTGCGCGGATAGATCTGATACAGGACCGCGCCGCGCCACCACTCGCGATGGGGCGCCGGCGATGCGTCGGCCGAGGAAAGGTCGAGAGGTTGGGCGGTCACGGAACGCTCTTGCACACGAGGTAATCGAGGGGAGGGACGCTGACGGCGACGCTGGCGGGAGCCGACGACTCGGCGGCGCAGTCGCCGCGCAGAGCCTGCCACCGCAGGGAGGCCGGCTCCACCTCGACCTGAGCGCTGATCGGCGCGCTCGAGCTGTTGAACACGATCAGGATTTCGGACCCGTCGTCGCCCATCCGGGACATGGCGAACAGACCGGGCGCGTCGCCATAGCCCCGCACCATCTGCCGGCCGCGCCGCAGGGCGGGCTCGGCGGCGCGGAGGCCGGCCATCTCGGCGATGGCCTGGTACAGGGGCGCGTCGGTGGAATAGGCGGGCTGGCGACCGCCGATGGGCGTCGTGTCCCGATAGACCGGCGTCTGGCTGTTCCACATGTCCTGACGCGAGTTGCCGTAACCGCCCGCGCCGGCGAAGCCCTGCTCGTCACCGTAATAGAGGGTCGGCACGCCCCGGCTGAACATCATCAACGCATGGGCCAGCTTGATCCGCGCCAGCAGTTCGGCGTCGTCGGCGTCCGGATTGGCCTGTTTCACGAAGAAGCCGATGCGGCCCATGTCGTGGTTGCCGAGGAAGGTCGGCAGGATGGCGGCGGTGTCGGCGCCGTCCGCATAGAGGGCGTCGGCGTCGAACAGCTTGGCCAAGGCGTCGCCGCCCGTCTTCCCCGCGGCGAAGTCGGTCGCCTGCTTCTGGAAAGGGAAGTCCAGCACGGCGGGGTAGCCGTCGACGCGGGTGAAGCGCGCGGTCACGGCCGGATCGGGATCATAGACCTCGCCGAAGATGTGGAAGTTCGGAATGCCCTTGGCTTCGGCCCGCTCCAGCATGGCGGGGATGAAGGCCTGCCAGAACTCGGGGTTCACGTGACGGGCGGTGTCGATGCGGAAGCCGTCGATCCCGTACTTGTCGATCCAGCCGCCGAAGATGTCGATCATGCCCTGAACGACCACGGGATCCTCCGTCAGCAGGTCGTCGAGGCCGGCGAAGTCGCCGTCCAGCCCGCTTTCGCCGGCGAAGGTGCTCTCGCCCCGGTTATGATAGTGGATCGGATCGTTCAGCCAGGCGGGGACCTTGGCGTTCGCCTCACCGGCCGGGACGTAGGGGGTGTAGGCGTAGTCTGGACGCGTCAGGCGCGAGAAGTCGCGGCCGTCGAAACCCTCGTTGATCGGCGCCCCGTCAACGCCGCCCCGGCGTGTGTAGGGATAGTCGGCGCGGCTGCGATAGGCGCAGCGGCCCTCGGGGCATTCGCGATACTGGATGACGTCGGCCGTGTGGTTGGCGACGATGTCCAGGTAGACCTTCATGCCACGCGCATGGGCCGCTTCGACCAAGGCGCGCATGGCGGCCTCATCGCCGAAGTGCGGGTCGACCGCGGTGAAGTCGGTGATCCAGTATCCGTGGTGCGCCGCGCCGGTGTAGTTTCCGTGGGTCTGGACCGGCTTGTTCTTGAAGACGGGGGCCAGCCAGACGGCGGTGGCGCCCAGGCCCTGGATGTAGTCCAACCGCCGGGTCACGCCCGCCAGGTCGCCGCCGTGGTAGAAGTCGGTGTCGGCCGGATCGAAGCCGCTGACCAGCCGCTCGGGCGCATAGCCGCCGTGGTCGTTGGACGGATCGCCGTTGGCGAAACGGTCGGGCAGCAGGAAATAGATCACCTCGTCCTGCGGCGGACGCTGGCGCAGGGCCGAGACAGCGTCCGGGGCGCCGTGGGCCAGGGCGGCGGGCGCCGCGCCGACAGCCGCCAGGGCGGCCAGGGCGCACAGGCCCGTCTTCAATCCATTCAGACGCATGGTTCCTCCCGCTCGGCCGGTGCAAAGCCTTCCAAGTCGATTTGCAAGATTTTGCAGTCCTGTCCGTCCCTGTCAACGCGGGCAAATCATGCTGCGCCGCACCATGCGGGCGACAACGTGTCGCAAAGACCGGTAAAACGGAAGACAAAAGCTCTGCTGTTTCGTGGCGAATTTCGGGCGGAAGCATTACCGACTTGCAAGACCGATCCAGATTTGCATATTTTTGCGTCCGGCTTCCGGTTGCGACATTCAGAATCGCGACCAGCCTTCAGGGAGGATGATCCATGTCTCAACGTCTCAACCGGCGTGCGCGCCTGCTGTCGGGCGCCGCTTTCGGCGTCGCGGCCCTCATGACCGCCGCCGGCGCCCAGGCGCAGGCCCAGACGGCCCCGGCCCCGGCCGATGAAGCCCAGCCGACCGAAGTCGGCGAAATCGTCGTCACCGGCATCCGCCGCGCCATCGAGGCGTCGATCTCGGCAAAGGCCAACAACACCTCGATCGTCGAGGTCGTCTCGGCCGAGGATATCGGCAAACTGCCGGACGTCTCCATCGCCGAATCCCTGGCCCGTCTGCCGGGCGTGACCTCGCAGCGCCTGGACGGGCGCAGCCAGCTGATCTCGATCCGGGGCCTGGGACCCGATTTCACCACCGCTCTTCTGAACGGCCGCGAACTGGTCACCACCGGCGACAACCGTGGCGTCGAGTTCGACCAGTTCCCGTCGGAACTGCTGGGCAGCGTCGTCGTCTACAAGACGCCGGACGCCGCGCTGGTCGGCCAGGGCCTGGCCGGCACCGTCGATCTGCGCACCGTTCGTCCGCTGGCCTATGGCCGTCAGGCGATGGCGGTGAACTATCGGCACGAGTGGAACGACATCGGCGCCCTGAACTCGGGCACGACGGACAGCGGCGACCGCTACACGATTTCCTACATCGACCAGTTCGCCGACGACACCATCGGCGTGGCGCTGGGCTACGCCCACATGAGCTCGCCCTACCAGTCCGAACGCTTCAACAGCTGGGGCTATCCGACCTACAGCGACGGCAACCTGATCACGGGCGGCGTGAAGCCCTACGTCATGTCGTCTGAACTGGAGCGCGACGGTTACATGGGCGTGCTGGAATGGCGCCCGAACGACCGCTTCCACTCGACGATCGACGCCTTCTATTCCGAGTTCAAGAACACCCAGGTCCTGCGCGGCATCGAGTTCCCGCTAGCGTGGGGCGGCGCAAAGGGTGACTGCGACTCTGTCGGCAATGTCGCGACGCCGGACGTCTGCCGTCCCGGTCCGTCGCTGCGTCCCGGCTACACCGTCGAGGACGGCCTGATCGTCGCCGGCACCTGGGACAACATCAAGGGCGTGGTCCGCAACGACCTGAACAAGCGCGACAGCAACATCACGGCCATCGGCTGGAACACCGAGTTCGTCGCCAACGATGACTGGACCCTGGCTCTGGACGTCAACTACTCCAAGGTCGAGCGCGAAGACCTGATCCTGGAAACCAACGCCGGCACCGGCCGCGACATCAACGGCGCCCTGGACACCCTGGGCTTCGAACTGACTGACGACGGCGTCACGCGGTTCACCAGCCAGCTGAACTACGCCGATCCCTCGCTGATCCTGCTGACCAGCCCGCAGGGCTGGGGGGGCGACGTGATCCCGGAAGGCCAGGCCGGTTACATGAACACCCCGTCCATCACGGACGAGATCAAGGCGGTTCGCCTGACCGCGCGGCGCGAACTGCACCAGAGCCCGTTCAGCTCGATCGACTTCGGCTTCAACTATTCGGAGCGGACCAAGGAGTTCGTCAACGATCAGTATTACCTCGGCGTCCCCGGCGGCGGCGACCTGGCCGTGCCGGCGGAGTTCCTGCTGGAGCCGACCGACCTGGGCTATCTCGGCATTTCCGAAGTGCTGAGCTACGACGCCCTGGCCCTCGTCAACAGCGGCGCGCTGAACCTGATCCGCAACCCGAACGCCGACGTCGCGGCCGGCAACTGGGACGTGACCGAAAAGGTCTCGACCGCCTACATCCGCGCCAACATCGACCACACCCTGTTCGGCCTGCCGCTGACCGGCAACGTCGGCATGCAGTTCGTGTACACCGACCAGCAGGGCCGTGGGTTCGAAGCCCAGCAGATCGGCGTCGGCGTCGCGGCGGTCGAGGAGATCACCGGCGGCAAGGACTATCTGGAAATCCTGCCCAGCTCGAACTTCATCCTGGAGGTCGGCGACGACATGTTCGCGCGCTTCTCGCTGTCGCGCACCTTGGCGCGTCCGCGGATGGACGACATGCGCGCCGGTCGGAACTTCTCGTTCAACCCCGGCAACAACAACGAGAACGCCACGCCCGAGCAGAACTCGCCCTGGGGCGGCGGCGGCGGCAATCCCGAGCTGATGCCGTACATCGCCAATGTGGCCGACCTGTCGTTCGAGAAGTATTTCGCCAACCGTCGCGGCTATGTCTCCCTGGCGGGCTTCTACCGCGACCTGGAAAGCTACGTTTACACCTACAACCGCATCTTCGACTTCAGCGGCTATCCGACTGGCGACGTGACGCCCGTGATCAACGAGGGCATCATCTCCACCCCGGAAAACGGCAACGGCGGCTGGATCCGCGGCGTCGAATTCTCGCTGTCGGCGCCCTTCGAGATGTTCCATCCCGCCCTGGAAGGTTTCGGCGGCTTCTTCAGCGCCTCGCAGACCGAAAGCGAGGTCCAGCCGGATCCCGCCAACCCGCCCACGCCCATGCCCGGCCTGTCGGAAACGGTCGTCAACGGCACGCTGTACTATGAGCGCTTCGGCTTCCAGTCGCGCATCTCGGCCCGCTATCGGTCGGACTACCTGGGCGAAGTGGCCGGCTTCGGCAACGGCCGCACCCTGCGGTCGGTCGCCGCGGAAACCGTCATCGACGCCCAGATCGGCTACGAGTTCCGGTCGGGTCCGCTGGAAGGCCTGTCGGTCCTGGCCCAGGTCAACAACCTGACGGACGAGCCGTTCAAGACGTTTGAAAACGGCGATGAGCGCCGGACCATCGACTACCAGTCCTATGGTCGCACCTTCGCGGTGGGCGTGAACTACCGCTTCTGATCCTCCCCTGCTGAGCAGACTGGGCCGCCCTGGAGACAGGGCGGCCTTTTTTTTGCGCTCGACCGACAATCTAAAAAGTTTGGTTACAGCGCACGGATTCGGCTGGACGGCCTGGCTTCTATGTCGGAACCAGAGGGACAAGAACCGCGCGCATCGGCGCGGCGCCGATCCATTGCAGGGGGACCCTTCCGATGACCACGACAGACGCCGCCCGCCCCAAGGGCGCGGGCCTGGCCTTCGCCTATGTCACCACGCTGTTCTTCGCCTGGGGCTTCGCCACCTCGCTGATCGACCCGCTGATCGCGGCGGTGAAGCGGGTGTTCGACCTGAACAACGCCGAAGCCTTCCTGACCACCTTCGCCTGGTTCATCGCCTACGGGCTGATGTCGCTGCCGGCCGCATCGGTGCTGGGCAAGCTGGGCTACAGCCGCTCGATCATCGGCGCCCTGATCGTCATGGTCGCGGGCTGCCTGATCGTGCCGGCGGCCACGGCCGCCGACTGGTATCCGGGCGTCCTGCTGGCGCTGTTCGTCATCGCCTCGGGCGTGACCCTGCTGCAGGTCGCGGCCAATCCTCTGGTGGCCGAGCTGGGCACGCGCAAGGGGTCGCACATGCGGCTGAACCTGTCGCAGGCCTTCAACTCGCTGGGCACGACGATCGGGCCGTGGCTGGGGTCGCACGTGCTGCTGACCGGCGGCGTCTTCGCCGCCGGCGCGGTGGTGACGGCGGCCTCCCGCTCGCAGTCGCTGCGCAGCATCGACATGGCCTTCCTGGGCATGGGCGCCTTCTTCGCCCTGATCGCCGTCTTCATCTTCACCGCCCGCAAGAAGATCAACGCCGCCGCGCCAGCCGCGACGGAGGCCGTGTCGCCTCTGAAGGCGCTGTCGTCGCCCTGGGCGGTGTTCGGCGCCCTGGCCATCTTCTTGTACGTCGGGTCAGAGGTCGCCATCGGCGGCATGCTGACCAACTTCCTGGAAAGCCCGGACGTGCTGAACGCGCCGATCGAGACGGCGGGCAAGATGGTCGCCCTGTACTGGGGCGGGGCGATGGTGGGCCGCTTCATCGGTTCGGCCGTGCTGACGCGCGTGCCGGCGGGGATCGTGCTGGCGGTCTGCACCGTGGTGGCGGCGCTGCTGTGCCTGACTGTCAGCCAGGTGGGCGGTCCGACGGCGGCCTATGCGGCCCTGTCGATCGGCCTGTTCAACTCCATCATGTTCCCGACCATCTTCACCTTGACGCTGGAGCGTTCGACGGCGCCGACCTCGGCCACGTCGGGCCTGCTGGTGTTCGGCATCATCGGCGGCGCCCTGCTGCCCCAGGTTGCGGCGCGCATCGCCGACGCGGCCGGCGCGCTGCAGCCGGCCTTTATCGTGCCGTTGCTGGGCTATGTCGGCTTGACGATCTTCGCCATTGCGGCGGCGCGGACCAAGGTGCGCGACGCCGATGTGGTCAAGGCGCCGTCGCCGCACTGACCGCCGAACCCAGGCAAGACAAAGGGCGCGGGCCGGGGTCCGCGCCCTTTTTCTAATTGCGCCACGGTTTCAGTTGTCGATCAGGCCCTGGAGAATGACCGCCAGCCGGTCGCGCATTCGCTCGCATTCGGCCGGGTCCAGATCGAAGCTGCCGCCGCCCAGTTCGCGGCTGATGGACATTCCCATGATGGTGCCGGCCAGCAGGCGCGCGCGCACGGCGGCGTCGGGCCCGCTGATCCAGTCCTCCAACGGGCCGAAGAAGCGCGCGGTGCAGGTGGTCTGAACCATTTCGGCGGCGCGCGCCGAGCCGATGGACCGCAGCATGATGGACATGCCCTTCAGCTTTTCCGCCTTCTTGGGCTCGAACACGATCTCATGGGCGACGCGACGGCCGAAATCGCCCTTGTCGCCCTGCATCAGGGCGCTGCCGTCGCCGCAGCTGTCCAGCGCGGCCAGGAAGAGATCGTCCTTGGAGCCGAAGTAGCGGCTGATCAGGGCGGCGTCGACGCCGACGTCGCGGGCGATGTCGCGCATGCCCACGTCGTCATAGCTCTCGGCGGCGAACCGTTCGCGCGCGGCGTCGAGAATGGCCGTGCGCGTCGCTGCGGCGTTTCTCGGGCGGGGACCGGGGCACAACAAGGGCGTGGAAACTCCTGGGAACAATAACCGTAAATCACATATGGCTTTGTCAACGCCTGTTGACAAGCGTCCCGGCCCTGACCAATAAGTCACCATGCGTTGACACGGCCCGCTCCCCACGGGTCGGTGTCCGCTCGACAGGGATTTACCTCCGACAGGGAGAATGCGCCGATGCGCGGGCTTAAGATCGCGGCCGTGTCCGTTATGGTGACGGGCGCGCTTTATGGATGTTCGCCTAAGGCGCAGGACCAGGCGCCTGGGGCGCCTCCGGTGACGGTGGCGACGCCGCTGCGTCAGCAGGTGGTGGATTGGGACGAATTCACCGGCCGCTTCGAGGCGGTGGAGGCGGTCGACGTGCGCGCGCGCGTCGGCGGCTATATCCAGGGCGTGCACTTCCGCGACGGCCAGATGGTTCAGAAGGGCCAACTGCTGTTCACGCTGGACCCGCGCCCCGCCCAGGCCGCCCTGGCGCAGGCTCGCGCCCAGGTCGCCCAGGCGCAGTCGCAACTGAGCCTGGCGCGCGCCAACCTGGCCCGCAGCGAGTCTCTGCTGGCCTCGCAGGCGGTTTCGCAGGCCGAATATGATTCCAACAAGGCGGCGGTGCAGGCCGCGGAGGCCAATCTGGAGGCGGCGAACGCCGCCACGCGAACGGCCCAGCTGAACCTGGACTACACGCGGGTCACCGCGCCGGTGTCGGGCCGGGTGTCCGACCGCCGGGTCGATCCCGGCAATCTGGTCGCCGGCGGATCGTCGGCGGGCGACGTGCTGACCACCATCGTTTCGGGCGGTCCGATCCACTTCGTGTTCGACGGCTCCGAGGCCATCGCTTTGAAGTACATGCGTGAAGGCGGCTCCGAGCAGGGCGCGCCGGTGCGCATCCGCCTGCAGGACGAGGGCGAGTACAATCACACCGGCCGCCTGGATTTCTCGGACAATTCGATCGACACGGCCTCGGGCGTGATCCGTCTGCGGGCCATCGTTCCCAACGCCGACGGTTTCCTGCGTCCGGGGATGTTCGGTCGTGCCCAGGTCGCGGCCGGCGAGGGGTATGACGCCCTGCTGGTTCCCGACACCGCGATCAACACCGACCAGTCGCGCCGCACCGTCTATGTCGTGGGCGCCGACGGCTCGGTCACGCCCAAGGCGGTCCAGCTGGGGCCGGTGGTCCAGGGGCTGCGCGTGATCAAGTCCGGCATTGCGCCGACCGACCGCGTCATCATCTCGGGCCTGCAGCGCGCCGCCCAGCCGGGCTCCAAGGTGACCCCGCAAAACGGCCGCATCCAGCCGGTCCAGCAACAGGACCAGGACCCCGCCGGTCCCGTGACCCAGGCCGCGCCCGCCTCCAGCGCCTCCTTCGCCAACAGCCTTTCCAGCGGCGACTGATCCATGAACATCTCCCGTTTCTTCATCGACCGGCCCATCTTCGCGATGGTGCTGTCGGTGGTGATCACCATCATCGGCGTGTTCGCCTATCCGCTGCTGCCCCTGTCGCAGTATCCGGAGATCGCGCCGCCCACGATCACCATCAACGCCGCCTATCCCGGCGCCTCGGCCGAGACCCTGGCCGAAACCGTCGCCGCCCCTATCGAGCAGGAGGTGAACGGCGTCGAGAACATGCTCTACATCTCCTCGTCCTCGACCTCGGACGGGGCGGTGGCGATCACCGTCACCTTCAATCCGGGCACCAATCTGGATGACGCCCAGGTGCTGGTTCAGAACCGCGTGGCCCTGGCCGAGCCCAGGCTGCCCGAGGCGGTGCGCCAGACCGGCATCACGGTCAACAAGGCCGAGAGCGGCTTCCTGATGATCCTGGGGCTGACGTCGCCTGGCGAGGTGCTGAGCAACGACTATGTCGGCAACTACGCCAACTCGACGCTGCGCGACCGCCTGTTGCGGATCGAAGGCGTCGGCACGGTCCAGGTGTTCGGCGGCGGCAACTATTCGATGCGGGTCTGGATCGACCCGGCCAAGGCGGCCGAGCGCGGTCTGACAGGACCGGACATCGTCGCTGCCCTGCGCGCCCAGAACGTCCAGGCCGCGGCCGGCTCCATTGGCCAGCCGCCCTTCCCGAACAACGCTTCCGCCTTCCAGCTGCCGGTGCAGGTTCAGGGACGTCTGACGGATCCCAACGAATTCGCCAACGTCGTCCTGAAGACGGACGCGCAAGGTCGCGTGACCTACCTGCGCGACGTGGCGCGGATCGAGCTGGGGGCTCAAGACTACGGCATCCGCGGCTTCTTCGACGGCGAACGCGGCGTCGGCCTGGCCATCGTGCAGCAGCCGGGCGCCAACGCCCTGGGCACCGCCGAGCGGGTGCTGGCCGAGGTCGATGCGGTGAAGGCCGAACTGCCGCAAGGCATGTCCATCTCCGTCCCCTACAACCCGACCGAATTCGTCGCCGCGTCGGTGGAGTCGGTGGAGCACACCCTGGTCGAGGCCGTGATCCTGGTCGTGATCGTGGTGCTGGTCTTCCTGCAGACCTGGCGCGCCGCCATCATCCCGATCGTGGCCATCCCGATCGCCCTGGTCGGCACCTTCGCGGTGCAGCTGGCCTTGGGCTATTCGATCAACTCCCTGTCCCTGTTCGCCTTGGTTCTGGCCGTCGGCATCGTCGTCGACGACGCCATCGTGGTGGTGGAGAACGTGGAGCGGGCCATCAGCGAAGGGCTGTCGCCCAAGGAGGCCGCCTATCGTTCGATGCAGGAGGTCTCCGGCGCCCTGATCGCCATCGGCCTGGTGCTGGTTTCGGTGTTCGTGCCGACCATGTTCGTGCCCGGCATCCCCGGCATCTTCTATCGCCAGTTCGCCGTGGTGATCGCCTCGGCGTCGGTGATCTCCCTGTTCGTGTCGCTGACGCTGTCGCCGGCCATGGCCGCGCTGCTGCTGAAGCCGCACAAGGACCACGAGACGCATGGCCGCAAGCCCGGCCTGTGGGGCTCGGTCGTCTATTACGTCGGTTGGGGCGGTCGGAAGTTCAACGAGGGCTTCGACTGGCTGTCCGATCGTTATGGCCGCCTGACCGCGCGCCTGGTCCGCACCGTGACCATCGTGCTGATCGTCTATGTCGGCCTGCTGGGCGTCACGGCCTGGCGCCTGATGGACACCCCCACCGGCTTCATCCCGGAGCAGGACCAGGGCTTCCTGATCGGCGTCATCCAACTGCCCGCCGGCGCCTCGCTGGATCGGACCCAAGACGTGATGATGCGCGCGCGGGAAATCATCCAGGGCACCGACGGCGTGGACGGCACCGTGGCCTTCGCGGGCCTGGACGGGTCCAGCTTCAGCTTCGGCTCGAACGCGGCGACCATCTTCGTTCGCCTGAAGCCGCACGCCGAGCGCTCTCGCGAGGAGGCGGCCACGGCCCTGGCTGGCGCCATCACCCAGGCCACCGGATCGATCTCCGACGCCAACATCTTCGTCATCGCGCCGCCCGCGGTCCAGGGTCTGGGCAACGGCAACGGCTTCAAGATGATGATCCAGGATACCTCGGGCGCGGGCTATCGCGCGCTTGAGGGGGCGACCTTCGCCATGATGGGCGCGGCAGCCCAGGCCCCGGATCAGGTGAACCAGGTCTTCTCGACCTACAACACCGGTTCGCCGCGGATCGAGGCCGACGTCGACCGCGACAAGGCCCTGATGCTGGGTGTGCAGCCGTCGGCCGTGTTCGACACCCTGGGCGTCTATCTGGGCTCGTCCTACGTCAACGACTTCAACTATCTGGGGCGCACCTTCCGGGTGACGGCCCAGGCGGAGCCGACGGCGCGCGACGACATCGCCGACATCGCCAACCTGAAGACGCGTTCCGACAGCGGCGCCATGGTGCCGATCGGCTCGGTGGCCAATCTGAGGGACGATTCCGGCCCGTCGCGGATCGTGCGCTACAACCTGTTCCCGGCGTCCGAGCTTCAGGGCCAGCCGGCGGCGGGCGTGTCGTCCGGCCAGGCGCTGGACGTCATGGAGCAGATGGCCGGCCAGACGCTGCCGCAGGGCTTCTCCTACGAATGGACCGAACTGGCGCTGCAACAGAAGGCGGCGGGGTCGGGCGCGACGCTCATCTTCATGATGGCGGTGGTGTTCGTCTTCCTGGTGCTGGCGGCGCAGTACGAGGCCTTTACCCTGCCGATGGCGGTCATCCTGATCGTGCCGATGTGTCTTCTGGCGGCCATGCTGGGGGTCAACATCCGTGGTCTGGACAACAACATCCTGGTCCAGATCGGCCTGGTGGTGCTGATCGCCCTGGCGGCCAAGAACGCCATCCTGATCGTGGAGTTCGCCAAGCAGGCCGAGGAGGAGGGCATGAACCGCTTCGATGCGGCCGTGTCCGCCGCCAAGACCCGCCTGCGGCCGATCTTGATGACGTCCTTCGCCTTCATCCTGGGCGTCGTGCCCCTGATGCTGGCGTCCGGTCCGGGTGCGGAAATGCGCCAGGCGCTGGGCACGTCGGTCTTCTCCGGCATGCTGGGCGTGACCTTCTTCGGCCTGCTGTTCACCCCGGTCTTCTACGTCGTCATGCGGTGGGTGTCGGGCAAGCTGCCGGCGTCCCACAAGCCGACGCCGAAGGCAGAGCCGGTCCGCTACGACCAACCTTCCGACCTGACCGATCCCGACGCGCCGGCGCCCGCGACCGGCCTGGGAGGGGATATCCGATGATCCGATCCAAGACCCAGACCATCCTGACCGCGGCAGCCGCCAGCGCCCTGCTCGCCGCCTGCGCGGTCGGGCCGAAGGCGCCTGTCGCCGACCTGCCTGTCGCGGGGACGGGCGCCCTGATCGGCTCGGCCAATCCGGCCGTGTCGACCGCCCAGGCGCGGGACGACTGGTGGCGGCTGTACGACGACCCCACGCTGGACGGCCTGATCCAGCAGGCGTTCGCCGAGAACAACCAGCTGGAAGCCGCCTTCGCCAATCTGCGCGCCGTGCGGGCCTCGCTGTCCGAAGCACGCACCGGACGGCTGCCGACGACCTCGACCAGCGCCGCCTACCAGCGCAGCCGCGCCTCGGCTGCGACGGTCCAGGGCCTGCCTCCGGGCCAAGACGCGCCCGAGATCGACACCTATGACGTCGGACTGGACGCCTCCTACGAGATCGACCTGTTCGGCCGAGTGGAATCGACCATACGCGCCGCGCGGGCCGACGTGCGAGCCGCCGAGGCCGCCTTCGCCACCGTGCAGGTCACGGTCGCCGCCGAGACGGCGCGGGCCTATGCCGACACCTGTTCGGCCAACGCCCAGATCGCGGTCGCCGAACAGAGCCTGGGTCTGCAACGCGACACGCTGCGCCTGACCGAGCGCCTGCTGGAGGGCGGGGCCGGCACCGGTCTGGACGTCGCCAGCGCGCGTGCGGCCGTCGCCCAGACGGCGGCGACCCTGCCGACCCTGCGCGCCGCCCGCAACGAGGCCCTGTTCCGCCTCGCCACCCTGACCGGCGTGACGCCGAGCGAGGCCAGCCAGGCGGCCGCCGCCTGCGCGCGGCCGCCCCAGCTCAGCCAGCCCATTCCGGTCGGCGACGGCGCCCAGCTGCTGGCCCGCCGACCCGACGTGCGCCAGGCCGAAGCCGATCTGGCGGCGGCGGCGGCGCGGGTAAATGTGGCCACCGCGGATCTGTTCCCGTCGATCAGCCTTGGGGGCTCCATCGGGTCCACGGCGCTGGACTCGGACGGCCTGGGCGACAGCGAGAACTTCCGCTTCAGCTTCGGCCCGCTGATCAGCTGGTCCTTCCCCAACGTCTTCGCGGCGCGGGCGCGGATCCAGCAGGCCGGCGCCCTGTCCGACGCCGCCCTGGCGACCTTCGACCAGACGGTGCTGGGCGCGCTGCAGGAGACCGAGACCGCACTGTCCAACTACGCCAACGAGTTGGATCGCCGCGCGGCCCTGACCGAGGCGCGCGACCAGGCGGCCCGCGCGGCCGACCTGTCGCGCCAGCGCTTCAATGCGGGCGCGGACAGCTTCCTGCTGGTGCTGGACGCCGAACGCACCCAGGCGGCGGCCGAGGCGGCGCTGGCGCAATCCGACGCCCTGGTTTCGACCTATCAGATCGCCCTGTTCAAGGCGCTGGCCGGCGGCTGGACGCCGCAGGTCTGACGCCACGCGAGGAAGGCTGGGCGGGCGTCAGATGCCCAGGATCCAGCCTTCTTCCTGCTCCACCCGTTCGATCAGTTCAGGCGTGGCCGACTTGGGCGGGGCGAAGGCGCCGGCCAGGTCGCCCGCGTCGTCCAGACGGGCCAGGGCCTCGGCCGTGGCGCGGACCTGAGCCTGGTCCTTGTATTCCCCTTCGGCCGGCCGGGCGTCGAACATCGACGGCCACACCTCGACCACCAGGGCCGACAGGGGCTCCACGTCGTCGGGCGTCAGGGCGCGCCAGCCCGTGCCGAAGGGCCAGACGGCGCCCGACGGCCCCAGGGCTTCCAGCAGGCGGCGCACGGCGGGGATGCCGACCAGGGTCTGGCCGCCGACCGCGCCGGCGCCGTGCATCTGCCAGACGCTCTTGGGCTGGAGCCGGCCCTTGCGCGCCGCGTCCTCGGCGGCGCGGAACTCGGGGATGTCGCCCGTGCCCTGTGGCGGTTTGGTCGTGGTCAGCCAGCGCTGCGCCTGCTTGGCCGGCGCGCCCCACAGGGGCCAGGCTTCGTCGGTCATCAGCCGGTTCATTTTGGCCGCTACCTGATAGCGGTTGTTGGTGTTGTCGGCCTTGTCGACCACGTTCGCGGCGATGAACTTCCACATCGCCTGCCACGGCGTTCCCGACAGCTTCAGCCGCGTGGCCGTGCCCGCCGGATAGCCCAGGTTGAAGTCGAAGCCGACCAGCACCCGGTCGCCGCGCTTGCGGTGATCGGCCAGCAGGCTGTTCAGCAGGGCCTCGCCCTCGGCGCGGGTCGCCACATTGTGGGTCTCCGTATAGAGGCGAAAGCGCACGTCGCGTTTGGCCACCCCGATCCACAGCGAGTTGTCGCCCAGCTTCCGGGTCTCGGCGGCGGTCCAGTCGGCCACGATGTAGGCGTCGAAAAGGCGGGCCACGGCGGGCTCCTTCGGGGGATGCGAAAAAGGGGGAACGAGCCGTCGCTTCTAGCGCTCCCGCGCGGGGATCGAAAGCCCCCGAACGCGGCCGCTCAACCCTTCAGCAGCGCTTCCAGGTGCGACAGCCAACGCCGGCCCAGCCGCAGGGCTTCACCGGGCGATCCGGTCGGGGCGGGCAGGGCGGCGTCCCACAGCGCCAGTTCGAATTCCGGGCTCCGGGCGTCGGCGAACATCAGCCGCAGCACCACCTGTTCGGCGTCGGGCGCCATGACGTCCAGCGCCTTGCGCGCCTCGCCGCGGCGGACCCGGGCGACGACATGGCCGTCGACGATGATCTCGCCCCCGTCCACCTCCTGGAAATGATAGGCCAGGCCGTGGGCGCCGTTGGCCCACAGGACTACGACCTGTTCGACGTCGAAGTTCAGGGCGCAGGCCTTGCCTTCGCCGACCGCCATCGCCTCGACCTCGGGGGCGGCGCCCAACGCCTTGAGCAGGGCGCGCCGCATCCGCCGGGACGGCTCCATCCACCAGGACAGGCCCAAGGCCAGCGTCGTCAGGAGCGCGGCCGCCAGGGCGACCAGAAGGACCACCCGGAAGGCGTCGGCCATGACGCTCAGGCCTCCAGGTCCAGGTCGATCACCACCGGCACGTGGTCGCTGGGCTTCTCCATGTCGCGCGCGTCGCGATGGGTCTCGATGCCGCGAAAGCGGTCCGCCGCCTGCGGAGACAACAGGGCGAAGTCGATGCGGATGCCGTGATCGCGCTGCCAGGCGCCCGCCTGATAGTCCCAGAAGGTGTAGGTCCCAGCCGGCTCGTCGCCCAACTCGTGGGAATCCGACAGGCCCAGGTTCTTCAGGGCGCGAAAGGCGCGGCGGCTCTCGGGCTGGAACAGGGCGTCGTCGGTCCAGGCGGAGGGGTTGCGGGCGTCCTCGGGGGTGGGGATGACGTTGTAGTCTCCGCACAGCGCCAGCGGTTCCTCATACGCCATCAAGGCGCGCGCATGGGCGTTCAGCCGCTCGAACCAGGCCAGCTTGTAGCCGAACTTCTCGGTCCCGATGGGATTGCCGTTGGGCAGATAGATCGCCCCCACCCGGACTGGGCGGGGCGCTTCGATCAGGGCTTCCAGATACCGCGCCTGCTCGTCCGCCTCGTCTCCCGGCAGGCCGCGCCGGATGTCGGAAAGGGGATGTTTCGAGAGCAGGGCGACGCCGTTGTAGGATTTCTGACCGTGTGTCTCGACATTGTAGCCCAGGCTTTCGAACGCCTCGCGCGGGAACTTCTCGTCCACGCACTTGATCTCCTG
>NZ_DLMO01000076.1 GCF_002479325.1 Brevundimonas sp. UBA7534
CGATGCCCAGTTCGCGCACCGACAGGGCGCAGGCGTCCAGGCCCACCCGGTCGCAGGCCACGGCCACCAGAGCGGCCGACTTCTCCTCGCCCAGCGCCACATAGCCCGGCAGCAGGGCGTTGGAGTGCGGCAGGCCCAGCGCGCGGGCTTCGGCCAGCAGGCGGTCGGTCGCCCCGGCGAAGGCGGACACCACCGCCACCACCTTTCGGCCCGCCCGGACATGGCCGTAGCAGGCCGAGGCCACCAGCGGCGCATCGTCCGGGCCGCGAAGGATGGAGCTGCCGAACTTCAGCACCACGACTTCGGGCGCGGCGTGCGCGGCGGGTTTGGACTTTGGCTTGAGCGCGTCGGGATTTTCGACCAGGGCGAGGGAGGCGGACATCGGGGTTTCTCGGATTTTTCGGTGGAAGCGTGGGGTGAAAAAGAAAAACCCCGCCAGGCGGACCGGGCGGGGTTCGGGTTCTGCGTGGCCGGATTTCGGCGCGCTAAACTCGTCCCGCCCGTGAGGGCATGGTGGTGGTGGTGCCGGTGCCGATAATCATGCCGAAACGCGTCGCGGCGAGGCCGGCGATGGCGAGAGTTTCGGCGATGATCGAGCGCTGAAGCACGGAAAGGTCCGGGGCGTGATCCGGTTGAAGATGCCCCCAAGGTGTCCAAGCCGGCCCCGCGCGTCAATAGGCCGTTGGATGATTTTTTCATCTTTCTGCGCTTTTGATGGGTTTCAGCCCCTTGTGGGCCCGGCCTTCTTGATGAAGGGGTTTAATTTTTCTCTTGACGAAAAAGGGTGGCTCCACCATCCCTAAAAGCACTCATCAAGACCGGCTGAGGGATTAGGCCCTTTGACGCCGGGGCAACCATCGGGTTCCGCCCGAAACGGTGCCAACTCCTGCGGGGTCCCTCGGGGCCGCGAGAGATGAGTGGAGCATCGACAAGGCGATGCCCCACGATCTGTCACCGTATCGAGCCTTGCTGAGCGAGACGATGCGGAAGACGATTGATGACCCTGGCTGAAACCTCCCTGTTCGAAGTGCCCTTCTGTCGGCCCCAGCCGACCGAAACGCCCGTCCGCGCCCCCGCGCCGCCGACCCGCGAACGCGGCGGCGCCCGCGACGTCGCCGTGCCCCTCCCCGCCGATTTCCGCCTGGCCTCGGGCGAAAAGCTGAACCAGTCCAGCGTCGTCGGCCGCATCCACGGCCGCGCCGGCGCCCCCGTCGTGGTGGTCGCAGGCGGTATCTCCGCAGGCCGTTTCGTGCACCGCACCGAGACCAACGGTCTGGGCTGGTGGTCGGGCGCCGTGTCGGTGCGCGGCCCGATCGACCTGTCGCGCCTCCAGGTCCTGTCGTTCGACTTCGCGCCCGGCGCGGCGTTCGCCGATCGGCCCGTCACCATCACCACCCAGGACCAGGCGCGCCTTTTGGCCCTGCTGCTGGACCACCTGAAGGTCGCGCGCGTCGCCGCCTTCGTCGGCTGCTCCTACGGCGGCATGGTCGCCCTGGCCTTCGCGGAGCTGTTCCCCGACCGGGCCGACCAGTTGATCGTCGTCTCGGCCGCCCATCGGGCGCACCCCCAGGCCACGGCCTGGCGCGGCATCCAGCGCCGCATCCTGCAGTTCGCCGTGGACGCCGGCCGCCCCGAAGAGGGCGTCGCCCTGGCCCGCGAGCTGGCCATGACCACCTACCGCACGGCCGAGGAGTTCGACGAACGCTTCGACACCACCGCCCCCGCCGGCGCCGGCCAGAACTATCCGATCTGCGACTATCTGACCGCGCGTGGTCAGGCCTACCGCACCCACACCACCCCGGCGCGCTGGCTGTCGATGTCGGATTCGATCGACCGCCACAGCGTGACGCCCGAGGCCATCTCCACCCCCGTCACCCTGATCGGCTTCACCTCCGACCGGCTGGTGCCGATCGACGACATGCGTGAGCTGGCCGCCCGCCTGCCGACCCTGTGGCGCTTCGTCGAGGCGCCCTCCCTCTACGGCCACGACGCCTTCCTCAAGGAGGACGCCTTCGTCGGCGACATCCTCCGCACCGCCTTCAAGGACATCAAAGCATGACCCGCTTCGCCTCCCCGCACACGATCGCCGCCCGCACGGGCGTGGACTCGGACACGGCGCACGGCGCGGTCATGCCGCCGCTGTACCTGTCGTCGAACTATTCCTTTGCCGGCTTCGAGCAGAAGCGGAAGTACGACTACAGCCGCTCGGGCAATCCGACCCGCGACGTCCTGGCCGAGACCCTGGCCGAGCTGGAAGGCGGCGCGGGCGCCGTCATCACCGCCACCGGCATGGCGGCGGTGGACCTGCCGCTGGCCCTGCTGGAGCCCGGCGACCTGCTGATCGCCCCGCACGACTGTTATGGCGGCACCTGCCGCCTGCTGAACGCCCGCGCGCGCAAGGGGCATTTCGAACTGCTGCTGGTCGACCAGGGCGATCCCGAAGCCCTCGAAAAGGCCCTGGCGCTGAAGCCCAAACTGGTCCTGGTCGAGACGCCGTCCAATCCCCTGCTGCGCCTGGTCGACGTGGCCGACATCTGCACCCGCGCCCATGCCGCCGGCGCCAAGGTCGTCTGCGACAACACCTTCCTGTCTCCCGCCTTGCAGAACCCGATCAAGCTGGGCGCCGACTTCGTGGTCCATTCCACGACCAAGTTCATCAACGGCCATTCCGACGTGGTCGGCGGCGCCGTCGTCTCGGCCGATGCGGCCGATCACGAGCAGCTGGCCTGGTGGGCGAACTGCACCGGCGTGACCGGATCGCCGTTCGACGCCTATCTGACCCTGCGCGGCGTGCGCACCCTGTTCGCTCGCATCGAGCGCCAGCAGGCCACCGCCGGCCGCATCGCCGAACTGCTGGAGGCCCACCCGGCCGTGGCCTCGGTCAACTATCCGGGGCTGAAGTCGCACCCGACCCACGCCCTGGTCGCCGCCCAGCAGGCCGGCCCGGGCGCCATGCTCAGCTTCGAACTGGCCGGCGGGACCGAGGCCGTTCGCGATCTGGTCGAAAGCCTGGAGATCTTCACCCTGGCGGAATCGCTGGGCGGGGTCGAAAGCCTGATCGCCCACCCGGCCACCATGACCCACGCCGCCATGACGCCGGAACAGCGCGCGACCGCTGGAATCGGGGATGGCCTGGTGCGGCTGTCGGTCGGGCTGGAGCACGTCGAGGACCTGATCGCCGACCTGATCCCGGCGCTGGACGCCCTGGTGGAACAGCCCGCGGCCGCCGCGGCGTAATTTCCTCTTGCGGAGAGCCGCGAACCGGGGCAAATGCGCCGCCCCGGCCGCGGTCCCTTCGTCTATCGGTTAGGACGTCAGGTTTTCAACCTGAAAAGAGGGGTTCGATTCCCCTAGGGACTGCCAC
>NZ_DLMO01000077.1 GCF_002479325.1 Brevundimonas sp. UBA7534
CCGCCCATGCCCTTCACCAGCTTGCCGGGAATCATCCAGTTGGCGATGTCGCCGTTCTGGGCCACCTCCATCGCGCCCAGGATCGACAGGTTGATATGGCCCCCGCGGATCATGGCGAAGCTGTCGGCGCTGCTGAAATAGCTGCTTTCCGGGATCTCGGTGATCGTCTGCTTGCCAGCGTTGATCAGGTCGGGGTCTTCCTCGCCCTCGTAGGGGAAGGGGCCCATGCCGAGCATGCCGTTCTCGGACTGCAGCGTGACCTCCATGCCCTGGGGGATGTAGTTGGCCACCAGGGTCGGAATGCCGATGCCCAGGTTCACATAGAAGCCGTCCTGAAGCTCCTTGGCGGCGCGTTCGGCGAGCTGTTCACGGGTTCGGGGCATTATGCGGCGCTCCTCTGACGGACGGTGCGCTGTTCGATGCGCTTTTCGGAGACGGTCTGGATCAGGCGGTCGACGTAGATGCCCGGAGTATGGATGTGGTCGGGGTCGAGCGAGCCGGTGGGCACGATCTCCTCGACCTCCACCACCGTGACCTTGCCGGCCGTGGCCATCATCGGGTTGAAGTTGCGGGCGGTCTTGCGGAAGACCAGGTTGCCGCGCTCGTCGGCCTTCCAGGCCTTGACGATCGACAGGTCGGCGACCAGGCCGGTTTCCATGACGTAGTCGCGGCCGTCGAAGGTGCGCACTTCCTTGCCCTCGGCGACCAGGGTGCCGACGCCGGTGGCGGTGAAGAAGGCGGGGATGCCCGCGCCGCCCGCCCGGATGCGCTCGGCCAGGGTGCCCTGGGGGTTGAATTCCAGCTCCAGCTCGCCGGCCAGATACTGTCGCTCGAACTCCTTGTTCTCGCCGACGTAGGACGAGATCATCTTGGCGATCTGGCGGCTCTCCAGCAGCTGACCCAGGCCGAAGCCGTCGACGCCGGCGTTGTTGGAGATGACGGTCAGGCCCTTGACGCCCGAGGCCTTGAGGCCCGCGATCAGGTTCTCGGGGATGCCGCACAGGCCGAAGCCGCCCGACATGACGGTCATGCCGTCGAAGGTCAGGCCTTCAAGCGCGGACGTGACGTCAGCGTAAATCTTGCGCATCGCTCTCCCTCTTTTCATCGCCTGATGAATATCGGCGTGTTGGGCCACGCCTACCCCGGCTTCGGAGGCGGAGCAAGTCGGCGATCACGCGACATTTCAGACGGTCGGCGCGAAAAACACCGTCTGAATAGTCTGAATAGTCTGAAATCCGATCCTGTGAGCGCGCCCCGAACCGGGAGATGGGGCGCGGACGAGGCTTGGCAAGGCGCCCGGAGGCCGAACGAAAAAGGCCCGGACGATCATCCGGGCCTTTCGAGGATCAGTTGACCGTCGCCTTGACGATCTTGCCCGGATTGCGGGGCGGTTCGCCCTTGGGCAGGGCGTCGACGTGTTCCATGCCGGATTCGACCTGGCCCCAGACCGTGTACTGGCGGTCCAGGAAGGTGGCGTCGTCGAAGCAGATGAAGAACTGCGAGTTGGCGCTGTTCGGGTCCGAGGTGCGGGCCATGGAGCAGACGCCGCGCACGTGCGGCTCGGCCGAGAATTCGGCCTTCAGGTTCGGCTTCTTGGAACCCGAGGTGCCGGTGCCGGTCGGATCGCCGCCCTGGGCCATGAAGCCGGGAATGACGCGGTGGAAGACGACGCCGTCGTAAAAGCCTTCCGAGGCCAGTTCGGTGATGCGTTCGACGTGGCCGGGGGCCAGGTCGGGGCGCAGCTTGATGACCACGTCGCGGGCTTCGCCGTCGCCGGTGTCCAGGGTGAAGGTCAGGGTGTCGGCCATTTCGGTCGTCCTCTTGGTGTTGTTGTGGCGCGGTCATAGCCCGCAACGCCGGTCGGGGCTATGTGGGAACGATGAGCGACGACGAAAAGCCCCAGGACCCCAAGGCGGGGGAACGCAGACGGATGGTGCGCCCGCCCACGGGCGGCACGGCCGCCGGGCGCGGCATGGGCCAGAAGATGAAGACGGCGGACACCAAGTCGATGTCCAGCCAGCAATGGATCAAGCGCCAGCTGTCGGACAAGTGGTCCGAGAAGGCGCGCGCCGAGGGCTGGCGCAGCCGCGCGGCCTTCAAGCTGATCGAGATCGACGACAAGTTCCGGCTGATCCGGCGTGGGTCGCGGGTCATCGACCTGGGCGCGGCGCCGGGCGGCTGGGTCCAGGTGGCGCTGGACCGGGGCGCGGCGGCCGTGGCGGGGGTGGACCTGCTGATGATCGAGCCGATCCCCGGCGCCACCCTGCTGCAGGCCGACTTCACCCATCCGGGCGTGGATCAACAGTTGATCGAGGCGATCGGCGGGCCGCCGGACCTGGTGCTGTCGGACATGGCGCACAATACGGTGGGGCACCGGCAGACGGACCACCTGAAGATCATCGCCCTGATCGAGATCGCCGCGGACTTCGCCATCCGCACCCTGCGGCCGGGCGGCGCCTTCGTGTCCAAGAACTTCCAGGGCGGGGACGCCGGGGGGGTGCTGACGCGACTGCGCGAGGAGTTCGAGACGGTGAAGTACGTCAAGCCGGCCTCCAGCCGAAAGGACAGCGCCGAAGTCTTCCTGGTGGCGCTGAACAAGAAATAGCGCTTAAGCGTCTGATATTTCCGAGGAGATAAAGGTCAGTTCCCCGTTTTCTTGTACAAGGGCTATCTCGATTCCTGCTGCGTTGCACCGGTTGCACAACCTACGTGCTAGACGTTCGGCTTCTGCCGTGTATGGCCTGGCGGCGATTTGTCTTGATCCGTTATTTTCAAGAACCATGAGTTGACCAATAAGTTCTGATAGCCCGCTCCGAGTTTTTGACAGTACACCGCCATGACGGCTGTTTATTGTTCCCCCCTTACACTCCGCAATAAATTCTCTATCGCCCACGGTGGCGCATACATCGCCAAGTCCTGACTTTGGGAATACGGTGATAGTATCGCTTTTCCTGTTATATATTCCGCCGTATTTTGTCTTGCCCGTCGGTGCGGTTTTCTCGAATCCCATAACGCTTAGGTGGCCAGAAATATCGAACTGCTTTGCGTGCTCCCCATCAGGGTGAATTCGAACATCGCCAGCCTGGCCAAGACGATGTTGGAGACCAATGAAATGATGAGCGACTGCCATCATGACCGCCGCTTCGGTCATGCGACGTTCGACCCCGCCAGTCGCTTTCGCTGCGCGTTTCTCAGTCGATAGGTGGTCGAAAACGTACATCTCAACCTCAGCTTGCTTGGTGCACTCTGAGGTTGAGCTTGTGCTGCTTACGCTTGGGTTAACGTCGGCCTCACTGACCTCCGGGCCTCGATACGCGACCAGATGCGGTCGTGGAGGGTGAAGAACACCGTCTGCACCAGGGGCTCGATCACGCCGATGGCCAGGGCGGTGCGCAGACTGCCGGTCAGGACGAAGGCCACGGTCACCGCCACGGTGAAGTGCATCAGCCCGTAGGTGACGGTCTTCAGCGCGATCTGTTTCAGCGAGCGGGGCAGGGCGTGGGAATGGCCGTGATGGTGGCGCCCGTCTTCGCGCCCGTAGCCATGGTTGTCGTGAACGCGGGCCTGTTCCTCGGGCGACATGATGTCCAGACGGGCGGAGAAGGCCTCGGCGGCCTCTTCCATGCCTGAGGCCATGCGGCGGCGCTCGACCCGGTGCCAGACACGGTCATGGATCGAATAGGCGATGGTCTGGAAGAAGGGCTCCACGACGCCGACCGCCAGGGCGAGGCGCCAATCGCGGGTGATGGCGAAGGCCACCAATATGGCCACGACCAGGTGCATGACGCCGTAGCTGGCGATCTTCAACGCCAGTTTGCGCGCGGTGTTCAGGATCAGGCCGACCATGATGGGAAAATGATGTCGCCCGCCCGTAGTTGCAAAGCAAAAAATTCTATCTGGATCATAGGCGCGGGCGACGGTTCCGGTCGCATCCTGTCGCCAAGCGTGATCGGCCGAATGCCGCGATGCAGCATCGCGCCCCTTGCCGTGGCGCCCCGCATCCCGTTATACGCGGCCCGCAAAACGGAGACTCCCCATGGAGATACGCGAAGGACTGACCTTCGACGATGTTTTGCTGGAACCCGGCGCATCCGAGTTCATGCCGGCGATGGTCGATGTCTCGACCCAGCTGACGCGCGACATCAAACTGAACATCCCGTTGCTGTCGTCCGCCATGGACACGGTGACGGAAAGCCGCCTGGCCATCGCCATGGCCCAGTCCGGCGGACTGGGCGTTCTGCACCGGAACATGACCATCGAGGAGCAGGCCGACGAGGTCCGCGCCGTCAAACGCTATGAGAGCGGCATGGTCGTCAATCCGGTGACGGTCGGCCCGCAGACGACCCTGGGCGAAGTGCGCGAGATCGTGGCGCGCAAGAAGATCACCGGCTTCCCGGTGGTCGATCCCAAGTCGGGCAAGCTGGTAGGGATGCTGACCCATCGCGACATGCGCTTCGAGAGCGACCTGAACGTCACCGCCGCCTCTCTGATGACCACGGGCGACCTGATCACGGTCCGCGAAGGCGCCAGCCGCGACGAAGCGCGCGAGTTGCTGAAGACCCGCAAGATCGAACGCGTCATCGTGGTGGACGAGGATTATCGGGCCGTCGGCCTGATCACCATGAAGGATATCCAGAAGGCGCAGGCCTTCCCCAATGCCTGCAAGGACGAGCAGGGTCGCCTGCGCGTCGGCGCCGCCTCGACCGTCGGCGACGCCGTGGGGCAAGCCAAGGCGGCGTTCCAGCGCACGGGCGCGGACGTGGTGGTGGGCTTCGGCGGCTATCCGTCGGCGCCGGCCCTGCTGGCGGCCGTGACGACGCGCCGCCCGACCGTGATCCATGAGCA
>NZ_DLMO01000163.1:0-3646 GCF_002479325.1 Brevundimonas sp. UBA7534
CCGGAGACGCGATCTCTCCGTGCGATACGGATCTGGCCCCGGGGCTTCCAAAAGCGGCGGCGCCCGAAGCGCTCCCGGCGTGATCCGCCCCCTGTTTTGTAAGGAGCCTGGATCGGCCGCGTCATAGGGTTCATCGGAGCGATCCTGACAAGACTTCGGCCATGCCGGAGCTCGGACCGAACGCTCCACCGAAAGATCCAGGAAAGACCGATGAATTGGGTGGTGGACAACTGGCCCTGGCTCCTGTTCGGGGCGGCCTTCTTAGGGCTGCACCTTGTGGGGCACGGCGGGCACGGCGGTCATGGGTCGCGCCGAGCCGAGGAGGACGGCGATGGCGGCGTTTCGCGAGAGGACGACCGAAAACCGCCCCATGTCCACTGAGCGGGATCGGGCCCGGCCAGGTTGCAGAAGCATCGAAGGAAACGCCGCATGATGGACACCAAAATTGTGAGCTGGGCCCTCGGCATATGGGCGTCCGTGACGTTCCTCCTGTGCGTGGTCTACGGTTTGATCGCGCCCGAGAATTTGCATGCGCAGGCTCTGCTGGAGCAGCTGTTGCCCGCCTTCCAGTGGCTGACATGGCCCGGATTCCTGTTGGGCCTTGCCGAGAGCTTTCTCTACGGGGCCTACGCCGGATTGGTTTTTTGCCCCGTCTACAACTGGCTGAACCGGCGCTGGGGTCGGGTTTAGATGCGGAGGGCCATCGGGCTTTCGGGACTCCCGGGATCGGGCGACGCTTGGCGGGCGCGTCACGGGCCCGTTGCAGACCCGATAAGAGAAGTACGAGTGGAAAACCACTGACTGGCGTCGTCATGGCGCCCGTGTCACGACCGTTCACCCTCACCTTCGTCGATGCCGGGTGCAGGCCCCGTAAACTCCAGGCTCGCCGCGCGTCATGGCCAGCACGGGCCGACGATTGTCGACGACCCGACCAACCTCAAGGAGGATCGCCATGACTGAAGCCGAAGTCCTTCCGCGACGCACCCGCCTGCATGTCCTTCGCGTCGCGAGCACGGGCGCATTCGCGACGCTATGGCTGTTTGTGCTCGGGTGGATATGGGCCGCCCTGGGCCTGCCCGGCGCCGACGCCTTCATCGGCCTGTTCACAACGCAACTCACGGACCAATCCGTGGGTTCTGTCGCGGCGCTGGGGATTGGCAGCCTGTGCGCCTTCCTCGTGGGCGGAATTTTCGGCGTGCTGACAGCCCACTGCTACAATCTGGCGGGACGGGTGCTCGGCGAATAGCGCCGGTTGATCCGCCTCAGTGAAACAAATGGGCTGCAGCACGCGGTCCGGCTCGATGATCGGCGGGTGGTGGACTGGGCGGTGATCCATTCGGCCAGCAGAAGCCGCGATCCGGCTCATCCTGCGCCGGAGAGGCGGGTTCGAAGCGGTCGTCCGGCCGTGTGGGGACGGAAGTCCTGTAATGTCGGCGCGCGGGCGCGCGTCATTGATCGATGAGCGTTCAGTTCCGATCACCGCGAAAAGGCCGGAAGATGTCTGTCGTCCACTCCTTGCGCCACAGGGCGCGCCCGTTCCTGCTGGGCGTCTTTGGGGCGCTGTCGCTGGCGTCCTGCCAGGCTGAGCCCTCCCATGCCCCCTCGCAGACCGTGGACGGGCAGTCGCAGACCTTTGACGGTCAATCGCAGACCGTCGACGGGCTGCGACTTGAGTATGGCGTGGTCGATAGCGCCACCGTGGCCGCTCACCCCCGGTCCCACCCCGAGTCCGGGATGCACGACGGGCCGCCTTCGGGGACCGATCACGTCACGCTCGCTGTGTTCGACGCCGCAACAAACCGGCGCATCGATGACGCCGAGGTGTCCCTGAGCATCAGCGGGCCACATAACCCCGGCCCCGGAGCCGGGCCGCTGGAACTCATGCCCCTCGACGGTTTCGCCACCTACGGCGGCTATGTCTCGTTTCGGCGACCCGGGCGCTACCTGCTGACCTTTCACGTGGCGCGCCCTGGTCGGCGTGATGATCCGGTCAGGGCCGTCTTCGCCTATGAACGGTCGTGACAGGTCGCGCCGGGTGACGGTTTGACGGCGCCGCGGCACTCATCAATGTCGGCCACGGCTTCCGGCAGAACGAGGACCGGCGCGAAACCCCCGCCGGGCGTGCGCATGTTGGTGGTCTGCCCCTGGTAGAGCCGGGCGGCCGCGAGCAGCATCCTCCCCCCGTAGGTGTAGAGGCGCACATCGACCTTCAGACTGACCGGCTCGGCGGCGGGCGGGATGCGTCGTTCCCCCGGAGCGGCGTAGGTCTGGGCGACGTAGGTGGCGTTCCTGATCTCTTCCCAGACCCGCCGGGTGAGTTTGTCGCCGCGGTAGGCCGCCTTGCTGGCGTGGCCCCGGGCCGGCTTGAAGAACCAGTTGCGCCGGTCCGCCCAGAGCTCGGCGGCGTTTTCCGGCCGTACGAGGATGGTGCGGGGAACGGCCGCCGCAAGAACCGCGGCCGGCTCCGCCGCCAGTCCCCAGCTGCGCAGGCTGTCGGGGTCGGACAGCAGGGTGAGGTTCTGCTTGTCCGCGAGGCGGCTATAGATGTGCGGGTTGGGCGTGACCACCACCAGGCCTCGCTCATAGGCCTGCCTCAGGACCGCATGGGTCGGCTGCTCCAGCAGAAAATCGACGAGGCGATTGTAGACGATGTCCACCCGGACGCCGCCGAGCATCAGCGCATCACCTACGATCGTCAGATCGCGAGGGTCCGCGACCAGGGCTTCAAGGCCGGCCGCCCGAAGCTGAGCCTGGGCGAGCCTGAACTCCGGGTACAGCGGCTGCGCCTGCGGATCATCATCGAGGATGGCCACCGTTGCGGGCGTCCCTTTCCCGTTTTGCAGTCGCCACTCTTTACGGAACATCTCGCCGACCTGCTGCTGGAACGCAGCGGGTCCGGGCGTTTCGACACCGGCGACGACGCCGGCGCAACAGATCTGCTGCGAGCGGGCGAGAACCGCGTTCAGGAAGGCGCCTCCGGCGTTGGTGTTGATCTCGATGAGCTTGGGGCCGGACGGCGTGACGTGGAAGTCATACCCCATGAAGACACCATGAGGACCGGGATCCCGACGTGCGAGCGGGGGCGTCCATGCAGCCGCCGCTTCGCGATAGCCGGGTAGCATTACCGCCGTTTCCGCGGCCGCGACCACGGCCATCATCCGGTCGAGCGTCTCCGCGGGCAGGAAGACGGGGGACCGCGCGAACAGCCAGGGGTGGGTTTCCGCCAGGTCCGCGGCAAATCCGGGGATCCCCGTCTCACGATCAAGCGCGGCCGCGAGGGCCGTCTGATCCACCCCCACGCAGAAGCAGCCGCCGTTTAGCTGGTCTGCGCGTACGGAGCCGGCCGAGGGCGACAGGTCGGACATCAATGAACGGGCCTCCTTGTGGCGGCGAACCGGCGTGAACCGCGCCGGGTCACCGGTCAAGGCCGAGCAGCCGCGACGTGTGGCGGGCGATCACGCGTTCTTCATCTGTGCGGATCATCCGGACGGTGACGGGAGCGCCGACCGGGCTCAGGCGTCCAGAACCGCGACGATTGGCGGCCGGGTCGAGTTCGACCCCCAACCAGGCGAGCCGTGCGCAGGTCTCCGCGCGGATCCGCGGCGAATTCTCGCCGATGCCCGCGGTGAAGACCAGACCGTCGAGA
>NZ_DLMO01000163.1:3786-9176 GCF_002479325.1 Brevundimonas sp. UBA7534
CCCTCCAGGCTCCCCGCCAGGGCCGCGACCTCGCGCGCCGCCCGATAGACGAACAGATCGACCGCCTCCCGCGCGGCCGGGCTGTCGCTTTCCAGCAAAACCCGCATGTCGCCACTGAGACCCGAGACGCCCAGCAGGCCGGAGCGCCGATAGAGCAGATCGACCAATCCGGCGGCGTCGAGGCCCCCGGCTTGCTGCAGATAGAGCACCACCCCAGGGTCCAGGCTCCCACAGCGCGTGCCCATGACCAGGCCGTCGAGCGGCGTGGCGCCCATGGTGGTGTCGATGCTCCGGCCGTTCCTCAGCGCGCAAAGGCTCGCGCCCGAACCCAGATGGGCCGCAACCACGCGTCCCTCAGCCATCGACGGATCGAGCACCGCGAGCTGTCCGGCCACGGATTCGTAGGACAGGCCGTGGAAGCCGTAGCGGCGAAGCCCTCTGGCTTCCCAGAGCCGGGGCAGACCCAGCCGATCCGCCACGGGGTCGTGACCGCCATGGAAGGCGGTATCGAACGTCAGGACCTGAGGCAGATCGGGACACGCCTTGCGGAGCGCCCGGACCCCCGCGAGTCCTTGCTGCTGGTGCAGGGGCGCAAGCGGGGCAAGGGCCTCAAGGCTCTCGAGAACGGGGTCGGAGGCGGCGACCGCCTGGCTGAAGTCGGGGCCGCCGTGGACCACGCGATGTCCGACCGCGGCCACGGGCCCGGCCAGTCGCGCCTCCACCCAACGCAACAGATCTGACGTCGCGTCGTCGCCCCCGGCGACCNNGGCCATCGCCCGCGCCGTGGCGACCCGCCCGCGCGTCATCCTCGCGGACGAGCCCACCGGCAACCTGGACTCGGCGAACAGTCGCATCGTGATCGAGCACCTGCGCGAACTACACGCCCGCGGCACCACCGTCCTGCTCATCACCCACGACCCGGCGATCGCCGCCCAGGCCGACCGGCACGTGCGCATCGAGGACGGCGTGCTCACCGAATCGCGGTCCGCACCCACGCCCTCCGCCGCCGCGGGGCCAGGGTCACGGGGCGTCGCGGCGAAGGAGGCGCGGCCGCCGTCGCCGCCCGCGTCCGGTCACCGGGCCTCGGCCCTGCTGGACGACGCGGAGGCCGTGCTCGACCTGCTGATCGCCGACGACGAGGACAACCCGGGCCTGCAGCTCGGCGCGGCCCTGGGCGGCACCCGCCCGCTGCGCGACAAGCTCGTCTTCGCCGACCACGGGTCCGGCATCGCCGGACTGCCGGCCTGGATCGAGCAGCTGATCGCCGAGTCCACGGGCAAGGACGGCACCGGGCTGCTGCCCGTCGTCGTCGCCCCCGGCGACCCAGGGCGTTTCGGACAGGACGCCGCCGGCGGCGTCCTGGCTCACGAGCCGTCGACCCGCGCCGTTAGATTCGATCCGGCCCCGCAACACCGGTGCAAGGTGTCCCCGGGCGGCTTCGAACACGCCGAACTTGACCGTGGAGGAGCCGACGTTGAGGGCGAGGACAGGCGGCATCCTGGCGTTGACCTTGGGCTGGCGCACGCCGGGCGTGCTGTTCACGTCCTGACGCAGCCAATCCTCGCCCGTTACAGACCCGACCGCGCCGGCCGCCTCGCCGCCCTCACCCTCGATCCGGGCGCGGCGTAATACTTTGCCGCCGGCGGCGTCTGACAGGCAGCGATGTTCAGTCTCTCCCGAAAGGATTCAGCCCCATGGCTTCGAACCGACCAGGACGCATCCTGAATCTCCTCACCTTCGCAGCCTTCGGCGCAGGGTTGGCCTATCTGCTCATCGGGGAGCATCGTGTTCATCTCCTCGGCTGGCTGCCGTTCCTCCTGATCCTGCTCTGCCCGCTGCTGCACATGACCATGCACGGCGGTCATGGGCGCGGGCATCGTCAGGGACCGCCGGGCCCTTCGGCCGCCGATTCCTCCCGTCCGCACCAATCCTGAGCGAGGTTCCCATGCCCGAACCGCAAGCCTACGGCCTCTGGTCCCTGGTCATCCTGAACTCGGTCCTCTTCATCTTTTTCGCCTTCACCTTCTTCAAGCCGAGGACGGGCCGGGACTGGCGCTCGTTCGGCGCCTTCAGCGCCTTCCTGGTGGCGCTCTTCACCGAGATGTACGGCTTTCCGCTCACCCTCTATTTCCTGTCCGGCTGGCTGCAAACGCGCTTCCCCGGCGTCGATTGGTGGTCGCACGACGCCGGCCACCTCCTGGAGACGATGTTCGGCTGGAGGGCGAACCCCCATTTCGGACCCTTCCACATCCTCAGCTTCGCCTTCATCGGCGGCGGCTTCTGGCTCATCTCCGCGGCCTGGCCGGTGCTCTATCGCGCTCAGCAGGAAGGCGCATTGGCCGCCAGCGGACCCTATCGGTCCATCCGCCATCCGCAATACGTCGGCTTCGTCCTGGTGATGTTCGGCTTCCTGTTGCAGTGGCCGACGGTTCTCACCCTGGCCATGTTCCCGGTCCTGGTCTTCATGTACTGGCGGCTGGCAAGGAGCGAGGAACGCGAGACCGAAGCCCGCTTCGGCCCGGAGTACGCAACCTACAGGCGGGCCACGCCGGCCTTCATTCCGCGGCTGCGCTCCCGGGCGGCCCCGGCGCCTTCCCGCCTCTGATATTCCGTTCGGGTCCCGATCTCAAAGCTCCCTACGCCCATTACAGGTCGGCGATTGGCGCCGCCTGCATCCGAAGGGCGCTCACCACACGACCGCAGGATTCGTTTCAGCTTTCGCCGGACGGCCTTGCCTCGCTCACAGCGCCAATACGCGCCGCAAAGGACAACCCCTCGGAATATCGGCTGCAAATATTCTTGATCTGACCGTTTGATCTATCGCAATCCCGGCCGACATTTCCGGACCGATCCTGCCTTCATGTTGAAGAGCGGGACTTGTCAGATGAGCCTGAATTGCGCCTCCATATTGACCGCGCCCGGGACAGCGCGCGCTCCGATCCGCCTTGTCCCGGCGTCGGCCCGTCCCGAGGACATTCAACAGCTGGTGGAACTCGGGCTTCGAAAGGGCCGGGCCGGCCATTTGCGTTTCCTGAGGCGACGCCTCCGGTCCCAGGAAGACGCCGAGGACGTTCTGCAGGAGTTCGCCCTGAAGGCCACCCAGGGTGCAAGACGCCTGACCAACCCCGGCAAGATTGACGCATGGCTTGGCATCGCGCTGCGCAATGCCCTGTTCGACCGCTACAGGCGCAATGCGAGCCGTACACGGCTGAACGAGGCCATACGCTCGGAGCTCCCTCGTACCATTGGGGATGACGCGTCCGAGGATCTGAACCGGGCGCTGCAGTGCCTGGCGGGAGCACTGGACGACCTGGGGCCGGAGACCGCCCAGCTCCTGCGGCGCGCCGAGCTCCAGGAGACGCCGCTGAAGGTGATCGCCGTCGAGATGCAGCTGACCACCAACAACATCGGTGTTCGGGTCCACCGCGCCCGGGCGGCGCTGCGTGAACGCATGCAGGCGCGTTGCGGCGCCTGCCCGGAGCCCTGCGCCCTCGCGGCGCGGTGGAGGCAAGCCGTCGATACGGCGGGTCAGGCCTCGATATCGATCATCTCGCCATGCGACGCCGCATAGTCGAGCGCATAGGCGAGTTCGCCCGCCGTCTCGGCGTGCACCGTCAGCAATGGCTGGCCCGCTGAGACTTCGGTGCCCAGGCGCACCTGCATCTGGACGCCGGCGGCCTTGCGTTCAGGCGCGCCAGCCAGCTTGGCCAGCGTAGCGACCTGGCGGTTGTTGATGAGGATGACGCGGCCGGATCGGGTCGCCTGGATGGGCGCCCGCTGGGCCGCGACCGGCGGTGTGCGCATGCCCCCTTGCGCCTCGCAGATCCGCTCAAATCGCGCCCAGGCGCGACCATCAGCGAGAACAGCCTCGGCCGCTTCGGCGCCCCGACCGGCTTTCGCCACGCCGGCAAGTTCGAGCGCGGCGCCCGCCAGCAGGCAGGCGCGCTGGCGCAGGTCCTGCGGCGCTTCGGGTCGGTTCTGCAGCACCGCCAGAACATCAAGCGCTTCCAGCGCCGGGCCGATGCCGACGCCGACCGGCTGCTCCCCGTCGGTCTGAACGCAGAGGGCCTTCAGGTCGAACCGGGCCGCGATCTCGACGAGCCGTTGCGCCAACTTCGCGGCCGCCTCTCTCGTCCGCACCTTGGCGGTGGCGCCTACGGGAATGTCCAGCACCACATGGGTGGAACCCGCCGCGATCTTCTTGGACAGGACCGAGGCGATCAGCTGGCCTTCGGTGTCGACGTCGAGGACCCGCTCCACGCGGATAAAGATGTCGTCGACCGGGCTGAGCTTCACAGCCCCGCCCCAGACGACGCAGCCGTTCTCGGCTTCCACCACGCGGCGCATGGCGGGCAGATCGAGATCGACCGGCGCCAGGGTCTCCATGGTGTCGGCCGTGCCGGCCGGTGAAGTGATGGCCCGCGAGGAGGTCTTGGGCGTGACCAGGCCGCAGGCGGCGAGGATGGCGACGACGATCGGCGTCGTGCGGTTGCCGGGAAGTCCGCCGATGCAGTGTTTGTCCATGACGATATCCGACGGCCAGCTCAGGCGGTCGCCGACGTCCACCATGGCCCGGGTCAGCGCCCCCGTCTCGGCGTCGTCCATCGGCAGCACCGATGTCGCGGTCAGAAAGGCCGCGAGATGGATCGGCGTGTATCGCCCGGCGGCCACGTCCCTGACGACACCCCGGATCGCGGCCTCATCCAGCCGCGCTCCATAGATCCGGCGGCGAACGCTGGACATGGATTCGATGGCCGGAGCGTGTCGCACGACGACGGGATCGCCCGGCGCCACCGCCAACTGCCGCCAGGCCTCTTCGGAGAGCGCCGCCTCGTCGAGGCCGAGAACGTCGCCGTCCATCTGGTACAGGGTGGCGTAGACCTCCCGGCCGGCGGCCGAAAGCACCACCTGGGAGCGGGACGACAGGCCTTCGGAGCGGCAGACGTGGCAGTCGCGCCGCATCAGCACGATCGACTCGTGCTGGGCGTACAGGCCGAAGCGGCGCGCCTTGAGGGGCGCCGCCGCATGGGGTGCAGTCTTGACCACTTTGCTCACAGCTCGTGCCGCTCCATCATCTGCGGGATGACGCAGTCCCATCCGAGCCGGTCCTGAATCCGGACCCGTAGGGCGTCCGCCGCATGGGGCTCGCCGTGAACGATGAAGGTCTTGCGCGGCGGTCGCTTGAGGCCGGAAAGCCAGCGCAGGATTTCCTCGTAGTCGGCGTGGGCCGAGAGCATCGGCAGGTTGGCCACCTCCGCTTTGACCTGAACCCACTGACCGTGGATCTTCACCTCCTTGGCGCCCTCGACCATCGAACGCCCGCGGGTTCCCGCCGCCTGGAAGCCTGAAAACAGGATGGTGTTGCGCCGGTCCGGGCCGAAGGCCTTGAT
>NZ_DLMO01000056.1 GCF_002479325.1 Brevundimonas sp. UBA7534
GCGACGCCCTGGCCGGCATGACCTTCGGCAGCGAGACATCCGGCGGTTTTGAAGACATCGAGGTCTCGGGCCTGCGGATCGAACACCCCGTGCCGCTGGGAATCTTCTTCAAGTCGGGCCACACGCGGGGCGGCGTCATTTCCAACATCCGGCTGCACGACATCCATCTGCATGACGTGCGCACCCTCTTCCGGGTGAATCTGAACTGGTATCCGAACTACAGCTACGCAACGATCCCGTCGGGGATCGACGACGTCCCCGACTACTGGCGGGCCCTGGCGACGCCGGTGCCGCGCGCGCAGGGGATACCCCACATCCACGACGTGCGCCTGTCCGACATCAAGGCGGTGGGCGGCAAGGTCGGCTTCGAGGCCGCCGCCTACCCCGAGGCGCCGCTCAAGGACTTTTTGTTCGAGCGCCTGGACTGGGACGTTCAGGACGCCGGGACCATCGCCGACGCGGAAAACTGGCGCTTCGTCGACTGCAACATCGACACCCTGGACGGCAAGGCGCCGAAGGTGACCGATTCGACCGGCGTGACGGGCCTGCGCGACCGCGTCTTCTGAAGGCCCGCGAGACCAAAAAGAAGGCCCGAAGCGGTTCGCTTCGGGCCAGTCAATCACGCTGGAAGATTCAGGGAGGGAAGTTCAGTACTTCCAGCGCAATCCCACGGCGATCTCGCGGCCGGTGTGCCGGTAGTCCGAGATGCGGTTCGTCACATCGACGTATCGATCGTTGTACTCGTCGGTCAGGTTGATGCCTTCCAGCGAGAAGGTCAGGCTGTCCGTGATGTCGTAGGACATCGAGGCGTCGACGTAGGTCGTGCTGTTCATGCCTTCTTCCGAGTTGCCGTTGCTGCCGGGGAAGGACATCAGATAGCCGCTGCGGTAGGCGGCCGAGACGCGCGCCTGGAACGGACCTTCCTCATAATACAAGGTGGCGTTGACGGTGTTCTTGGACTGCCCGGTCAGCCGGTTCTTGCCGGATGCGCCGTAGTCGACTTCCGAATCGACATAGGTGAAGTTGCCGACAAAGCCGAAGTTCGACCAGACGCCAGGCAGGAAGGTGAAGGGCTGCTGGTATTGGATTTCCAACCCGTGCAGTTCGCCCCCTTCGCCGTTCAGGCTGCGCGTGACCTCAAAGATTGCATCGGGACTGACGATGTTTTGCAGGAGTTCATCGGGCAGTCCCAACTGATTCCAGGGTAGCGAATCCGTTCGGGTCGTGATGAAGCTGTCGATGTCCTTGTAGAACACCGCCGCAGCCAGCAGGCCTTCGTTCTGGAAATACCACTCCACCGACAGGTCGTAGTTGGTGGCCCGGAACGGATCCAGCAGCGGATTGCCGTACTTCACGGTGAGAGTCGTCGGAGAGACGCTGCCGCCAGGCGTCAGGTTGCCCAACGACGGACGCGACATCACCTTGGCGGCGCCAAAGCGGAGCACCAGATCGTCGCGGGGTTCGATCGCTAGATTGAACGAAGGCAGCACATCGTCGTAGTCGTTGTTGGCTGTGACGTAGTCGTAGGTGGTAACGCCGCCTTGACTGACCTGCTGCCAGCCCTTGGACTCGACTTCCGTCCTGGCGTAGCGGACGCCGACGTTGCCACGCACCACCATGTTGGCGACGTCCGTGTTGAAGTCGGTCTGGAAGAAGACGCCGTTGTCCGTCTCGCTTACCTCCCGGTCGCTCTGCTTGTTGACCAGGGTTGCGTCATAGTCGCTGAGGAAGCCGGCGATTTTCCATATATCTGGGATGATATAATCAAGCGTCGAGCCGGCGGGAATGTCGATGCCGCCATCGATGCTGACGACCCTGCCGATGGAATCGACGTCGGTGAGGCGGTCGGCCCCCACGGTCGCGTCGCTTTCACGTTTGAACTCGAACGTCTTGAAACCGTAAGTCCTATATTCGCCGCCGAATTTGAAGGTCAGCGAAGGATTGAAGTCGTACTCGATCGCTCCCGCAGCGACGTTGTTGTCGAAATCGCCGCCGCTCGAACTCCGCGACGCCTTGGTCAGGGTGAAGCCTTCTCCCGACGTCGTATCGAATCCATAGTTGATCATCGGCAGACGATCATTGTCGCGGAAGTCGATGGTGTAGCCGTTCACGCCCAACTTTTCGAAAGCGTAGGCGACGTTGAGCGGAGTGCGGGCCTCCGACTTGTTCGCCCCCAACTTCAAATTGCCCCGCAGGCGATCAGTGAAATCGTGACGGATGTTCAGGGACGCTTGGCCGAAGGTGCTTTCGTTGCGGGTGAAGCCGTTCTCAGACCGAACCATGACGTTGTCGAACACAGCGTAGGAGAAGGCGTTCTTCGCCGCATCGATTTCGTAATCGCGCAGGATGACCTTATCCACGCCTTCGGTGTTGGTCGAGGCGTTGGAGTTACGAGCGAACGACCAGGCCTCGATATTGGGGCTTTCCAGCTCCGAGTTGAGACGCGACCAGAGCAGGTCCAAGACCACTTCGGTGCGATCGCTGGGGCGCCATTGGAATGAACTGGTAATGCCCAGGCGATCTTCCTGGGTGTTGCCGAAGGTGTAGCGGGGTATGCGAGGGTAGAAGGCGCTCAGCACCTCGGTCCGCTGCGCTTCGGTGGTGCAAGGGATGCAGCCGCCGAAGTTCTGTCCGACGCCGTAGGCGCGGGTTGGATCACCGCGTTGCCAGCGCGTCGTGTTGAAGCTCTCCAGAACGGGCGACCGTTCGGAATAGGCGACTGAGACCAGGCCGCCGAAGGTGCGGTTCTCGTTGGTCCAGCTCAACAAGCCGGCCAGGCGCGGAATGGTCTTTTCGGAGAGGTCATTGTAGGACGCCTGCGTCGACAAGGCGGCGTTCAGTCCGCTTCCGCCGAAATCCATCGGCCGACCGGTCTGCAGATCGACCGTCGCGCCCAGCGAGCCCTCCTCGATCTCGGCCGATTGGGTCTTGCGCACCTTGATGCTGTTGAACAGTTCCGAGGCGAACATCGAGAAGTCGAAGCTGCGGTTGCGGTTGCCGCCCGAGGCCGCCTGGGCCTCCAGGCCATTGATCCGGGTGCGGGTAAAGTCCGAGCTCAGGCCGCGCACAGAGATGGTCGTGCCCTGGCCGTTGACGCGGTCGATGGTCACGCCGGGCAGACGTTGGATGGCTTCGGCCAGGTTCTGATCGGGGAAGTCGGCGATGTCCTCGGCCAGGATGGCGTCAACCGCACCGGCCTCCTGACGCTTGATGTTCAGGGCTTGCTGCAGGCTGGAACGGAAACCGGTGACGACGATGTCCTCCACCTGGGCGGCCTCCGGCGTCTGCGCCGGATCGGTTGTCTCCGGGGCGGTCTGAGCCAGCGCTGGCGCGGCCATTGCGAGCACGGCCAGGGACGCGCCATGGGCGCACATCGTGCGTAGAGTGGTTCGCTTCATCCTGTTTCTCCCGTCCGGCGCTTTGGCACCGGTGTCATTTTTTGGTATTGTATCGCGCATAGTCGGACGCGTGACGTGCCACCTATTGCAACAGCTTCTCGTATTTTGCAACAGACATGTGATGGGGGCGGCTCAACCGGCCCGCGCGACCTCGACCGCGTAGACGTGGTTCGTCCCGTGCATGTTGGATACGAACAAGATCCACCGGCCGTCGGGGGTGAAGGTCAGGTTCGGCTCCAGCCGATAGTCGTGGTTGGACATGTCCACGATCCGTTCCGAACGCATGTAGAGCGGGTCGATCAGATCGTCCTGGTCGCTGGAGGGATCGGCGTCGACGACGGGTTCGGGCCGCAGCAGCACCAGCCATTTGCCGTCGCGGGCATGGGCGACCATGTCCTCGTCGCCGCCATCGCCGGCGAACAGCGCGCCGTCCGGCGAGACGTTGTAGTGCACGGACCAGTCGTTGCGCTCGACCCGGCGATAGGTGCGCTTGCCCGTCTCCAGATCGACCGAGGCGACCCAGAAAACCTGGCCGCGGGGCGTCTGCAGATCGTAGTGGACCTGGCTTCCGTCCGGGCTGAACCACTCGTGACCGAAAATCTCGAAGTTCATGGTCCGCTGATGCGTCTTGCGCAGGTCGGAGCCATCGACCTTCATCGTCCACATCCGGTCGACCCGGTGCCACGGTCCCTCGTGGCAGAAGATCAGACGCTGGGGATCGGTCGGCGAAAACTGGGTGTGGCCGATCCACTCGTTGGTCTTGTGGATCACGCGGCGTTCGCCGGTGGCCGTGTCGATGACGAAAATCTCCATCGGATAGCGCGCGGCCCAGCGCTGCAGCATCCGGACGCCCTTGGCGCGGGCGAAGTTCAGCGGCTTGCCGTCTGGTCCGTCGGCCTCGTACTCCGCCTGATCGAAGCGGCGGTTGCGCGGATCGTTGACGCCGGGCTGGAGCGGCTCGGATCCATAGGCCACGAAGCCCAGCAGCAGGGTCTCGTCAGCGTTGACCGAGTTGACGTTTCCGTTCGGGATGCGGGCGATCTGTCGGGTCTGGCGCGTGTCGACGTCGATGACGAACAGGGTCTTGGCGCGATCCATCAGCTGGGCGTCGCCTGGCTCGGTGACCGAATAATACACGCTGCGGTTCCGGCGTCCCGTGAACATCAGGTCAGCGTGGGGGTCCGGCACGAGGACGCTGAGGTCCCACGTCCGCAGATCCACGGTGGAGATGCCCTGCGGCGTGGAGATGACCATCAGGTCGGGCGCGCCCGCCTTTGGGACGACGAACATGTTCTTGTAGAAATAGGGCTTGCCGCCGCCGTCATCGGGCGAGACGCGGCGGATGCGGTGTCCCGTCTTCGGGTCGATCCAATTCGTCGGCGCCGGACCCGACCATTGCGGCGGCTGATGCGGCGTCGCCTGCGTCGAAGGCGGGGCCGTGTTGGGCGCGGGCCACTGCGGCGCTTCCCCCGGCGCCGGCGGCGACGAAGGGCTTTGAGCAGCGGCGGCGGGGGCGGCCCGGGCGATCAGGGCGCCGGCCGCGGGAGCGGCGAAAAGCCCTTTCAGCGCGGCGCGTCGGGAGGTCGTCATGAGGCGGTCCTCTTTCTTGAGATCAGGGGGCGGGCGCCAGGCCCTCGACGCGGACGGTCCAGCCATCCTTGGGGAAGCCCGGCGCGTGGCCGGAGGAGCCGTCCCAGCCGGCGGCCATCAGGCCGACGGCCATCAGCAGCGAGCCGTTGGAAGGGAAGTAGGTCTCGGCGGCGCGTCGATAGCCGGGGCCATCGGGATTGACCGCCATCTCGACGCCGCCGGCGCCGGCCGACACCGGCACCAATTCATCGGCGTGCTCGTCCAGGTGGACGCGCGGCGTCATGCCCGTCGGGCCCCACTGGTTGTTCTTCAGATCGGCGAACAGCCAGTCGACCGCCTTTTCCGGCTCGCCCAGCCGGGCGGCGGTCATGGCCATCATGGGGAAATCCCAGCCCCAAGTCTGGCGCACGTCCCAGTTCGCCTCCACCGCCTCGAAGGTGCGGCGCATGGCGATGGGGTCGATCCGCTCGCCCTGAATGAAGCCGTAGGCCATCAGGAAGGACGGGTGGTCGCGGTTCTTGCACTGGGCCGCCGCGGCGTGGCGCCGGCAGGCCTCGGACTTGGCCGTGTCCCAGAAGTCCGGCACGCTCTCGACCGGCAGATACAGGCCGTCCTTCATCGGCGGCGGGGCGATGCGCGCCAGGGCCTGGTCCCAATCGGCGCGGCGGGGCTTGCCCTGACGCTGCTGCCAGGACTGCGCCGTCTCCAGCGCCCAGCGGAAGTATTCCACCTCGAAGGTCGGATTGATCGTGGTCAGGGGATCGTAGTTCTCCTGAGCCGGGATCAGCGGCGTGCCCAGGTTCAGGCGGTCGCCGTCCGGCAGCGGCCAGGAGGCCAGGAGGTCGGCGGTCGCCTCGACCAGCTCGCCGTAGCGATCCAGCAGGGCCGGGTCCCTTTCCGCGCGCCAGACCAATTCGGCCAGCAGGATCGGATGCGGCTGCTGCCACATGATGAAGGGCGACACCAGGCTGGGGCTGTTGCGGCCCTCGGGTCCGACCATCTTGGGCCACCACGCGCCTTGGACATGGTGGCGCGCGGCCTCGGCGCGGGCGTGGTCGAGGTTTCCCAGATACCAGGGCAGGCTGCGCTCCAGCATCTCGGGGCGGCCCCACAGGGCCTGCCAGCCGGAATGCCAAGGGTGCATCTCCAGATGGAACTTGCCGTACCAGCTGTTGGAGAAAAGGCCTTCTTCCTGCGGCGGCAGTTCGCCCGCGCCGTTCACCGCCGACAGATATTGCGACAGCACCACCCGGCGCTCGAGCTCGGCGGCGCGCGGGTCGGTGCTGCCGGAGAAGTCGACGGCGCCCCCCTGGGTCCAGAAGGCGCGCCAATGGGCGGTCGTCGCCTGGGCGCCGTCGGCGAAGGCGGGCGTGGCGACATTGCTGTTCGCCGGGTCGAAGCGGACCATGACCTCAAGCCGCTCACCGCCAGACGAAGCGACACGGAAATCGGTCTCGCCGGCCTGTTCGATGCGGCCGTCGCCGGCGATGGCGGAGACGTAGGTCGTGTCGTCCAGCGTGCGGCGGATACGGGTCTCGCGGTCCGTTCGGCTGACGACCGTCAGGCTCTGCGCGCCCGCATCGTCGAAAGTGGTCGTGTCGGGATTGATCGCGGGGTTCACGCCCGGATAGCGAATGCGAACGCCCAGTCCGTCGCTGGCGACCAGGGGGGACGCGATCTCCACCATCACCATGTCCAGCGTCGGGTGGACGCGGGTCACGACCTGCACCGGCCGACCGTCGTAGGTGAAGCGACTGGTCAGGGTTCCGGACCACAGGTCCAGGGTCTGGCGCGTGTCGGCGACCTTGGCGAAGTCCAGGGCGCGGCCGTCGGCGAAGGTCAGACCGATGCGGCTCAGGGAAAACCGGTGCGGATTGGCGCGCAGCCAAGTGTAGGCGGGGTTGGTCTCGGCCACGTCCCAGGACGTCATCCAGGCGTAGGGCTGTGCGCCCCGTCCGGGCACCGGCACATCGATCAGCCCGTCCTGTTCCGTGTAGCCCTCCGGGTTGGGGAAGCTGTGCCAGGCCCACTGGGCCATGGTCATCAGCGGCGCCAGTTCCGAATACTGTTCGGGAAAGGTCTGAAGGCCGGTGATGTCGGCGGTGAAGCCCAGGTCGCCGTTGCCCAACTGGATCGGCGCATGGCGGTCGATGGCCGTCAGGACGACGTTGTGGCGGGTCACCAGGGCATGGCGGTCGATGGGCGCGGCCGGGATTGCGGCGGGGACGGGCTGCGCGACCTGGGCGCAGGCGGCCGCCGGAGCGACCAGCAGCGTGAAGACCACAAGGGCCCAGCGCAACCTCATCAGACCGCCTCCGTCCGGCCCAGGCCCGCGCCCTTCCACCCATACCAGGCGACCACCGCGAAGCAGGCGGCCGGCAGAAGGAAGGCGACATGGGCGCCGTACAGGTCCGACAGCTTGCCCATCGGCCAGGGCAGGAGCACGCCGCCGCCGATGGCCATGACCATGAAGGACGACGCCTTCTTGGTCGCCGCGCCCAAGCCCGCCGTGCCCAGGGCGAAAATGGTCGCGAACATGGTCGACATGAAGAAAAAGACGGCGATGAGGGCGATAGGCGACACCTTGTCGATCCCGGCCGCCACGATCAGCGTCAGGACCACGTTGATGACGCCATAGGCGGTCAGCAGCGCGCGCGGCCTGATCCGCAACAGCAAGGCCGTGGCGGCGAAGCGGCCGACCAGATAGCCGATGGCGCCCAGCGACAGCATGAAGGCGCCTTCCTGGCTTGTCAGGCCCTGCCAGTTCTGGGTGACCAGGTTGATGAAGAAGGCGCCGATGCCGACCTGGGCGCCCAGATAGAGCGCCTGGGTGATGACGCCGGCGATGAAGTGGGGTTGCTGCGACAGCGGGCGGGACGCGCCGTCGACCGTTTCCCCCCCGTGATCGGACAGGCCGGTTTCGGGCAATCGGGCGCGCCAGACGGCCAAGGCGAACAGGACGATGCCCACAGCGATCAGCCCATAGACGATCTGGATCGACCGGGTCGCGCCGCCCAGCGCCTGGGTCGTCGTCGGGCTGAAGAAGACCGCGCCCCCGATCAGCGGGCCGAAGAAAACGCCCAGGGCGTTGAACGACTGGGCCAGGTTCAGACGCTGCGGCGCCTTGGCCGGGTCGCCCAGGACGTTGACGTAGGTGTCGGCGCTGGTCTCCAGGATGCACAGGCCCGCCGCAAGGATGAACATGGAGCCGACGAAGGGCAGAAAGGCCCTCGCGCCCGCCGCCGGGATGAACAACAGGGCGCCGAAGGCCGCCACCCCCAGGCCGACGACGATGCCGAACTTGTAGCCGCGCGCGTTCAGCAACAGGCCCGCCGGCACGGACAGCAGCAGATAGGCGCCGAAATAGGCGATCTGCAGCCAGGCGCTGTCGGCATGGCTGATGCTCAGGGTTTCCTGGAAGTGCTTGTTCAGCACGTCGAGCAGGCCGTAGGCCAGGCCCCAGATCAGGAAACAGGCGATCGCGAAGGCCAGCGGGCCCCGCAGATTTCTGGCGGCCCCCAGGGCTGAAGGTTGGGCCAGGCCTCCGGGCGTGTGGGCGGCGTCGGTCTCGATGCTCATGGCGTCCTCGGGTTTCCTCGGGTCTTCTTTTGGGGCCTTGCCGTCTTCGCGCGGCTTGGGCGGGCGGGTCAGATTCGGTAGATCGCCTCGGCGTTGGCGGCGAACAGGCGGCCGCGTTCGTCGGTCGAGAAGTCGGCCGTGATCGCGTCGAAGGCGGAATAGAAGGCGTCGAATGTTCCGTGAACGCTTTCGACCGGGAAGTCGGAGGCGAACATCGCCCGCTCGGCGCCGAAGGCGTCTATGCACTCAAGAACGATGGGGCGGATGCTGTCCGGGGTCCAGGCGCGGTCGGTTATGCCCAGTCCCGAAATCTTGATGGAGACGTGCGGCTGGGCGGACAGCAGGCGCAGACCCGTCTTCCAGCGCTCCATTCCCGCAGCGTCGCGGTCGGTCGGCAGGCCCGCGTGGTTGACGATCATCGGGATGTCGGGATGGCGCGCGGCGATGATCGCGGCGGTGGCCATCTGCGACGGATAGAGCTGGAGATCGAACGACAGGCCGTGTTTCGCCAGCTTGGCGAAGCCCTTCACCCAATTCGGATCGGGCAGAAGATCGCGCGGATTGTAGGTCTTCAGCGGGTCTTCGTGCCAGCAGACGATCTGACGGACGCCGCGCACATTGGGGCGCGCGGCATGCGCCTCCAGCAGGGCGTCCAGATCCGGGTCCAGCAGGTCGGCCCCGGCGATGATCGCCTGCGGATAGCCGCGCGTGTCGGCCAGGGACTGGAGCCAGTCGGTCTCGGCCAGTTGGCGTCCCACGGGCTGGCCCGCCTCGACATGGACGATCTTGTCCACGCGCCAGCCGGCCGTGTCGGCCAGATAGTCGTCCAGCAGATAGTCGCGATCGGCGATGGGAGACATGTCCCCGGCCGGATTGGTCGGCAGGGGATCGTCCTGCAGCCAGACGTAACGCGCGCGGGACAGGTCCCAGAGATGGACGTGGCCGTCGACGATGCGAAGATCCGAGACCACGCGCGCCTCCCTCAGTAGGTCGTGCGGCCGCCCGACGTGTCGAACGTCGAGGCGGTGGTGAAGCTGCACTCTTCCGACGCCATGAAACAGACCATGGCGGCGCTCTCCTCGACTTCGCCCAGACGACCCATGGGGATCTTGGAGCGCATGTAGTCGACCTGGCTCTTGGGCAGCTGGTCCAGAATCGGGCTGTCGAACGTGGCGGGGGTCAGGCTGTTGGCGACGACGCCCTTGCCGGCCAGTTCCTTGCCCAGCGATTTGGTGAAGCCGATCACGCCCGCCTTGGACGCCGAATAGGCGGAGGCGTTGGGATTGCCTTCCTTGCCGGCGACCGAGGCGACGTTGACGATCCGGCCGTAGCCGTTGGCCAGCATGAAGGGCACGACCGCACGCGCACAGTAGAAGACGCCGTTGAGGTTGATGTCGACCACCCGCTTCCAGCTGTCGATCGGGAAATCGTGCACCGGCGCGGTCGCGCCGGTGATGCCGGCCGAGGCGATCAAGATGTCGATCTTGCCCAGCGCGACGTTGGCCTCGGCCGCGGCCGCGGAGACCGCGTCTGCGTCCGATACGTCGAGCGCCGCGAAATGCGTCGCACCGATCTCGGCGGCGGCGGCGGCGAGAGCTTCGGCGTTCAGGTCCCACAGCGAGACCTTGCCGCCCTCCTGAATAATGCGTTCGGCCGCGCATTTTCCCAGGCCGGAGGCGCCGCCGCTGACGATGGCCGTTCGGCCCGCGAAACGTCCAGCGTAGCTCATCGCGACCACGCCACGAAGGTCTGACCCTGTTCGCCCAGCTTCTCGATGCCGAGGCGGACGGTGTCGCCCGCCTTCAGATACCAGGGCTCCGGCTTCTGGCCCAGGCCCACGCCTGGGGGGGTGCCGGTGGTGATCAGGTCGCCGGGCTCCAGCGTCATGAACTCCGACAGGTAGGAGACGATTTCGGCGACGGTGAAGATCATCGTGTTCGTATTGCCGGTCTGGACGCGCTTGCCGTTGACATCCAGCCACATGTCCAGGTTCTGGACGTCGCCGACCTCGTCCCTGGTCACCAGCCAGGGCCCGACGGGCCCGAAGGTGTCGCATCCCTTGCCCTTGTCCCAGGTCGGCCCGCGCTCGGTCTGGAAGGCGCGCTCGGACACGTCGTTGATCAGAACGTAGCCGGCGACGTGATCCAGCGCCTCGTCCTTCGTCACATAGGACGCGGTCTTGCCGATGACGACGCCCAGCTCGACTTCCCAGTCGGTCTTTTGGGAGCCGCGCGGGATGACGACGTCGTCGTTCGGACCGTTCAGGCAGGTGATCGCCTTTGTGAAGACCACGGGCTCCGCCGGAAGGGGCAGGTTCGATTCCGCGGCGTGGTCGGCGAAGTTCAGGCCGATGGCGATGAACTTGCGCGATCCATTGATCGGCACGCCATAGCGCGGCTCGCCCTCGACCACCGGCAGGGAACCGGTGTCAACCGCGGCCAGTCTGGCCAGCCCCTCGTCCGACAGAACATCGGGGGTGAGGTCGGCCACCACGCTTGACAGGTCGCGGATGCGGCCCTCGGCGTCGAGCAGTCCGGGCTTTTCCTGCCCCTTGGGGCCGTAGCGAAGCAGTTTCATCAGGTCGTCTCTTGGAAGAGGAAGGGTCAGCGTGCGTAGGGGCGATGCAGGGCGATGTCGCGGTTCAGCTCGACGCCGAAGCCTGGGGTGTCGGGAACCTTGAGCCGGCCGTTCACGGGGACGGGCTCGCCGATCAACTGCGGATGGAACATCGGCACGACTTCGTCGGCGCCGGGGGCCATCATCAGGAACTCCGCGAACGGGCTGTTATGGCGCGTCACGACGAAGTGGTAGGAATAGACGGATGATCCGTGGGGGATCATCAGCACGCCCTTGGCGTCGGCCATGGCGGAAATCTTGATCAGCTCGGTCACGCCGCCGCACCAGCCGACGTCCGGCTGGATGATGTCGCAGCATTCCATTTCCAGCAGCATGCGGAAGCCCCAGCGGGTGGCCTCATGTTCGCCCGTGGTGACCAGCATGCCCTCGGGCGCGTTCTTCTTCAGCGCCTGATAGCCCCAGTAGTCGTCGGGGCTCAGCGCCTCCTCGATCCATTTGAGGCCCAGCTTGTGAGCCTCGTGCGCCAGACGGGTGGCGTAGTTCAGGTCCAGCGCCATCCAGCAGTCGAACATCAGCCAGAAGTCGTCGCCGCAGGCGTTCCGCATGGCCTCCAGCTCGGCCAGGTTCTTGCGCAGGCCCTCCTCGCCCTCGGCCGGGCCATGGTGCAGGGGCGTCTTGCCGCCGATGAATCCCAGTTCCTTGGCCTTATCCGGCCGCGCGCCGGTGGCGTAGAAGGCCAGCTCGTCACGCACCGCCCCGCCCAGCATGGCGAAAACCGGCTCCTGACGCAGGCGGCCCAGAAGGTCCCACAGGGCCAGATCGACGCCGGAAATGGCGTTCACCACCAGACCCTTGCGACCGTAATACTGGGTCGAGAAATACATCTGGTCCCAGATCTTCTCGACTTCGGACGGGTCGCGGCCCTCCAGGAAGCGGGCCAGGTGCTTCTCGACGATATAGGCCGCCGGCTCGCCGCCGGTCGTCACCGCGAAGCCGACCACGCCGTTCTCGGCCTCGATCTCCACGACCAGGGTGCCGAGCACGTTGATGCCGAAGCTGCGGCGGCTCTGGCGATATTCGGGGTACTTCGCCATCGGGGTGGCGATGTGGTCGTCGATCCAATGGCCGTCACCCTGATCGTGATAGTCGGCGCCGCCTCCCTGATGGGCGCCGGTTCCGTCATTCTTCACGACGAAAGCGCGAACACGGCTGATTTTCGGCAGGCGGCTCATTGAGCGACCGCCGCCATATGGCAATTTCTTCCCATAATGCGGGATGTCACTGGCTTTCCTCCGCGAGCCGCGTCAAACTTACAACCCTTCGAGCAGGCCGGCTTGCGCGTTTTGCTACATTCTGAGAATGAGGATTACGAAATGGGACGAACGGCGTCAATCAGAACCACGCAGGTGGACGGGGAGGAGGAGACCGGCGCGAAGTCGTCTGGCAGCCAAACCCTGCTGCGCGGTCTGGACGTGATCGACGCCCTTGTCGATGGCGCCCTGCCGCTCGCGGAACTGTCGGAAAGGCTGGACCTGACCCGCAGCACCACCCACCGTCTGGCCTCCGCCCTGGTCGATCGCCGCCTGCTGTCCTTCCGGCCGCGCGAAGGCTACTCGCTTGGTCCAAAACTGCTGGAACTGGGCCATGCCGCCAGCCAGCAGATGCACCTGCCGCGCGTGGCGCGACCGTGGCTGGAACAACTCTCGGCCCAGACCGACGACACCGTGCACCTCGGCGTACTCGACGGCCGGCACGCCCTTTACCTGGACACGGTGCCGGGGCGGCGACGCATCAACATCGGGTCTCGGCTCGGCGAGCGTCATCCCATCGCCTCCACCGGGCTGGGCAAGGCGCTGATCCTGGACAAGACCGAGGCGGAATGGATCGACTTCTTCGCCCCGGAAGGTCAGCCGTTCGACTCGGCCAAGCGGGCGGTGTGGCTGGAGCGCATGCATGGCTACGCGCAGAAGGGCTACGCCTTCGACCTGGAGGAGAACGAGGACCAGATCCGCTGCGTCGCCGCGCCGATCCGATCCGTCAACGGCCAGGTGGTCGCCGCGCTCAGCGTGTCGTCGGCGGCGCAATACATGTCTGACGAGCGGATGGCGGAACTGACCCGCACCGTCACGGACGCGGCCAACGCCATCAGCGCCGATCTGGGCTGGACGCCGAAACCCTAGACATCACCAAGAGAACGCCGGAGCCCCCATGCTGCTTGAGAACAAGGTCGTCCTGATCACGGGCGCGTCGCGGGGAATTGGGCGGGCCACCGCCATCGAGGCGGCGCGTCAAGGCGCGGACGTGGCCATCAACAGCTACACTGACGCCCCGGCGGCGGCCGAGGTGGTCGCCCGGATCGAGGCCTTGGGTCGCAAGGCGATCGCCGTCGACGGCGATGTGGCTCGGTCAGAAAGCGCCGCCGCCTTCGTCTCCGCCGCCGTCGCCGCCCTTGGCCGGGTGGACGTCTTCGTCTCCAACGCCGGCATCTGCCCGTTCCACGCCTTCCTCGACATGCCGACGGAGACCCTGCGCCGGACGATGGAGGTCAATCTGCACGGGGCCTACTTCATGACCCAGGCCGCGGCCAACCAGATGGTGAAGCAGGGAGACGGCGGGGCCATCGTCGCCATCAGTTCGATCTCGGCCCTCGTCGGCGGCGAGATGCAGACCCACTACACCCCGACCAAGGCGGGGGTGCACAGTTTGATGCAGTCCTGTGCGGTGGCCCTTGGTCGGTACGGCATCCGCTGCAACTCGGTCCTGCCGGGGACGATCGCCACCGACATCAACAGGGACGACCTCGCCGACCCCGAGAAGCGCGAATACATGGAGGGCCGCATCCCTCTGGGCCGCCTGGGCCGACCCGAGGACATCGCCTCGGTCGTCGTCTTCCTCGCCTCGGACATGGCCGGTTACATGTCGGGCGCGGCCCTGCTGGTCGACGGCGGCGCCTTCGCCAACTTCCAGTAGGATCCGGCCGTGATCATTTCCTCGCCCGGCGACTATCGCGAGGCCGCCCGCCGCAAGCTGCCGCCCTTCCTGTTCCACTACATCGACGGCGGCGCCTACGCCGAGCAGACCCTGCGGCGCAACGTCGAGGACTGGCAGGCGGTCGCCCTGCGCCAGCGCGTCTTGCAGGACATGAGCGCCCTGAGCCTTGAGACCCGTCTGTTCGACGAGACGCTGAGCCTGCCCGTCATCCTGGGGCCGGTCGGCCTGACCGGCATGTACGCACGACGGGGCGAGGTGCAGGCGGCCAAGGCGGCGGCGTCGCGCGGCGTGCCGTTCACGATGTCCACTGTCTCGGTCTGCGCCATCGAGGAGGTCGCGCCCGTCATCGACCGACCGATGTGGTTCCAGCTCTATGTGCTGAAGGACAGGGGCTTCATGAGAAGCGCGTTGCAGCGGGCCAAGGCCGCGGGCGTTACCACCCTGGTCTTCACCGTCGATATGCCCACGCCCGGCGCGCGCTACCGCGACGCCCATTCGGGCATGAGCGGGCCGAACGCCGCGCTGCGCCGGATGGTCCAGGCCATGACCCATCCGGCATGGGCCTGGGACGTGGGCGTGGGGGGGCGGCCGCACGACCTGGGAAACGTCTCGGCCTATCTGGGCAAGCCCACCGGCTTGGCCGACTACATCGGCTGGCTGGCCGCCAATTTCGATCCGTCGATTTCGTGGAGGGATCTGCAATGGATCCGCGACTTCTGGGACGGCCCGATGATCATCAAGGGAATTCTTGACCCCGAGGACGCGCGCGAAGCCGTCAGGTTCGGGGCGGACGGGATCGTGGTGTCCAACCATGGCGGTCGCCAGCTGGACGGCGTGCTGTCTTCCGCGCGCGCCCTGCCGGCCGTCGCCGACGCCGTGCAGGGGGATTTGCGCATCCTGGTCGATTCGGGGGTCCGCAATGGCCTGGACGTGGTGCGCGCGCTCGCCCTCGGCGCCGACGCCGTAATGCTGGGCCGCGCCTTCATCTACGCCCTGGCCGCGGACGGAGAGGCGGGCGTGGGCGATCTGCTCGACCTGTTCGAGAGGGAGATGCGCGTCGCCATGACCCTGACGGGGGCGAAATCCGTGGGTCAGGTCCGGCGGGACTTTCTGGCGAACTGAAGCGGGTCGAAGGCGCCGGGCGGTTGCGTCCGATTGTCTCACTATGTAAAAGCATTCCCAAAATAATGGGAGTAACGCACATGAAGCCCTTTCACGCCCTGCCCGTGGTCACCTTGACGCTGCTGGCCGCCGTCTTTGGAACGCCTGGCGTCGGGGTCGGCGTCGCGCGGGCCGATGTCTTGCGGATGAACACGCCGGCGGTCGGCCTGACCATCGACCGGATCGGAGCGTTGCCGGATGCGGAGCGAGGCGCCTGGGCGGACTACCTGGCGCGCTCCCAGGCTCAGCATCTGGCGGACCGCGCCGCCCTGGCGGCCGAACTTCCGGCGGGGGCCGTCGCGCCCCCTCCGCCGCAGGCCGTCGGCCCCAGCCATTACAACATGCCGCTTGATCGCCCGGCCCAGTGGTACGGCACGGCCGAGGCGCGCAGGATCGCCGACGCCATCGTCAGTTTTCAGACGCCCGCCGGCGGGTGGAGCAAGAATCAGGATCGCAGCATCGCCCGTCTGCCGGGCCAGCGTTTCTCGAACGACGCCGAGACGATGGAGCAGAACCCCGCCAACTTCGATGCGCCGGCCGACCGCTTCTGGACCTTCGTCGGCACGCTGGACAACGAGGCGACATGGTCGGAGATGCGGTTCCTGGCCAAGGTCGCGGCCCATGCGCCGGGGCCTGAGGGCGACGCCTGGCGCGCCAGCGTGATCCGCGGCGTCCACTATCTGCTGAACGCTCAGTATCCGAACGGGGGCTGGCCGCAGATCTGGCCCCTGGAAGGCGGCTTCCACGATTCCATCACCTTCAACGACAACGCCGTGGCCAACGCCGCGATGGTGTTGCGCGACGTGGCCAACGGAGCCGAGGGGTTCGACTTCGTGCCCGCCGAACTGGAAGGCCGCGCCGCCGAGGCGACAAGGAAGGCTGTCGACGTGATCCTGGCCGCTCAGGTTCGGGACGGCGATCGCCTGCTGGGCTGGCCACAGCAGGTCGAGCCGATGCGCCTGGTCCCCACCAGCGCGCGCAACTACGAGCCCCGCTCGATCGCCAGCGGCGAGACCACCGACATCCTGATCTTCTTGATGGGCGAACCCCATCCGTCACCGGAGGTCGAGGCCGCCGTGCGCGGCGCCGCCTCGTGGCTGGAAGCCGTCAAGGTGCGCGACAAGTCCTTCGAGATGACGGACCAGGGCCGCAAGCTGATCGACAAGCCCGGCGCCGGCCCGATCTGGTCGCGCAACTATGACCTTGTCACCGGCCGCCCGATCTTTGGCGACAAGGACCAGACCATCCACGACGACGTCAACGAGATTTCGATCGGACGCCGCAACGGCTATTCGTGGTGGATTTCCAGCCCGCAGCGCGCGCTCGACCTCTACGCCGACTGGGCGGTCCGAAACGGCCGCGGGCCGGCACAGGGGCAGGACAAAGTCGTGGCACTCGACGCCAGCGCCTACGCCGCCTCGGGCGCGGCGTCGACTCACAGAGCGCTTGCGCCCGTCTCCGGGACCCCAAGGGCAAAGAGAACGGGGTCGACGAGGGAAGGCAGCCAGGTGCGCGGCCCCGCCGACCATTTGCGGCTGCTCGCTTTTCTGTCGGGCATTGCCAGCACGCTGGCAAAATGTCGAAGCCACGCCAATGAGACAGGCGTCAGCTGTTTGGAAACCACACAGGGCTGAAGCAAAATGGCGCACCCGAGAGGATTCGAACCTCTGACCCCTGCCTTCGGAGGGCAGTACTCTATCCAGCTGAGCTACGGGTGCGTGCACGGCGGTGAAGCCGGAAGACGCCGCTTACAGCATGGCGCGGACAGCCTCAATCCCGAATAGAGGACAATCGTTCCCCGTCCTTGCGCTGGATCGACCGAGGCGCGTCAGGCCGACCCTCATGGCCTCAAGCAGCGCGAAGCGCGGTAGGTCGACCCACATGGCCTCAAGCAGCGCGAAGCGCGGTAGGTCGACCCACATGGCCTCAAGCAGCGCGAAGCGCGGTAGGCCAACAAAGAAGCAATAGATCGCGCTCGCGCGATCTATTGCGCCGTCATGCCGCCGTCGATCTTGAACTCGGCGCCGGTGACGAACTTCGATTCGTCTGACGCGAGGTAGAGGACGCAATAGGCCACGTCGTCGGGTTCGCCGATCCGCTTCAGGGGGATGCCGCGCGACAGGCGTTCGTGGGCCTTGGCCTCGTCGCCGCCGGCCATGGCGACGAAGGGGTCCAGGATCGGCGTCTTGATGAAGACCGGGTGGACCGAGTTGCAGCGTACGTTCCAGTCGGCCTTGGCGGCCTCAAGCGCCAGGGTCTTGGTGTACATCCACACTCCGGCCTTGGTGGCGTTGTAGGCGCCCATGCCCGGCGCGGCGGCCAGGCCGGCGATCGAGGAGATGTTGACGATGGAGGCGGGCGCGGCGGCGCGCAGGTGCGGCATCGCATGCTTGGAGCCCAGCATGATCGAGCGCAGGTTGATCTCGTACTGACGCTGCCAGTTCTCGACGGTGTCCTGCTCGACGAAGGCCAGCGGCCCGCCGACGCCGGCGTTGTTGACCAGGACCGACAGGCCGCCCAGGTCGGCGACGGCGGCGGCGATCACCCGTTCCCAGTCCGCCTCGCTCGCCACGTCGTGAGCGTAGGCGAAGGCGGCGCCGGGGATTTCGGCATTGAGGCGCGCGGCCAGGTCGGCGACGCGCTCGCCGTCGATGTCGCTCACCGCCACGGTCGCGCCCTCGCGCGCCAGCATGAAGGCCATGGCCTCGCCCAGGCCGCCGGCGGCGCCGGTGATCAGGGCGGTCTTGCCGGAGACCCGGCCCGGACGGAGCGCGCTCATGCGCCGGCGGCCATCGCTTCGGCGATCTGGTCGATGAAGCGGGCCATCTCGACATCGCGGCGGGTCACGCCGTCCGCATCATGGGTGGTCAGCAGCACCTCGACGCGATTGTAGACGTTCGACCATTCCGGGTGATGGTCCATCTTGTCCGCCAGCAAGGCGACGCGCGTCATGAAGCCGAAGGCGGC
>NZ_DLMO01000055.1:0-10562 GCF_002479325.1 Brevundimonas sp. UBA7534
GTGCTGGACGGCGACCTGGAACGGACCCGGCGCGTGCTGGAGCGGGTTCAGGTCTTCACCCTGGCGGAATCGCTGGGCGGCGTCGAAAGCCTGGTGAACCACCCGGCCATCATGACCCATGCCTCGGTGCCGAAAGAGGTGCGCGAGAAGGGCGGGATCACCGACAGCCTGATCCGCCTGTCCGTGGGCGTGGAAGACGTGGACGACCTGATCGCCGACCTGGACCAGGCTCTGGGCTGACGGCGGCGCGTCGCCGCGCCGGGGTTCAAATCGCGGACGGCATTGCCTAGGTTGGCGCCATGCCTGATTTCAACGCCATGCGGGATCGCCTGGCGGAGTACCCGGTCGCGGAGACGCTGATCGGGCTCTGTCTTCTTTTGCTCGCCGCCTTCGTCGCCGACTTCGTGGTTCGGCGTGTCCTCATCCGCCTGCTGCTCAAGCTCATCGACCGGGGCGGGCGGACCGACATGGACGATCTGCTGAAGCCGGTCGTCGGGACGCTGGCGCGGATCGCGCCGGCCATCGTCATCCACCAGGGCATCGCGGCCGTCCCGCACCTGGCGCCGGTGGTGGTCAAGCTGACGCAGAACGTGGCCAACGCCTTCGCCATCGTGGTGGTGGTGATGGCGCTGGCGGCGTCCATGGACGTGGTCAACACCCTGTATTCGCGGTCGCCGCGCGGCCATCGGCGGGTCATCAAGGGCTATCTGCAGGTTCTGAAGATCGTCTTTTACGCCATCGGTTCGATCCTGGTGATCGCCACGCTGATCGACCGGTCGCCGCTGCTGCTGCTGTCGGGGTTGGGGGCTTTGGCGGCGGTGCTGATGCTGGTGTTCAAGGACACCATCCTGTCGCTGGTGGCCTCGGTTCAGCTGAACTCCAACGACATGCTGCGGGTCGGCGACTGGATCGAGATGCCCCAGGTCAACGCCGACGGCGATGTGATCGACATCGCCCTGCACACGGTCAAGGTCCAGAACTGGGACAAGACCATCACCACCATCCCCACCTGGCGGCTGATCAACGAAAGCTACAAGAACTGGCGCGGGATGCAGGAGAGCGGGGGGCGGCGGATCAAGCGGTCGCTGCTGATCGACCAGACCAGCGTGCGCTTCCTGACCGAGGAGGAGCGGGGGCGGATGCGGCGCTTCCTGCTGATCGACGACTACCTGGCCGACAAGGCGGCGGAGCTGGAGCGCTGGAACGCCGAACTGGTCGCCAGCGGCCGCGATCCGGTCAACATGCGACGCTCGACCAACATCGGGGCCTTCCGCGCCTATGTGGAGCAGTACCTGACCAACCATCCCCGCATCCGCAAGGACATGACCCTGCTGGTGCGCCAGCTGCAGCCGACCGAGACGGGGCTGCCGCTGGAGATCTACTGCTTCACCTCCACCGTGGCGTGGGGCGAATACGAAGCGATCCAGTCCGACATCTTCGATCACCTGCTGGCGATCCTGCCCGAGTTCGGCCTGGGCCTGTATCAGCAACCGGGCGGCGCGGACGTGGCCCGCGCCCTGGAAGCGCTGCGCGCGGCCTGACCTAGAAGGCGTAGGCGACCTTGGCGACCAGGGCGCTCTTGTACTGGTCGCCGAACTCGGTCGCGTCGGTGTCGTACCAGCGCACGTCAAGGTCCAGGGCGTCGGTCAGGCCGTAGGTCACGCCGGCGTTCCAGGCGGTGTAGTCCGGGGCGTTGTCCTGCTCGCGGCGGCCCAGGGCCACGGTGGCGCCCAGGCGGTTCGTGAAGGTCCAGCCGACGCGGCCCTCGACCCAGGTGAAGGCCTCGGTGGAGCCGGCGGCGTCCGGCGAATACTGGACCAGCAGGCGGCCGCGGGCGGGACCGATGGCGCGGCTGGCCGAGGCCGAGAACTCCACCGTGTCGTCATCGTAGCCCGCATTCGCATCCAACCGGTTCTTGTAGGCCACGTTGAAGTCGAAGACGTAGCCATAGGCTTCGGGCGCATAGCCCAGCGCGATCTCGGCCTCCACGTCCGATCCGCCGGCGTCGATCGTTTCGGCGGCCGGGGAGATGTAGAAGCGGCCGTCGGCGCTTTCCCAGGTGGCCGAGCCGAAGACGTAAGGATCGTTGCCGGACTTGGAGGCGCCCTTGGAGCGGTTGTCGGTGCCGGCGCCGACCTCGAACGACCAGGGGCTGGCGGACTGGGCCAGGGCCGGGGCGGCCCCCAGCGTCGCGAGGGCGAAGGCGGACAGGCAGAGCAGGGCGGTCTTGGTCATGATGGCTCCAACGCGCGAAAGGGGCGCGCGAGCCCTTAGCGCGCTCCGGCCTTGATGGCGAATTGATCCGTAGCCTGAGCGAACTCTTTTCGCAGGCGCGCGACCAGGTCTGCGGTCGGCACGATGTCGTGGATGGCGCCCGCGCCCTGGCCGGCGGACCAGACCGTCTTCCAGGCCTTGGCCTCGTCGCCCATGTCCAGCTTGTGCTCGGGCAGGTGCTTGGGGTCGACGCCGTTCTCGACCAGGGACTTGATCATGAAGTTGGCCGGAATGCCCGAGACGGCCGGCGTATGGACGATGTCGGCCGAGCCGCTGTCGACGATCATCTGCTTGTAGTGCTCAGACGCCAGGGCCTCGGTCGTGTTGATGAAGCGGGTGCCCATATAGGCGAAGTCGGCGCCCATCATCAGGGCGGCGGCCACGTCCTGACCCGTCGAGAGGGCGCCGGCCAGGATGATGGTCCCGTCGTAGAACGACCGCACCTCGTTGATCAGGGCGAACGGATTGACGATGCCCGCATGGCCGCCGGCGCCCGCCGCGACCAGGATCAGGCCGTCGACGCCCGCCTCGGCCGCCTTGCGCGCATGACGGACGTTGGCGATGTCGTGGAAGACCACGCCGCCATAGCCGTGCACCGCCTCGACCACGTCGCGCACGGCGCCGAGCGAGGTGATGATGAGGGGCACCTGCTCCTCGACCGACACCATCATGTCGGCCATCAGGCGCGGATTGGTGGGGTGGACGATGTGGTTGACGCCGAAGGCGGCGGCCTCGGGCTTCAGCCGGGCCTTGATGTCGCGCACCCACTCCCGATAGCCCTCGGTCGTGCGCTGGTTCAGCGACGGGAAGGTCCCGATCACGCCGGCGTTGCAGGCCTCGACCACCAGGTCCGGGCCGGACACCAGGAACATGGGCGAGGCGATGACCGGCAGGGTCAGACCCTTTTGCAGCGAAGCGGGAATGGCCACGGGCGTCTCCTATGGGTTTCGTTTCGCTACGGATAGCGGGCTGTCGCCGGGGAAGGCAATCGTCAGGATTTCAGACGGTGGGAACAAAAAAGAGAGTCTGAATAGTCTGAATAGTGCGAAATCGGAGCGCTCGCGCGGGGGCGGCCGATGCAGGCTCGCGATTATGACACGGTTTGAGAGGGCGCCAGGTCGATTGAGAAGGCGACGCCTCAAGTCCTTGGATTCGCTGGACACGGTCGCCGGAATTGCGATGTCTGGCGCATCGACAGCCTGCGCCGAAGGCGGGAGGATTTTCAGGGGCGGCGCAAGCGACTACATGGGCGGCATGACGCACTATACCGAAGGCCTCAGCCAGCTGGGCGCCCAGACCGCCGCGCCGACCAGCCCCGAAACCGCCGTGCTGGAGCGGGTGCCGAACCCGCATGCCGACACCCTGTATCTGGCCCGGTTCACGGCGCCGGAGTTCACCAGCCTGTGCCCGGTGACGGGCCAGCCCGATTTCGCCCATATCGTCATCGACTATGCGCCGGGCGACTGGCTGGTCGAGTCCAAGAGCCTGAAACTGTACCTGACGGCTTTTCGCAACCACGGCGCCTTCCACGAGGACTGCACCGTCGCCATCGGCAAGCGGCTGGCGGACCTGCTTGAGCCGAAGTGGTTGCGCATCGGCGGCTACTGGTATCCGCGCGGCGGCATCCCCATCGACGTCTTCTGGCAGACGGGTCCGGCGCCGGAGGGGCTTTGGCTGCCGGACCAGGGCGTGCCGACGTATCGCGGGCGGGGCTAGGTCCCTCAGATCGTGTTCAGGGGCATCTTCAGATACTGACGACCGTCGGCTTCGGGGGGCGGCATGGCTCCGGCTCGAATGTTGATCTGGAGCGAGGGCAGGATCAGTTGCGGGGCCTTCAGCGTCGCGTCGCGGGCCTGGCGCATGGCGACGAAGTCGTCTTCGGACACGCCCCCGCCGATGTGAATGTTATGGGCGCGCTGATCGCCCACGGTGGTCTCGAACCGATAGTCGGTGCGATCTGCGGGCAGATAGTCGTGGCCCACGAAGACCCGTGTCTCGTCAGGCAGGGCGAGCAGTTTCTGGATCGAACGATACAGGGTGCGCGCATCGCCGCCGGGAAAGTCGGCGCGCGCGGTGCCATAGTCGGGCATGAACAGGGTGTCGCCTGTGAAAAGGGCGTCGCCGATACGATAGGTGACGCAGGCTGGCGTGTGGCCGGGCGTATGGATCACCTCCACCGTCAGATCGCCAAGAGCGAACGTATCGCCATCAGCATGAAGCCGGTCGAACACGATTCCGTCCGGGGTCACGTCATGGGCGTCGAACAGCGGGCCGAATATCGATTGAACCGCCGTGATCCGCTCGCCGATTCCGATGGGCACACCCTGGCTTCGGCGCAGATGGTCGGCTGCCGTCAGGTGGTCGGCGTGGGCGTGGGTTTCCAGGACCATGGCCAAGGTCAGCCCTGCCTCTCGCAACACGCGCATCACGGCGTCGATCGAGCCGGTCGAGGTCCGCGCGGAGGCGGCCTCATAGTCCAGCACCGGATCGATGATCGCGGCCTGTCCGGTATCTGGGTCGCTGACCAGATAGGTGACGGTATGGGTCGCCGGGTCGAAGAAACCTCGGACGTCGGGATGTGCAGCCATAGGAGGAGCTCCTTTCGACCCTCAATATATTAGCGATTGATTATTTAGCAAGTTCGAATATATTGCCGCTCATGCTCGATCCCCACGCCCTTCCGCTCGAACTGTTTCAGGCAAGCGCCGGCCAGGCCGCGGGCCTGTTGCGGGCGCTGTCCAACGAAAAGCGTCTGATGGTGCTGTGCCAGCTGGGGGACCGCGAACTGTCGGTGGGACAGCTTCTGCCCGTCGTTGGCCTATCTCAGTCGGCGCTGTCCCAGCATCTGGCCCGGTTGCGCGAAGAGGGGCTGGTCGACACTCGCCGGGAAGGCACCACCGTCTTCTACCGCATAGTCGATCCTTCGGTTCTGAAGGTCATCGCCGTGCTGGCCGAGATTTTCTGCCCTCCGCTTTCACACGACAAGGACTGATCCCATGACGACCCTCACCCCTCTGAAGCCCGCCGACGTCGCCGAGCGCCTTAAGAAGCGCCGGGCGGTGCTGATCGATATCCGTGAAGCGGACGAGTTCGCGCGCGAGCGTGTGTCGGGGGCCGTGCACGCACCCCTGTCCCGGATCGACGCTTCGGTGCTGGAACGCCACGCGGGGCGGGACGTGATCTACACCTGCCGGACCGGCAATCGCACAGGCGTGAACGGCGTGAAGCTGGCGGGCTGCGCGCCTGGCGAAGCCTTCGTCCTGGAGGGCGGTCTGGACGCCTGGAAGGCGCAGGGCCTTCCGATCCATGCGGATCGCTCCCAGCCCATCGAACTGATGCGCCAGGTTCAGATGACGGCCGGCGGGCTGGTTCTGATCGGCGCGGCTCTGGGTCTGCTGGTGCATCCCGCGTTCTGGGGGCTGGCGGCGTTCGTTGGCGCCGGACTGTTCTTCGCGGGAGCGACGGGCTTCTGCGGAATGGCGCGGCTCTTGGCGGCCATGCCATGGAATCGCAAGGCGCTTGGGGCCGTGTGACACCATGACGACCGACATGATCCCGCTGCTACTGGCGGTTGTGAGCGGCGGTGTGGTGGCGCTGCTGTTAACGTTGTTCGGCGGCGGCGGGTCGGTGCTGGCGGTTCCGCTGCTGCTCTATGTCGTCGGCGTCGCCGATCCCCATATCGCCATCGGGGTGGCGGCGGCGGGCGTGGCGCTGAACGCCCTGACGGCTCTTGCCGGTCATGCCCGCGCCGGACGCGTGCGCTGGCCGTGTGCGACCCTGTTCGCGACGACGGGGGCCGCCGGAGCGTGGGTCGGCTCGTCGCTCGCCAAGATCATCGACGGCCATCAGCTACTGTTGATCTTCGCGGCCGCCATGGCGGCGGTCGCCATATCGATGCTGCGCCCCGGCGTGGCCGTCGTCCGGGCCGAGCCCCGGCTGAACTGGGCGATGTCGCCGCGCGTCAGCGTGGCCGGCGCAGGGGTGGGATCAGCTGCCGGCTTCTTTGGCATCGGCGGCGGGTTTCTGGTCGTCCCGGGGCTGATGGCGTCCACGGGCATGAGTCTGGCCACCGCACAGGCCACATCCTTGCTGAGCGTGGCCGCGTTCGGCGCGACGACGGCGGGGAACTATGCCCTGTCGGGATGGATCGATCCCGGCCTAGTCGCCGCCATGGCCGTCGGGGGCGCCGTCGGGACCTTGGCGGGACTGCCGCTCGCGCGTCGTCTGGGCGCCAAGGCGGCGCTGGGCCGGACGCTGTTCGCCGGGCTGATCCTTGTCGTCGCCGTCTATGTGGCGTTCAGGGCCGTGGTCGAGCTCTAGCGGCGGTGAGCGGCGATCGCGCTAAGCTTGTCTCGTGATCGAATCGCCTCGTCCTCTCCCGCTCGAAGCCTGGGGCCGCCGCCTGCTGACGCGCGCCCAGGCGTGGGCCGACCGGTCCCGTCTGAGGGGATACGCCTTCGAGTTCCTTTGGTTCGGGCTGAAGCAGGGGTGGGCGTGTCTGTTCGGGGGGCTGATGCTGGCCTTGATCGTCGGCACCTTCCTGTGGTGGCCCGAGACGGCGCCGATCAGCCGTTACGACTTCCTGTGCGTGGGGGCGGTGCTGATCCAGGCGGCGATGCTGACCTTCCGGCTGGAGAGCTGGGAGGAGGCGCGGGTGATCTTCCTGTTCCATGTGGCGGGGACGGTCATGGAGCTGTTCAAGACGGCGCACGGGTCGTGGGTCTATCCCGAGGATTCGCTGCTGCGGATCGGGGCCGTGCCGCTGTTCTCGGGCTTCATGTATGCGGCGGTGGGCAGCTATATCGCGCGGGTGCAGCGCATCTTCCACATCCGGGTGCGGCGCTATCCGCCGCTGTGGACGACCTGGGTGCTGGCGGCGGCGATCTACGTCAACTTCTTCGCCCATCACTGGCTGCCGGACGTGCGGATCGCGCTGTTTCTGGCGACGGCGCTGCTGTTCGGGCCGGGGTGGTTCTATTTCACGGCAGATCGGCGGCGGCGGGGGATGCCGCTGCTGATGGGCTATGGGCTGGTGGCGCTGTTCATCTGGTTCGCCGAGAACCTGGGCACCTTCGCGCGGGCCTGGACCTATCCGGGGCAGGCGGCCGGATGGGAGATGGTGTCGCTGGGCAAGCTGGGGAGCTGGTTCCTGCTGATGATCATCTCGGTGGTGCTGGTGTCGATCGTGCACCGGCCCGAGCCTGAGCCTGAGCCCGCCTAACGGCTGCTGAGGGCGCCGCGCAGGATGGCCGAGCGGCGCGCCATCCGCGCCTTGACCAGGCGATAGACGATGGCGACGGCCAGGATGGCGACCGCGATGACGCCCACCAGCAGGGTCGGGCCGTGCGCCTCGGTCAGAAGCTCCAGCCGGGCCAGGCCCTGGGCGGCCAGGTAGCCAGGCGCGAGCATGGCCAGAACCCAGACAACGGCCGAGGCGACGTTGCCGAACTGGAAGGCGCGCTGGCGCATCCGCACGATCCCCAGCATCAGCGGCACGAAGGCGCGCAAGGGGCCGAAGAAGCGGCCGACGAAGATCGACAGCACGCCGTAGCGGCGGCAGTAGAGCCGGGTCCAGGCGATGCGGCGCCGGTGCGGGGCGAACATCGGCTGACGCAGGAAGCGCACGCCCAGCCGCCGACCGCCCCAGTAGGACAGGGCGTCGCCCAGCACGGCCCCAACGATGCAGCCGACCACGACGTTGACCGGGTCCAGCACGCCGGCCGCGATCAGGCCGCCGGCCGCCACCAGCAGCCCCGTCGCGGGCACGAAGGCGCCGACGATCGCCAGCGATTCCAGGAAGGTGATCAGCCCCAGGATGACCCCGGCCCATAGATGGTTGCGGGCGATGAAGTCGCCGGCGGCTTGCAGCAGGGAATCCATGTCACGGCCTTGGGGGAGGAAGGCGGTGTCGGTCGAGGCGAATCCGACAAGGGCGACCTTATGCCGCCGCCTTACGGCAAACGCGTGACCTTCAGCGACAAATCGGGCCGGGGGCGTTCCAGGGCGGGTTCGGCCAGGGTTCCGATGTGGATGAAGCCGGCGACGGTCTCGCCCTCCTGCACGCCGAACAGGGCGGCGGCCTGGGCATCGTAGCTGTACCAGTCGGTGATCCAGCTGGCGGAATAGCCGAAGGCGCCCGCCGCGTGCTCCAGGTTCATGCAGACGGCGCCGGCGGACAGCTGCTGCTCCCACACCGGCTTGGCGTTCGGGACGGGCGTCGAGATCACCAGTATGGTGACGGGCGCGGCGGTCAGCTTGGCCAGCACGGCCTGGTCCTTGGCGGGTTTGTCGCGCAGCTCGGCCAGGACGGCCAGCTGCTCGGCGATGCGGGCGCGGGACTGGGGGCCCAGGACGACGAAGCGCCAGGGAAACAGCTTGCCGTGGTCCGGGGTGCGGGCGCCGAGCGTCAGGATTTCGTCGATCTCGGCGTCGGACGGACCGGGGGCGGTCAGCGCCTGGGCCGGGGCGGAGCGGCGCTCGGCCAGGCGGCGGCGCAGGTCGGCCGAAGGGACAGGCGGGGGCAGGGGCTGATTGAGTTCGACCATGCGGCCTAGCTAGGCTTTCGTCCCGCCGTCCGCCATACCCGCAGCATGAAGCACGCGAACGAACCGAAGTGGGCGGCGGGGCTGGCCAAGCCGCCGGCCTGGCGCAACGGCGGTGAGAAGACGCTGTTCGAAAACCCGTGGCTGCGGCTGACCCGCCATCCGGCGACGGCGCCGACGGGCGCGGCGGCAGACTATGTGGTGATGCGGCCGAAGAACGTGGGGACGGGCGTACTGCCGATTCACGACGACGGGACGGTGACGCTGGTCGGGCAGCAGCGCTTCGCCCTGGCCAACTATTCCTGGGAGATGCCCGAGGGCGGGGCGCCGCTGGACGAAGATCCGTTCGACGGGGTGCGGCGCGAACTGGCCGAGGAGGCCGGGCTGAGGGCCGAACACTGGCTGCCCGCGCTGACGATGGAGCTGTCCAACTCCATCACCGACGAGATCGCCATGACCTGGCTGGCCTGGGGGCTGAGCCCGGCGCCGACCGACCCGGACCCGACCGAGGTGATCACGGTGGCGCGCGTGCCCTTCGTCGATCTGCTGGAGGAGATCGGGCGGGGGACGGTCAGGGACGCCATGACCGTGGCGACCGCCTACAAGGCCTACCATATGGCGGTGACCGGCGAACTGCCCGAGACGCTGGCGCGCGCCTTGCTGGGGCGGCTATGATGTCGTCGAAGGAGCCCGCGATGGCCAAGCTGGAGATTGTCGCCGAAGCCGACGGCCGCGAGCTGTGGAGCCAGTTGCGCGCCTCGGCCGAGGCGGCGGTGCGCGAGGAGCCGCAGTTGGGCTCGCAGATGAACGCCGTGATCCTGTCGCACGACGACCTGGCCGGCGCGCTGAGCTTCCAGATCGCGCGCAAGCTGGCCGATGGCGAGATGGGGGCCATGTCGGTGCGCGAGGTGTGCCTGAGCGCCTACGCCGCCGATCCGGCCGTCGTGGCGGCGGCCGAGGCGGACCTGAGGGCCGTGGCCGAGCGCGATCCGGCGATCCGCAACCTGCTGCAGCCGTTCCTGTATTTCAAAGGCTTCCAGGCGCTGCAGGGCTGGCGCGTGGCGCACTGGCTGTGGACCCAAGGGCGCGAGACCCTGGCCTTCCATTTTCAGAGCCGCATCTCGGAGCTGTTCCAGCTGGACATCCATCCGGGCGCCCAGATGGGCAAGGGGCTGTTCCTGGACCACGGCACCGGCATCGTCATCGGCGAGACGGCGGTGGTCGGCGACGACGTGTCGATGCTGCACAATGTGACCCTGGGCGGCACGGGGGCCGAACGCGGCGACCGCCATCCCAAGATCGGCAAGGGCGTCCTGCTGGGCGCGGGGGCCAAGGTGCTGGGCAATATCGCGGTCGGCGACTACGCCAAGGTGGCGTCCGGCTCGGTGGTGCTCAAGCCCGTGCCGTCGGGCTGCACCGTGGCGGGCGTGCCCGCGCGGGTCGTGGGCTGCCCCACCGCCGCCGAACCGGCCCGGACCATGGACCACACCCTGGCGGACGTGGTGTACGACTTCGTCATCTGACGGGTTTCCCTGAACCGCCGACTTCTCTAGGGTCCGCGGCCAACTCCAGACCATCGAGGCCCGCCGTGAAAGACACCGACCTGAAGCGCATCGAGGGCCACCTCAAGCGCACCTTCAACACCGGCGGCATCATCCTGAAGCCGCGCCCCAAGCAGAACGATTCCGCCGAGGTCTATGTCGGCGACGAATTCATCGGCGTCGTCTTCGAGGACGAGGACGAGGA
>NZ_DLMO01000055.1:10713-22860 GCF_002479325.1 Brevundimonas sp. UBA7534
TTCGAGGACGAGGACGAGGAAGGCTCGTTCATGTTCGAAATGGCCATCCTGGCCGAAGACCTGCCGGACTAAGCGACCTTCAGGCGGCGTCTTCGCGGACGCCGCCGATCCAGGTTTCGACCACCTTCAGATCGTCGTCCAGGGCGACGAGGTCGGCGGACCGGCCCGCCGCGATCGCGCCCCGCCGGCCCGAAAGTCCCAGGAAGGCCGCCGGGCAGGCCGAAGCCATGGCCAGGGCCTGGGACAGGTCCAGCCCCAGCAGGGCGACCGCGTTGCGAACCGCCGCGGCCATGTCGAGGTCAGACCCCGCCAGAACCCCGTTCTCGTCGTAACAGAGCCCGTCCCTGACGGTGATGCGGCGGCCCTGAAGGAAGAAGTGGTCGCTGTCGGCGCCGACGCTGGGCATGGCGTCCGTCACCAGCATGAAACGGTCGTGCGGGCGGCAGCGCAGCGCCAGCCTGAGGGCGACCGGATCGACGTGGTGGCCGTCGACGATGATGCCGCACCAGGCGTCCTGATTCTCCAGCGCGGCGCCGACCATGCCGGGCGCGCGGTTCTGCAGCGGCGACATGGCGTTGAACAGATGGGTCACGCCGGTGATCCCGGCGTCGAAGCCCGCGCGCATGGTCGGGTAGTCGGCGTCGGTGTGGCCCGCCGCGACGCACGCGCCGGCCTGGCCCAGGCGGCCGATCATCTCCGGCGTGGTCATCTCGGGCGCCAGGGTGATCAGGGTGCGGCCGCCCTTCAGGCGCGTCAGCCGACGCACGGCGTCGTCGTCCAGCACGCGGAACTTGGAGGCGTCGTGGATGCCCTTGCGGCGGACGTTGAGGAAGGGCCCCTCGATATGGATGCCCAGCACGCCGGGCGTCCCGTGCGCGATGGCGGCCTCCACGGCGTCGACCGCGCGGTCGATCACGTCCAGGTCGTCGCTGATCAGGGTGGGCAGAAGGCCGGTCGTGCCGAACCGGCGGTGCGCGGCGGCGATGGCGGCGACGCCCTCGGGGCTGGGGTCGTCATTGAACAGCACCCCGCCGCCGCCGTTGACCTGGGTGTCGATGAAGCCGGGCGCCAGCAGGCGGCCGCGCAGGTCGTGATCCTGGCCCGAGGAGGGACGATCCGGCGTCACGGCGACGATCCGGCCCTGGTCGATGACGACGCTGAGCCCGTCGCGCACGCCGTCGGGCGTCGCCACCCGGCCGTTGATCAGGTTGACGGCCATCAGACGGTCTCCGTCACCTTGTTGAGGTAGGGCGGCCGGTCGGGATCGAAGCCGCGCGCGACGGACAGACGCGCCGCCAGGCCGTAGAAGCTCTGGACCAGCGANNGGCTCCAGCGCCGGATGGCCGGCGACGGAGGGCAGGGCGGTCACGCGCGCATCCTCGCAGGAGCCCGACAGGAAGACCCGCGCCCCACGCCCCGCGAAGTCGATCGCCAGATCCTCGGCGTCGTCACGCGTGACGTCGGACTGGGCCAGCATCAGGACGGGAAAGCCCGACTTGACCAGGGCCATAGGGCCGTGGCGGACCTCGGCGGTGGAGAAGGCCTCGGCGTGCAGGCCGCAGGTCTCCTTCAGCTTGAGGGCCGCCTCGCGCGCCACGCCGAAGCCGCCGCCGCGCCCGACGACATAGAGGTTGGTCGCGGCCCGGAGAACGGGCAGCGCGGCGCTCCAGTCCTGGCGCCAGGCGGCGGCCAGCTGGTCGGGCAGGGCGGTCAGGCCCGCGCGCAAATGGTCGTCTTGCGTCCATTCGGCGACCAGGTGCGCGATGGCGGTCAGGCTGGTGATGAAGCTCTTGGTCGCGGCCACCGACACTTCGGGGCCGGCGCGCAGGGGGATCGTCAGGTCCGCGACCTCCGACAGGGGCGAGCCCTCGACATTGACCAGGGCGATGACGAAGGCGCCGCCCGCCTTGGCGGCCGAGGCGGCGGCGACCAGATCGGGGCTCTTGCCCGATTGGGAGATCGCCAGGCAGACGCCGCCGGGAATGCGCGGCGTGCGGCCATAGACCGAACTGACCGCCAGCGGCATCGGGCTGGTCAGCACCCCGGTCTCGGATTCGATCAGATAGCGGGCGAAGACGCCGGCGTTGTCGGAACTGCCCCGGCCGCAGATCAGAGCGGCGGTCGGAACGTGCGCGCGCAGGCGTTCGGCCGCCCGGGCCACCACATCGGCGTTGTCGCGCAGCTGGGCGGCGACGACGGCCGGGGCCTCGGCCGCCTCGGCGAACATTTGGGTGTCTTCGGCGCGCATCAGGCGGGACCGTCGTTCAGTTCGGCGACGAAGTCGTAGGCGTCGCCGCGATAGTAGGATTGCGTCACCTCGACCGCCTGGCCGCTGTGGAAGGCGCGGCGCTCGATCAGCAGGCCCGCCGCCCCGGCCGTCGTGCCCAGAAGCTCGGCCTGTTCGGCGTTGAACAGCACGGCCCGCAGCCGCTGCAGCGCGCGATTGGGGCGATAGCCGGCCTCGGCCAGGGCGCGGTACAGCGAGGTGGTCACCGTCTCCAGGCCCGGCAGGCAGGCGGCGGGAATGGTCGAATACTCCAGCGCCATCGGCAGGCCGTCGGCGTAGCGGATACGATTGAAGCGATAGACCGGCGTGCCGGGGCTGAGGCCCAGGGTCAGCGATTCCTCGGGCGTCACGGCGCCTTCGCTGCGGTTCAGCCAGGAGCTGGTGGCCTTGCGTCCGCGCGCGGCCATGTCCTCGGAGAAGGAGGTCAGCTTGGAGAAGCTCTTTTCGACCCGGGCGGCGACGAAGGTGCCGGCGCCCTGGCGACGGGTGAGCAGGCCCTCGGCGACCAGGCCGTCGAACGCCTTTCTGATGGTGATGCGCGAAACGGCCAGGTCCTGGGCCAGATCGCGTTCGGGCGGCAGCGCCTGATCGGGCTTGAGCGCCTGACGCTCGATCGCCTCGCGCACGGCGTGTTGAAGCTGCTGGTACAGCGGCGCTGCGCGCTGCGCGTCCAGCGCGCCTATGGCTTCGAGAAACGACATCACGCCCCGTCCTGGATCGGCCCGCCCCCGGACCTGTTGTTGCGTCCATCTGAACCCATGTCATGCTACCAATCAAGAACCAATATGAAAAAAGAATAGGCCCAATCCATATTTTGGTCTTGCGCGGTGTGATGGATTGATGAAAGTCTCGCTTCTAACGGCGGTGAGGCAAGCATTCACGGCCGGGGGACGGACCATATTGGTCTTGCATTGGGCTTTTCAGGATCTGCGGGGGTAGGTTCATTGAAGGGGAGAACAGGCGTCATGAGTATTCGTCATGTCCTGCTTGCCGGATCCGCCAGCGCCCTGGCGCTGACCATCGCCGGCCAGGCTTTCGCACAATCCGCCGACACGCCGGTCAGCACCGTGGACGAGGTGGTCGTCACCGGCATCCGCGCCTCGCTGCAGCAGTCGCTGACGACAAAGCGCAACGCCGACGCCATCATCGACGTGGTCACCGCCGAGGACGTGGGCAAGTTCCCCAGCTCCAACGTGGCCGAGGCGATCACCATCATTCCGGGGGTCACCGTCGACCGGGCCTTCGGCCAGGGCGAGAAGGTCTCCATCCTGGGCACCGATCCCGCGCTGAACCGCACCCTGCTGAACGGCCAGACGGTCGCCTCGGCCGACTGGTTCATCCTCGACCAGCCGGGTCGGACCTTCAACTACGCCCTGTTGGCGCCGCAGATCGTCGGTCGGGTCGAGGTGTTCAAGTCGCCCGAAGCCCGTATCGACGAAGGCTCGATCGGCGGCACGGTCGACGTGCTGACGCGCCGGCCGCTGGACCTGACGGGATCGACGACCGCATCGGGCGCGCTGACCTATCTCTACAACGATCGCTCGGAGGAGGGCGATCTGCAGTATTCGCTGCTGGGCGGCTGGCGCAACGAGAACCGCACCTTCGGCGTGCTGATTTCGGCCCAGCACGCCAAGGACAGCCTGCGCCGCGACGGCCTGGAGTCCTACGGCACCATTCCGGCCAGTTATTACAACGGCGGCAATCCGGAGAACCCCGGCGCCGACGCCATCGCCAACGGCAACTGCGTGGGCGACTGCGCCGCGACCCTGCTGGCCAATCCGAATGCGCGCGGTCTGAACTCGTTCGGCACCCACTTCTTCAACCAGACGCGCGAACGCGACAGCTACACCGTCGCCCTGCAATGGCGGCCGGTCGAGCAACTGGACCTGAATTTCGACTGGCTGCACGTCGACGCCAGCTATGACAACATCAACCAGTCGCTGTTCGCCTTCCAGGGCAACACCTGGAACAGCCTGGGCGCCTTGACCGACATCGAGGTCGAGGACGGGGTCATCACCTACGCCGCCTTCAACAACGCGCTGAGCGTGCTGGACGTCCAGTACCGCGAAGCCGAGATGACGACCGACAGCTATCACCTGGACGGCAAGTGGCGCGGCGAGGGCTGGGACCTGTCCGGCGACGTCGGCTACTCCAAGGCCGACGGCGGCACCCAGCGCCAGCTGTTCGGCGAATTCCTGAACTGGGCCGACTATTCGGTGGACTTCCGCGGCGCGCCGGGCTCTCCGGGCGTGCTGACCTACACCGATCCGGCCAACAATGACGTGCTGAGCAATCCGGCGAAGTTCTCGTTCGACGGGGGCTGGGGCGCGGGCGATCCGTCGGTCGGACCAACGGGCTACAACGCCGGCTGGGGCGGCAACATCGTCTCCAAGCCGACGACCGACGAAGAGACCTATGGCCAGGTCGACCTGGGCTTCGATCGCGACGGCTTCTTCGACCGCTTCCAGTTCGGCTACAAATACCGCAAGCACGAGACCGACCAGAAGATGTCGGGCGTGACGGTGCAGATCTATGGCGCGCCGGACAACGCCTCGCTGTTCAGCCCCGGCCAGGTTCCGGGCAACTATCTGGACGGCTTCGACGGTGTGAACGACCAGATGCGCAACCGCTTCAGCATCGATGGCGGCGCGCTGGCGGACTACATCGAGGCGGGCGAGTATCTGCGGCCCTGGCAGGCGGCGCCGGTGCCGACCATCTTCGGCAACGCCGAGTTCACCGCCCAGAACTGGAACGTGCAGGAGACGATCAACGCCTTCTACGGCCAGGCCGACTTCGAGAACGACCTGCTGCGCGGCAACATCGGCCTGCGCTACGTCCGCACCGAGTCGGACAGCGGCGGCTATGTCTGCGTCAATCAGACGGCCAGCGGCTGCGGAACCACAGCGGCGGACTGGGAATGGAGCGTCACCAGCAAGGAATACGACGACATCCTGCCCAGCCTGAACGTGGCCATCAACGCGGCGGACGACCTGATCATCCGCGTCGCGGCGGCCAAGGTGATCGCACGGCCGAACTATGCCGACATGTCCAACTACTTCTGGCTGTCGGACCAGATCCTGACCGGCGGCGGCGGCAACCCGGACCTGGATCCGTATGAGTCGACCAACCTGAACCTGGCGGCGGAGTGGTATTTCCAGCCCGAGGCCATCCTGTCGGCCGAGGTCTTCTACAAGGACATCTCCAACTACATCCTGCAGCAGACGGCGCCGGAACAGCACTTCAACCAGGCCCAGAACGCGGTCACCACCTATCAGATCAGCCGCCCGACCAACGCGGGGTCGGCCGAGCTGAAGGGGCTGTCGGTCGCCTATCAGCAGACCTTCGGCTACGGCTTCGGGGTGCTGGCCAACTACACCCTGGTCGACGGCGAGGCGGACAATGGCCAGGATCTGCCGTTCAACTCCAAGCACCAGGTCAACCTGAGCCCGTTCTACGAGAGCGGCCCGTTCTCGGCGCGGGTGACCTACACTTGGCGGTCGCGGTATTTCACCGGCCTGGACCGCGGCGACGCCCTGTATGTGCGCGATGTGGACACGCTGGACGCCACGGCGGGCTACCGGTTCAACGAGAACGTCAGCCTGACGGTGTCGGGGCAGAACCTGCTGGACAGCGAGTACTACAGCTACGCCAACACCGTGGCCCTGCCGCGCGGCGTGTACCGGACGGGCCGCAAGCTGATGGCGACCCTGGCCGTCGAGTTCTGATCGATGGGGCGGGGACGGCGCCGCGTCGTCCCCGCAAGCCGATTGCCATGGCCGCGCTTCCGTACTCAGGATGCGGCCATGAGCGCTTCGACGGATGTTTCCCCTTGGCCTTCTCCTGAGGCCGAACTGGCGCGGGGTTTCGGCCCCGCGCGCTCTTTCCTTCAGCGAGATCCCCCATGACGCCGATCGTCCGCACGGCTGCGGCCGCCCTGCTGACCCTGTGTCTCGGCCTGGCGCCGGCCCACGCCCAGGTTCAGACCCAGACGCAAGCGCCGATCATCCCCGAGCCGCAGAGCGTGCAGGCGGGGAGCGGCGTCTTCACGCTGGAGAATGGGACGGTCCTGTCCGTCCCGGCGGGCGACGCGGAGGCGCGCCGCGCCGCGACCTATTTCGCCGATCTGATGAAGCGCACGCGCGGGCTGGACCTGACCGTGCGCGAGGGCGTGGCTGGTGACGGCGTCATCGCCCTTCGGCGCGCGGACAAGGCGCAGGACGCCTATCGCCTGTCGGTCACCGACCAGGGCGCGACCATCGCCGCTGGCGGTTTCGGCGGCTTCCTGTATGGCGGGATGAGTCTTTGGCAACTGGCCACGGCCGAGGCCGGGCAGGACCCGGCGCGCATCGCCGCCGTGACCATCGAGGACGCGCCGCGCTTCGGCTGGCGCGGGCTGATGCTGGATTCCGCGCGGCACTTTCAGTCGCCCGAGTTCATCAAGGGCTTCATCGACTGGATGGCGCTGCACAAGCTGAACGTCTTTCACTGGCACCTGACCGACGACCAGGCCTGGCGGCTGGAGATCAAGCGTCATCCACGCCTGACCGAGATCGGCGCCTGGCGGGTGGAGGCGGGCGAAGGTCCGCGCCGCGACATCGACCCGGCGACCGGGCGGCCGCGTCTGTACGGCGGCTTTTACACCCAGGACACGGTGCGGGAGATCGTGGCCTACGCGGCCGCGCGAAACATCACCATCGTGCCCGAGGTCGACGTGCCGGGGCACGCCAGCGCGGCCGTGGCCGCCTATCCTGAGCTGGGCGTGACCGATGCGCCGGGCGCGGCCGTGCCCGCGGTGCCGGCCGACTGGGGCGTCTATCCGACCCTGTTCAACACCGAGGAGTCCACCATCGCCTTCTTCGAGCAGGTGTTCGACGAGGTGATGGACCTGTTCCCCGGCGAATACGTCCATGTCGGCGGCGACGAGGCGGTCAAGGATCAGTGGAAGGCCTCGCCCCGGACGCAGGAACGGATGCGCGAGCTGGGCCTGTCGAACGAGGAGGAACTGCAGAGCTGGTTCATCGGGCGGCTGGAGAAACATCTGAACGCGCGCGGTCGGCGGCTGATCGGCTGGGACGAAATCCTGGAGGGCGGGCTGGCGCCCAACGCCACCGTCATGTCGTGGCGCGGCGTGGACGGCGCGATCGAAGCGGCGCGGCTGGGCCACGACGCGGTGATGACGCCGGGGCCGGTGCTGTACTTCGACTATCGCCAGAGCCCGACCGACGGCGCGCCGGGGCGCAAGATCGTCTCCTCGCTGGAGGACGTCTATCGCTTCGATCCGACGCCGGACGAACTGACGCCGGAACAGGCGCAGCGGGTGATCGGCGTCCAGGCCAACATCTTCACCGAGCATATGCGGACCGAGGACCGGGTCGAATACATGGCCTTCCCGCGCGTGGCGGCCCTGGCCGAAGTGGCGTGGACCGCGCACGACCGGATGGACTGGGATGCGTTCCGCGAACGGCTGGAGCCGCAGCTGGCGCGCTATCGGGCATTGGGGATCGACTATGCAACCAGCGGGCTGGAGCCGGCGGCGCCGATTCCGGCTGACGGAGAGCGGCGCTACAGCCACCAGCTGACCACCTGCTCGGACGGGCTGGTGCTGTCGCTGATCGACGACGCGCCGGCGACGGGAGATCGGTCGGTGTTCATGATGGACATCATGAACCCGTGCTGGACTTACGAGGGCGCCGACCTGACCGGCGGCAAGCGGATCGAGGTCGCGGTGGGCCAGGTTCCGTTCAACTTCCAGATCGGGGCGGCCAAGGACAATATCCGGCTGGCGACGCCGACGACGCCCGAGGGCGAGCTGGAGGTGTTCGTCGGCGGCGCCTGCGAAGGCCAGCCGGCGCTGGTGTTGCCGCTGAAAGCGGCCTCGGCCGATCCGGGGGTGACGGTTCTGAGCGGCGATCTGCCGGCGACGGCGGGACGAACCGATCTGTGCCTTCGCTTCGCCCAGCACGGGTTGGACCCGATCTGGGGCGTCGACTGGGTGCGTGTGGGAGCGGCGCGATGAGCCGCGTCGTCGTCCATGCCCCGATGGCGGGTTGGCTGGCGGCGCTGAGCGAGGTTCCCGACGCCGCCTTCGCCGAAGGGCTGGTGGGGCCGGGCGTCGCGCTGGACCCGACGGACACGGCGGTGCGCGCGCCCTTCGACGGCGTGGTCGTCGGCCTGCCCGCCAGCCGTCACGCGGTCACGGTGCGATCGGCCGAGGGCGTGGAGGTGCTGATCCATGTCGGGCTGGAGACGGTGGCGCTGAACGGCGCGGGCTTTACGGCCCATGTCGCCGAGGGCGCGGCGGTGAAAACGGGCGACCTGCTGCTGACGCTGGATCTGGAGACCATCGCGGACGGGGCGCGCAGCCTGGTCTGCCCCATCGTCGTGGTGGGGGGCGGCGCGGCGACGGCGATGGAGCCGGGGCGGGCGGTGGCGGCGGGCTCTCCGATCCTGACAGTCTCGGTCGAAGGGACGGCCGTCGTCGCGGAGGCGGGGCAGGTGCTGACGGACCACGTGCGGGTCCCGCTGCCGCATGGGCTGCACGCGCGGCCGGCGGCGCGGATCGCGGCCTGCGCCAAGGGATTTGACGCGCGGGTTGTGCTGACGCGCGGGGACCGGCGGGCCGATGCGGCCAGCCTGGTGGCCATGATGGGGCTGGGTGTGCGTGACGGCGACGAACTGGGCCTGGAGGCGTCGGGTCGTCAGGCGGCCGAGGCGCTGGACGCGGTTCGGGCGCTGATCCTGTCGGGCTTGGAAGAGGCGGCGTCGGGTCCGACGTCGACCGCGCGGGCGGCTCCGTCCGTCGCGGGGCCGGTCGTGGGCGAGGACGGCGAACTGATCTTGAGCGGCGTCACCGCGGCGCCGGGCCTGGCGGTCGGTCGGGCGGTGCGGCTGAAGCAGGGCGAGATCGCCGTGGCCGAGACCGGCCAGGGCGTGGCCATTGAGACGGCGGCGCTACGTCAGGCGTTGGCGACCGTGCGTGCGGAAATCGCGCGGGCTGGGACCGAGGGCGGGGCGCACCGCCGCGCCATCCTGGCCGCGCACCTGGCCTTTCTGGACGATCCGGGCCTGATCGAGACGGCCGAACGGCACGTCGCCGAGGGACGCGGGGCGGGTTTCGCCTGGCGCGAGGCGACGCGGGCGGGGGCGGCCCTGTTCCGGGCGATGGACGATCCGCGCATGGCCGAGCGGGCCGACGATCTGCTGGATCTGGAACGGCAGGTGCTGATCGAACTGTCGGGCGAGGCGCCGCCGCCGCCCGCCGCCCTCGGGCCCGGATCCGTGGTGGTGGCGGACGACCTGTTGCCGTCGCAGCTGATGGCGCTGGACGCCGGGCGTCTGGCGGGGATCTGCACCGCGCGCGGCGGCCCGACGTCGCACGTCGCTATCCTGGCCGCCGCCCTGGGCGTGCCGGCGCTGGTCGCGGTGGGCGAGGGGCTGGACCGGGTCGAGGACGGCGTGCTGGTGGTGCTGGACGCCGACGGCCGGCAGATGATCGCCGCCCCGTCCGCCGCCCGCCAGGCCCGCGCCCAGAGCGCGGCGGCGGCGCGCGAACGTCGCCGGGCCGACGCGCGAGCCCTGGCCATGGACGACGCCCGCACGGCCGATGGTCTCCGCATCGAAGTCTTCGCCAATCTCGGCGGGGCTGCCGAGGCGGCGCCGGCCGTGGCGGGAGGGGCCGAGGGGTGCGGCCTGCTGCGCACCGAATTCCTGTTCCTGGAGCGCGAGACGGCGCCTGACGAGGACGAGCAACTGGCCGAGTACCAGGCCATCGCCGACGCCCTGGACGGGCGCCCCCTGATCGTTCGGACGCTGGACGCGGGCGGCGACAAGCCCTTGCCCTATCTGCCGACCCCGCCGGAGGAGAACCCGGCGCTGGGCCTGCGCGGCGTGCGTTCGGGCCTGCACCGGCCCGACATCCTGCTGACCCAGCTGCGGGCCATCTGCCGGGTGCGCGCCCGGGGGACGGTCGCGGTCATGCTGCCGATGATCGCCTCGGTCGCCGAGGTGCGGCAGGTTCGCGCGATGCTGGACGTCGCCGCCGCAGAAACGGGCGCGGCGACGCCGCTGCTGGGCGTGATGATCGAGACGCCGGCGGCGGCGATGACCACGGACATCCTGGCCCCGGCCATCGACTTCGTTTCGGTCGGGACCAACGACCTGACGCAATACGCCCTGGCGATGGATCGTCAGAACGCCGGCCTGGCGGCGCAGCTGGACGGACTGCATCCCGCCGTGCTGCGGCTGATCGCCCGATGCGCGAGCGGAGGCGGGTCGCTGAAATGGATCGGCGTGTGCGGCGGGCTGGCGTCCGATCCGGCGGCGGTCTTGATCCTGATCGGCCTGGGCGTGCGCGAACTGTCGGCCACGCCTGCCATGGTCGCCGAGATCAAGGCCGTCGTGCGCGCCGTGACGTTGGCGGACTGCCGCGCCCTGGCCGAACAGGCCCTGGCGCTGGACAGCGCCGAGGCGGTGCGCGCCCTGGCCGGCGAGCGGCTGGCCGACCTGCTGAAACCCCGCGCCGTGGGAGCCGTGGCATGAAGATCGGTCTGTCCAGCCTGCAGCCCCTGGGCCGCGCCCTGATGCTGCCTATCGCCGTGCTGCCCATCGCGGGCCTGCTGCTGCGGCTGGGCCAGCCGGACCTGCTGGACATCGCCTTCGTCTCGGCGGCGGGGCAGGCGGTGTTTTCCAATCTGGGGCTGCTGTTCGCCGTGGGCGTGGCTGTCGGCCTGGCGCGGGACAACAATGGCGCGGCGGGCCTGGCGGGCGTGGTCGGCTATCTGATCGCGGTGGAGTCCGCCAAGGTGCTGCTGAGCGTTCCGCCCGAGGTCGTGGCGGGCCTGGCCGGCGATGCGGCGGACGCGGCCGCAAAGGCCTTCAAGGATCAGGCGATGGCGCGGCTGGGCGTGCCCATCGGCATCGTCTCGGGCCTGATCGCAGGCGACTTCTACAATCGCTTCTCGACCTTGAAGCTGCCCGACTATCTGGCCTTCTTCGGCGGGCGACGGTTCGTGCCGATCGCCTCGGGGCTGGCGGCGCTGGCCCTGGCGGCGATCGTAGGGCTGTCGTTCACCGCCATCGACCATGGCATCGACGTGTTCAGCCGGGCGGTCGTCGGATCGGGCGAGATCGGCCTTTTCGTCTACGGCCTGCTGAATCGGTTGCTGATCATCACCGGCCTGCATCACATCCTGAACAACGTGGCCTGGTTCATCGTCGGCGACTATCAGGGCGCGACGGGCGACCTGAACCGCTTCTTCGCGGGCGACCCGACCGCGGGCGTCTTCATGAGCGGCTTCTTCCCGGTGATGATGTTCGGCCTGCCCGCCGCCTGCCTGGCCATGTATCACGCCGCCCGGCCCGAGCGGCGCAAGGCGGTGGGCGGGATGCTGGCGTCGCTGGCCCTGACCGCCTTCCTGACCGGCGTGACCGAGCCGATCGAGTTCACCTTCATGTTCCTGGCGCCGGTGCTCTACGCCATCCATGCGGTGCTGACCGGCGTTGCGATGGTGGTGATGGACCTGCTGGGGGTGCGGCTGGGCTTCACCTTCTCGGCGGGCCTGTTCGACTATGTGCTGAACTTCGGCAAGTCGACACGGCCGTGGCTGCTGATCCCCGTCGGCCTAGTCTATTTCGGCCTCTATTACGGCCTGTTCCGACTGTTCATCCGGGTGCTGGACCTGAAGACCCCGGGACGAGAGGACGCGCCGGTCGAAGCGGCGGCGGTTCCCGCGGTCGCCGGCGGCCGGGGCGAGGCCTTCGTCTTGGCCCTGGGCGGGGCTAGCAATCTGACCGGCGTGGCGGCCTGCACCACGCGGCTGAGACTGGGGATCGCCTCGCGCGAGGCGGTGGACGAGGCGGCG
>NZ_DLMO01000005.1:0-687 GCF_002479325.1 Brevundimonas sp. UBA7534
CCCCCTCGCCCGGCGCGCCAGGTCGGGCCGGGCCACGTGGTCGGCCGAAATCTCCATCCCGGCGCGGTTCTGATAGAAATAGGCCAGGGCGTCGTACTGCAGCGACCGATGCGGATGGTCGGCGATGCGGAAGGGGCGGCTTTCGTGCGCGCCCACAATCAGCCGATAGCCTTCGCCAGGCGTCTGGACCTGAGAGAACAGCACGGTGTGCACCGGCTGGTCCGAGGCCGCGTCGGCGCCGAACACCACGCTTTCGCCCGCCGCCATTTCACGCCCCGAGGCGTCCACCACCCGCCAGGGCAGGGGGCGTCGCGAAACGTCCGCGACGGTCGCCGTCTTGGGACCCTCGGTCTCGAAGCCGACTTGGCTCATGCGTATGGCGCGGATGTCGTCAGCGCGGGCGACAGGCGCGATCCAGACTGCGCCCGTGGCGGTCGTGATGGCCGCGGCCGCCAGCAGGACGGTCTTAAATCTCATGGTGTCCTCCCTGACCGGGGGCGGCGCCCCGGTTCTCCCACGCCGATCCTACCGCTTGACAGCGCTGTCGCAACGGCGGTGTTGTCGCGGCCGCCGCAGCCGGACACCCTGTCGGTGAAGGTGTCGCGGCATGGAGGAGCGCAGGTGTTGACCCCACCGATCAAAGCCGAAGGCGGCATACGTCGCGTGGTGATCGTCGGCGGCGGAACG
>NZ_DLMO01000005.1:824-4031 GCF_002479325.1 Brevundimonas sp. UBA7534
GTCGGCGGCGGAACGGCGGGATGGATGACGGCCGCCGCCCTGGCCCGCCTGGTCGCCCCGACCGGCGTTCAGGTCGTGCTGGTGGAATCAGAGGCCATCGGCACGGTGGGGGTGGGCGAATCCACCCTGCCGCACATCCGCGCCTTCAACGAACGCCTGGGCATCGACGAGGCCGAGTTCATGAAGGCCACGCGCGCCACCTTCAAACTGGGCATTCAATTCAACGACTGGGGCCGTGTCGGCGACAGCTACATCCATCCGTTCGGCGACTATGGCGCACCGGGCGGGGAGGCGCCGTTCCATCACTACTGGCTGAGGGGGCGAAGCCTGGGCGACGTCGGACCCCTGGACGACTATTCGCTGCCGATCGTCGCGGCGAGGGAAGGCCGTTTCGCGCCGCCGGTCGAGAACGCGCGGTCGCTGCTGTCCACCTATGGTTACGCCTATCAATTCGATTCGACCCTCTATGCGCGGTTCCTGCGGACGTTCGCCGAGCGGCACGGCGTGCGCCGCATCGAGGGGCGGATCGTCGAGGTCATGCAGGACGGCGAGAGCGGCGCCCTGTCCGCCGTCGTGCTGGAAAGCGGCGCGGTGGTGGAGGGCGATCTGTTCGTCGACTGTTCGGGATTCCGCGCGCTGCTGATCGAGCAGACGCTGAAGTCCGGGTTCACGGACTGGTCGCACTGGCTGCCATGCGATCGCGCTGTGGCCATTCCCTGCGCCAGCGACCAGCCGACCGCGCCCTATACGCGCGCGACCGCGCTGGAGGCGGGCTGGCAGTTCCGCATCCCCCTGCAGCACCGGGTCGGCAACGGCTATGTCTTCGCCAGCGCCTTCGTCGATGCCGAGGCGGCGACCGAACGGCTGCTGGAACGGCTGGAGGGCGCGCCGCTGAAGACGGCGAACGTCCTGCGCTTCATCGCCGGACAGAGGACGCGCAACTGGATCGCCAACTGCGTCTCGGTGGGGCTGTCGTCGGGCTTCATCGAGCCGCTGGAATCGACCAGCATCCATCTGATCCAGATCGCCATCACAAAGCTGATCGAACTGTGGCCCAACGCCGTGGCGGACCCGGCGTCCGCGACCGAGTTCAACCGCCAGATGGATGTGGAATACGCCCGGATCCGGGATTTCATCATCCTGCACTATTGCGCGACCGAGCGGGACGACACGCCGTTCTGGGACCACGTCCGCACCATGCGCCTGCCCGACAGCCTGGCCGAAAAGATCGACCTGTTCCGGGCGCGGGGCGCGGTGCAGGAATATCGGGAGGGCCTGTTCCTGCATCCCAGCTGGGTCGCCGTCTATCTGGGGCAGGGGATCGTCCCGCGTCACCATCACCGGCTCGCCGACGCGGTGCCGGACGAGGCCCTGCTGTCCAGCCTGGCGCGGCTGAGGACCGCGATCCGGCAGAGCGCGTCCCGACTGCCGACGCAGGACGCCTATATCGCGCGCTACTGCGCCAGCGTCGACGCGGGATAAGGTCAGTCGGCGTCGTCGTTAGACCGTGCGGGCGGCGGCGCGATCAGGTCGGAAGCCAAGGCCAAGGCTGCGGCCATCGCCTCGCGCCGGTCCCTCGGCAGGGCGTCCAGGCGGGTCAGGGCGTCGGGGCGCAGCAGCCCCGGCGCGGTCGACAGGGCCGACAGGCCCGCCTCGGTCAGACGCACATGCACGATCCGACGATCGGAGGTGGACCGGTAGCGTTCCGCCAGGCCGCGCGCTTCCAGCCGATCCAGGATCGCCACCACGGTCGGCGGCGACATCGACACCTCGCGCGACAGGGCGCTGGTGCTGACCTGGCCCAGGGCGCGGGCGGCCTGGAGAACCAGCAACTGCGGCAGGGTCAGGCCCGTGACGCGGGCGATCTCGCGCGAGCGGACGTCGATCGCCTGGGCGATGCGGCGCACCGACCGGACCAGGGATTCGGTGGGATCGGCGTCGGATTGCGGAGAAAATGCGTCCATCCGGTTGAACTCTTTCGTGCACTAACCATTTGTACGCGCTGCATCCACAATTCAAGGAGGCCCCATGTGCGGTCTTAGCGGCGAGATCAATTTCGACGGACGGCCGGCCGACGCCGGCGCCGTGCAGCGGATGACCGATGCGCTCTCGCCCCGGGGACCGGATGGGTCCGGCATTGTCATGCGCGGCCCGCTGGGGCTGGGCCATCGGCGCCTGAAGATCATCGACCTGTCGGAAGCCGCACAGCAGCCGATGGTGGACGCCGACCTGGGCGTGACCCTGGCGTTCAACGGCTGCATCTACAACTATCCCGAACTGCGCGAAGAGCTGCTGGGGATGGGCTTCCGCTTCTTCTCGCACGGCGACACCGAGGTCATCATCAAGGCCTGGAAGGCCTGGGGCGAGGCCTGTGTCGAGCGGTTCAAGGGCATGTTCGCCTTCGTCCTGCATGAGCGTGACACCGGCCGCACCGTGATCGCCCGCGACCGGTTCGGCATCAAGCCGCTGTATCTGGCCGAAAGCGGCAAGCGCCTGCGCTTCGCCTCGACCCTGCCGGCCCTGCTGGCGGCGGGCGATGTGGACAAGACCATCGACCCGGTCGGCCTGCACCACTACATGACCTTCCACGCCGTAGTGCCGCCGCCGCACACCATCCTGAAGGGCGTGAAGAAGTTTCCGCCGGCGACGATCCGCGTGATCGAGGCCGACGGGACGGCCAAGGACCGCCTCTACTGGCAGCCCGACATGACCCGCCACCCGGAGGATGCGTCGCTGACGGCCGACGACTGGCGCGACCGGGTGCTGGACAGTCTGCGCGAGGCGGTGAAGCGCCGCATGGTCGCGGACGTGCCGGTCGGCGTGCTGCTCTCGGGCGGGGTGGACTCCAGCCTGATCGTCGGCCTGCTGGCGGAACTGGGCCAGAAGGACCTGATGACCTTTTCCGTCGGCTTCGAGGAGGCCAACGGCGAGAAGGGCGACGAGTTCGTCTATTCCGACCTGATCGCCAAACACTACGGCACCAAGCACCACCAGATCTTCGTGCCGCACCAGCGGCTGATGGAGGCCCTGCCGGGCACCATCGGCGCGATGTCCGAGCCGATGGTCAGTTACGACAACGTCGGCTTCTATCTGCTCAGCCAGGAAGTCTCCAAACACATCAAGGTGGTTCAGTCGGGCCAGGGGGCCGACGAGGTGTTCGCCGGCTATCACTGGTACCCGCCGATGCTGGACGCGACCGATCCGGTC